>NZ_ML974127.1:886351-1235776 GCF_004765815.2 Halorussus salinus | reverse complement strand
ATTCGTTCAGTGGGTATCCGTTACAGCATGGGACCGACGTAGATGCGGCGAGCGATGCGCATCACGAGCGGTTTACCGAGGCAGAGGCACGAAGACAGGCGTTAGCGTACGACTTCATTGAGGCATAAATCATGGTTCAAGCAGACATTAATAACGAGCCGATCAGTATCGTTTTAGCTGGTGGCGAGTCTACTACGGTCCCAAGTGGTGAAGTTTGGAAAGTCACACTAAAACAAGACTCTCCAAATAACGCTGGAATAAATAGGAAAGATGTGGCAGATGGACGGCCTTTTGAAACGGTCCTTGTCGGCGGTGATCGCGTCCAATCGAATGGTGATGACTATCGAGGAGTCCATATCGGCGGCTTCGTGGTTAACTAACTATGTACAAACGAAAATCCAACTCCGGTCACGAAATCGAGTGGGAGCCCGAAAACGAAGAGGCCGCCGCGAAGGCGCTCGCGGAAGTCGAGGGGACCGGCGTCGCGTCGGAACCCGAGGCGAAGGAACGGACGCCCGACCTCGGGGACGACCACGAACTGGCTCAACGAGTACAGGAGCGGTACCAGAAGCGCGTCGAACAGGCGGACTCCTCCAAGTAGATGCCAACTCACGACACCACCAAATCTGACGAGAGCATCGCTAACAGACACAGTTTGAACGGCACCGACGACACCCTCGTCTCCGTGACCGTCCCCGACGGCGAAATCTGGTACGTCGAGGGCGTCCACGTCACGGCCGACGGGAGCGGCGACACGTCGGGCATCAGCATCGACGCGGGAATCGCCGACGCCGCGACGCTCGACAACATGATGCCGACGGTCGGGCGCGCGGGCCGAGGAGACAGCATCGGCGTCGATACGACCGTCAACGACGGCGCGAGCGCGGACGTAGACGCCTACGCCAGCGCGGGCGAGGAGGTCCGCGTGGTCGAGGCCCACGAGGACGGTTCGACCGGCGGCTACCACTACAGCGTGCAGATGCGTCGCGTGCTGTAGCTCGGTCTTCCTTTTTTGCTCGTTCCGTCTCGAAGTCCCGAACATCTACTTTATCGCTGAGCGAGTCAATCTTCACTTTCACTTCGAGGCAGACGGTTAATTCACCTACACAGTGTCCAATATAATAGTTTTCAGTTCAATACTTTTATCTATCAACAGCTCGTTGAAAGTGATGCCGACGGGCGAGCATCGTTGGACTCGTTCCGGACGCTCGTCCCGTACCGTTAGCGAACCGACCCGTGGCGGCGGTGCGGTCGGGGTCGTCCCTCCGAACGAGGAGGCCACCGACTTCGACCGCGCGTCGCCACACCCCAAATCCATCAGCCACCACGCATGCCCAACAAACAGCTACGAGACTGGCAGAAGGTCGTCATCATGGCCTGCGCGCCGTTCTTCGGCAATCGGGCCATCTCGAAGAAGGCCAACTGCTCGGTCTGGGCGGTCCGGAAGTATCGGAATCGAATGAAAGAGGAGGGAAGCACCCTCGACGTGGACGAGGACGCCGACGCGGTTGTCACCCCCGAGGGGATGAACGTCCTCGACGACATCGTGCAGGACGGTCTCGACGGCGAGAAGGGCCGGGTCTGAACGCCCGCCTCGCCGACCGGTTCGAAGTAACGCCACCGCATTCTTTTTCCGGAAACGAACGATGTAGCGACGAGTAGCGCGTTTTTCACCGTGTGAAAACCAGTATAATAGACGCGGCGCGTTTTCGGACGTATGTCGAACACAGACGCTACGGGGTCGCCGACCCGCGAGACGGCGCGGCCTCGTACGACGTTTGCGGTCGAGTTCGTCTTCGAAGTCGAGAACCGCACGCTCGCCGAGGAGCTACGCGACGAGTTGCCCGGTCCGAGCGCGTCCGGCGTGATGGCGGAGGGCTACCGGGCGTACGTCGATTCGGCGGGCCTCGCACGACCCGCGGTCGGTGCGTCGATTCGCTACGCCGACCGGGGCGAGGCCGAGGAGTTGTACGACGCGATTCCCGACTTCGAGGAGCGCGCTCAAGCAGTTCGCGGTCGAATCTCGCTCCGGCGATTCGAGCGCGGCGAGTCGTCGGACGCGGAACCCGCGGTGTTGGCGCGGACGACCTACGAGTAAGTTTCGGCGGAAAACGAGTATGTACTATCCGTCTGCTACGGTTCGAAGGATGGACTCTCTCCGTTCCGTCGTGGAGCTATTCGGCACGAGCGCCGCCGTCCTGAGTACCATCGGGGGATTCCTCTACTGGGCCGCCCGCCGCTCCGCCGGACTCGCCACGAAGTCGTACGTCGAACAGACTGTCGAAGACGAGATCGACCCGATAGACGAGCGGGTCGAGACCGCGCTCGACCACGCTCGGGCGAACGAAGACGAACTGGAAGAGCTACAGAACCTCCTCGAAGGGGGAAGCAACCGATTCGACCAAGGGATGATGGACTTCTTGGAGGAGAACATTGAGCGCACGAACGAGATACAAGACGAACTCAACGAGGTCAGAGACTGCATCTCGATGTTGCGATGCGACAATTCCGACGACTTCGAGGACTGACCGCAATCGCCGGAAAGAGCCGCGGAATCACTGACCGGAATCTGTCCGGCGCGTCGCTCCGCGTCCGGCGGGTGCCGGGATTCGTGGTGGCTGATGGTCCGAAGGCGTGAACTCACGCCGTTCGTGCGTTGTCGTCATCGTAGTAAAGACGTTCGCCTACACCGGAGTGAAAGTGAAATTAAAACCGCCGTTCGGTCTAGAGCGACTAACCGGGCGAAAGCGGACGCTTGACTCGAAAATACGGTCGCTCGACCGAGTACGTTCCGTAGTGAAAGTGAAACTACCGGCTGACCGTCGAATAGATGCGTCGCCGCCGGAGGACAGTCGCTCCAAAACGGACCCTGAGGGCCCGTACTCCGCACCATCAGCCACCACGCTTGTGAAATGCGGAGCGTGCGAAACAATGGCCCAGACCGACATAATGGTGTCGATGGTTCACCTGAAACGAATCGCCGAGCCGCCGGTCGGACCGAGCGTCGCCACGAACCCGAAGCCAGATAACCGCCGCCACGGTACTCTCCCCCGTGACGATTCGAACGGTCACCTCCCCCGAGGAGTTCCGCCGCCTCGCCGCCTCGCTCGACGCCCCGGCCCGAATCCCGGTCGAGGTCCGGACGACGGTGAGCGACCCTTACGACGCCTACCGGCGAGCGCGCGACGACGAGGGCGGCGTCGCCGGAAGCGAAGCGACCGGAGCCGACGGCGTCTACCTCGAAACCACCGGCGGGCAGGACGGGTGGGGCTACTTCGCCACCGACCCCGAGCGGTGGGTTCGGACCGACGCGACCGACGGGACGCCAGAGGGGTTCGCGGCGTTGGACGACCTCCTCGGCGGGGAAGCACTCGTTCGCGGGGACTGCGACGTGCCCTACCCCTGCGGCGCGTTCGGGTGGTTCTCGTACGACCTCGCCCGCGAGTTGGAGGACCTGCCGGAGACGACGACCGACGACCGCGACCTCCCGAGACTCCAGTTGGGCGTCTACGACCGCGTGGCGGCGTGGCGCGAACCGCGGGGCGGAGGCGAGACCCGACCCGACGACGAGCGGACCGAGTTGCGCGTGACCTGCTGTCCGCGGGTGTCGCCGCGGGACGAGCGGAGCGGGGACGACTGCTCGCGAATCTACGACCGGGCCGTCGAGCGCGCTCGTTCCCTCGCGCGCTCGGCCTGCGAGGGCGACCGGGAAATCGAGGCTCCGCCCGCGGACGCCGAGACGGCGACGTTCCGCAACGAGGTCGGCCCCGACGAGTACGCCGAGCGGGTGCGCCGGACGAAGGCGTACGTCCGGGACGGCGACACGTTTCAAGCGAATATCTCTCAACGACTCGTCGCGCCCGCGGCGGTCCACCCCGTCGCGGCGTTCGCGGCGCTCCGGCGGGTCAACCCCGCGCCCTACTCCGCGCTGGTGGAGTTCCCCGGCGTCGATTTGGTCAGCGCCAGTCCGGAACTCCTGATAGACTGCGCGGGTGACCGCCTCGTGACCGAACCCATCGCCGGGACGCGACCCCGCGGGGAGACACCCGCGGGGGACCGACGACTGGAGCGGGAACTCCTCGACAGCGAGAAGGAACACGCCGAACACGCGATGCTGGTCGATTTGGAGCGCAACGACCTCGGGAAGGTCTGCGAGTTCGGGTCGGTCGAGGTCTCGGAGTACCGGCGCATCGACCGCTACTCCGAGGTGATGCACACCGTCTCGAAGGTGGTCGGAACGCGCCGCGACGACGCATCCGTCGCGGACGCCATCGCCGCGGTGTTCCCCGGCGGAACCATCACGGGTGCCCCGAAACCCCGGACGATGGAGATAATCGACGAACTCGAATCGACCCGGCGCGGCCCCTACACCGGAGCCATCGGCGTCGTCGGGTTCGACGAGCGCGCGACGCTGAACATGACCATCCGGACGCTGGTCCGGGCTGGAGACGAGTACTACCTGCGCGTCGGCGCGGGCATCGTCCACGACTCGGACCCCGAATCGGAGTACGAGGAGACCCTCGCGAAGGGCCGGGCGCTCGTCCGCGCCATGGACGACGCGCTGGACGACGAGGAGTTGGCCGTCGAGGAGTGAGAGATAGCCCCACTTGTAGGCAATATATTCCTACGTTAGAAGTTTATTTCCCCTTTCGAAACTATGGCAGAGGATTGTCTCCCGCCTGCGGTCGGCGCGCGCTGGCGAGTCGCCGTCCGGCGACTCGCCAACCGCGCGAGGGATGGCGGCCGCGTCCGCGGCCGCCGAGGTTGGGGAGGCGTGAGGCTCGCGGTCGCGGGGCGGTGCCGTGCGGTATGATCGGCGTCGGCGATAGCGCGGTTCGCGGTCGCAGTGCTGTACGGTCACGATGACTCCGTTGCACGAGTCCGAAGCAGCTAACTTCTCGTTCGCTCTCGCCCTCGCACTTCCCGACTCGACTGCCGTTTCCGAATCCGAACCCCACCACAATCCCTCGACCGAAACACCACCACGAATCGAGAGTCGAACCCCTTAATCCCACCCGCAAACTACGCACGGACGATGGAATTCGGGGAGTTCGCCGACACCGCCGCCGAAATCGAGGAGCGAAGTGCCGACACAGAGATTACCGAGCAGGTCACGCACCTGTTCGCCGACGCTGGCGACGACCTCCCCGTGCTGGCCCGGTTCGTGCAAGGCCGGGTCTTCCCGGCGTGGTCCTCGCGGACGCTCGACATCGGCCCGAACTACTGCTACGAGGCCATCGCGCGGGCCGCCGGGACCAACGTCTCGGCCGACGACGTGGAGGGCCTCCTCGCGGACCTCGGCGACATCGGCGAAGTCGCCGCGAGCTACGACTTCGGGGGCCAGCAGGGTCTCGGCGCGTTCACCGGCGGCGCGGGCGGTGAGTCCGGCGGCGGAGCGAACGGGTCCGCGAACGACCTCACCGTCGCGGAGGTCGCCGCGGAACTTGACGCGCTCGCGGCCGCCGAGGGGTCGGGGAGTCAGGATAAGAAGATAGACGTGCTGTTCGCGCTGTTCAACCGCGCGAGTTCGACCGAAGCGCGCTATCTCGCCCGCCTCGTCCTTTCGGAGATGCGCATCGGCGTCGGCGAGGGCACCGTCCGGGACGCGACCGCCGACGCCTTCGAGGTGCCCGTCGAGGAGGTAGCGCGCGCGCTCCAAGTGTCGAACGACTACGGGGAGGTCGCCCGCGTCGCCCGCGACGAGGGCGAGTCCGGACTCGCGGCGATGGACCTCGAACTCGGCCGCCCCGTCCAAGCGATGCTCGCGCAGGCCGGGAGCGTCGCCGACGCGCTGGACGACTGGGACGAGGCCGCCGTCGAGTGGAAGTACGACGGCGCGCGCGTTCAGATTCACTACGACCCCGACGGACTGGCGTGGGACACCGGAGACGACGCCCGCGAGGTCGCTATCTTCTCGCGGAACATGGAGGACGTGACCGACCCGCTCCCCGAAATCGCCGAGTACGTCGAAGCCACTCTGGACGCCCCGGCCATCATCGACGGCGAGGTCGTCGCCACCGAGGAGGGCGACCCCCTGCCGTTTCAGGAGGTCCTGCGGCGCTTCCGCCGGAAGCACGACGTGGCCCGCGCCCGCGAGGAGGTCGAACTCGACCTGTTCGCGTTCGACTGCCTGCACGCCGACGGCGACGACCTGCTTCGGACGCCCCTGCCCGAGCGCCACGACCGACTGCAATCGGTGTTCGACCCGGAGGGCGAGGCCGGTTCCGGGGAGTCTGCGGTCTCGTCGTTGTGGGTCACCGA
This sequence comes from Halorussus salinus, assembly GCF_004765815.2. Lineage (NCBI taxonomy): Archaea > Methanobacteriati > Methanobacteriota > Halobacteria > Halobacteriales > Haladaptataceae > Halorussus > Halorussus salinus. Next base: position 1,229,515 of record NZ_ML974127.1, on the reverse strand, counting down.
CGACCCCGACGAGATAGCCGACATCGAAGCCGAGGCTCTCGACTCGGGCCACGAGGGCATCATGCTGAAGAACCCCGACTCGACGTACTCACCGGGTCGCCGCGGGAAGAACTGGCTCAAGCGAAAACCGGACGTGGAGACGCTTGACCTCGTGGTCACGGGCGCGGAGTGGGGCGAGGGTCGCCGGGCGAGTTTCTTGGGGACGTTCCTCGTCTCGGCCCGCGTCGAGGAGGGCGAGGAGTTCGAGACGCTCGGCAAGGTCGCCACCGGCATCACCGACGACGAACTCGCGGACCTGACCGAACTGCTGGAACCCCACGTCCGGAGACAGGACGGACAGGAGGTCGAAATCGCCCCCGAAGTGGTCTTCGAGGTGGGCTACGAGGAGATACAGGCGTCGCCGACCTACTCGTCGGGCTACGCCCTGCGCTTCCCGCGGTTCCTCGGCGTGCGCGACGACAAGGACCCCGAGAGTGCCGACTCGCTGGCGCGCGTCGAGCGACTGGCCGACCAGCAGTAGGGACTCCTCGAAAGCGGCAGTAAATTCTTCCGCCGACGCGCCCAAATCCGCCCGAGGAGCCTTCCGTGACGACGTTCCGAACCAAGCGCGGCCGGTGCGTGCTGACCGACGACGAACTCCGCGTGGAGTCGGGCCTCTACCTGCAGGCCAGACGCTACTGGGAGGGCAACAGGGTTCTCCTCGCTGGCTACCTCGGTCTCTACGGCGCGCTCGCGGTCGCCGCCGTCCGAACCCTCCGCGACGGGGACTGGCGAGCGGCGGCGGTCGGCGCGCTCGCGGTCGCGACTCTGCTGGTCGCCGGGCGCGCGGTCAACCGCCGCCGGGGCGTCGGGTCGGCCGACCGCATCCCGCTCCACGACGTGGAGTCGGTCGCCGCCGTCGAGGGCGACGACTGGCTGACCCGGCCGCGGTTCGTCGTCCGCTACTGGCGTGGCGGTGGGGTGAGAGAGCGGTACGTGATGATGCCCTCCGGCCTGCTGTCGTACGCCGACGAGGAGTTCGAGCGCGCCGAATCGGCCTTCCGCGAGCGGGGGATTCCGGTCGAGACGGTCCGGTCGGACGACGCCGAGGCCGACGACTCGCGGGACGCCGAGGCTGACGACTCGCGGAGGTGACTCCTCGGAGCCGTCGGCGTGGCGCGCCGATGGTCAGCGCAGGTAGTTCGCGGCCCAGTAGCCCGCGTACACCGCGAGCAAGAGCGCGCCCTCCGCCCGGCCGACCGAACCGCGGACGAGAAACGCCACCACGAGCGCCAGCGCCCCGAGGAAGAAGGGCCAGTGGACCGCGAACACGGCCGTCGTGAGGTCCAGCGGCCGAACGAGTGCAATCGCGCCCGCGTTCGCGGTGACGAAGAACAGCACGCTCCCGACGACGTTGCCGATGCCGACCGCGGGCCGACCCTCCCGAATCGGTTCGACCGTGAGGAGCAACTCCTCCAAACTGGCGATGAAGCTCATCACCGTCGCGCCGAACGCCAGTCCCACGAGGTCGAACGCGGCCAGCAGGTCGCGGGCACCCGACACGGCCAGTTGGGACCCCGCGGTCATCCCGACGACGGCCAGCACGACGAGACCGATGTCGGCCAGTTCGCGCTCGTCCCCGTCCTCGTTTTCGTCCCAGTCCCCCTCGGCGGCGTCGGAGGTATCGGCGGCGTCGATGGCGTCGGCGTCGCGCCCGTCGCCTCCTCCCGACCGCTCGCCGGTCGTCTCCGCTTCTAGCTCCTCGGCGTCCTCCGCTTCCAAAAAGCGCGTCGAGCGCGACGACTCCAACCGATACACCGCCCAGAGGAGCGGCGCGAACGCGACCAGCAGGACCCCGCCGTCGAGTCGGGAGAGTCGCCCGTCGGCCGACAGCAGGGCCAGAAGCGCGGGCGAAAGCGCGGTCAGCGCGAGATATTCGCGGGGCGTGGACTCCTCGAAGGGGACCGCCAGCCCCGCGAGTCCGACCGCCGCACCGAGGACGAAGAGGGCTTCGCCGAAGACGGTGCCGAGCGCCACGTCCGGCAGGTCGCCCGCGGCGGCCGCGATTCCCAACACGGCGTTTTCGAGGTCGGTCCCGGCGAGGACGACCGTCAGCAGGAACGTCGAGACGCCCAGATTCACCGCGGCCTCGGCGACGTGTTCGACGAACTCCTCGACGCTCCAGACCACTAGCGCGACCCCGACCAGAAAGACGCCGACCGGAACCAGCGTCGAGACGACCATTCTGCCCGAGATTCGGCGGCGAGTCGGAAAAGACCGCTGGCGCGAGGAGCGCCGACGAGCGTTCCGCCGCCCCGCGAGCCGTCCGGAAGCCGGTGGGACTTTACGCCAGCGGCGCGTCCCGACAGTAGTGAATTCTGACGAAGTCCGAAAACGGTGGGCGGAGCGGTCGGGCGAGTACTCGCCGAGCTACTACGCCTACTACGGTCCCAACGAGACGAGCGAGATGATTCTGGACCTACTGGACTCGTTCGTCGGGTCGGACGCGGCGGTCCTCGAACTGGGGTGCAGTTCGGGCCGTCACCTCGCACACCTCCGCGAACACGGCTTCGAGGACCTCCACGGCGTCGAAATCAACGACGAGGCCTTCGACGTGATGGCCGACGCCTACCCGGACCTCGCCGAGACCGGCACCTTCCATCACGGTGCCATCGAGGAGGTCGCCCCGGAGTTCCCCGACCGCCGGTTCGACGCCGTCTTCTCGGTCGAGACGCTCCAGCACATCCATCCCGACGACGAGGCGGTCTTCGGTGAACTGGCCCGCATCACCGACGACGCGCTCGTCACGGTGGAGAACGAGGACCGCGACGGCGACCCGGCGGAAGCGCACGACCGCCGGTCTCACGGCGAGGGGGAGTCCCGTGGCGACGGGAAGTCTCGCACCGACGAGGAGTCCCGCGGCGACGGAGAAGTCCCCGAGGACATCGAGGAGCAAGCCCGGCGCGGGGTCAACTACGTCAGAGAGGAGTTCCCGCTGTACTACCGCAACTGGAACCGGATTTTCACCGAACTGGGCTTCGGCGAAGTCGAGTCGCGCGCGACCAAGCGCGACACGCTCCGGGCGTTCCGGCGCGCCAATTGAGCGACGCCGAACTCGTCCCGAGGCCGAACCGTTTTGACTCGCGCGCTCCAATTCGAGCGCATGACGATTCGACACGACGGACTCACCGTGGACTGGCTCGGTTACGCTGGCCTGCGACTCGAATCGCCCGACGGAACGGTCGTCTACGTGGACCCCGGCCGGTACGGCACCCTGACCGGCGAGTGGCGGCCCGACTCGCCGAGCGTCGGCCACCCCGAGGCGCGCGACTACCGGCCCGAGGACGGCGATTTGGTCCTCGTGACCCACGACCACCACTACGATTCGGACGGGATTCGGCGCGTCGCTGGCGACGAGGCCACGCTGGTCGTCTACGAAGCGGTCTACCCGCCCAAAATCGACCGCGACGTGGAGGACTTCGACGAACTGCCCTACGACGTGGTGAAGGTAGACGAGGAGGACGACCGACTGTTCGGCGAGGTCATCGTCCGGTCGGTCGCGGGCTACAACGAACCCGACGGTCCCCACACCGATTCGAGCGGCGAACCCTTCCACCCCGAGGGCTTCGGCGTCGGCTACCACCTCACGCTCCCCGGCCGGAACGCCGAGGACGTGACCGTCTTCTGGCCCGGTGACTCCGACGCCCTGCCGGGCCACGCGGAACTCGACGTGTCGCTGTTCTGCCCGCCAATCGGCGGGTCGTTCACGATGGACCGCGAGGAGGCCGCCGACCTCGCGGAACGGATGGACCCCGACCTCGTGTTGCCGATTCACTACAACACCTTCGAGGCGCTAGAGACCGACTCGGGCGCGTTCGCGGCGGACGTGGCCACGCGCGGCGTGCCCGTGGTGCTGGACGAGTAGTCTCCCGAAGAACTATTTTCGCCGCCCGCGTCGCTCGATTCGAAGATGTTCTCGCCCCGACGCTGGCGACGCGCCGCCCTCCTCGGTGGACTCGCGAGCGCGCTCTACGCCGCCGCCCTCCTCGCGTGGAGCCTCCGCCCGTCCTCGGAAATCGCTCTCTCGACGCCGCTCTGGCTGACGATTGGCGGTGCGCTCGCCGGAGCGGTCGGTGCCGTCGGCGTGCCGATTGCGCTCCGCGTCCGTTACCGGGTCCGGAGTCCGGTCGCGCTGATGGCCGGAGTCCTGCTGTTCTGGCACGTCCTCATCGAGTACCCGCCCATCGGGAGCGGACAGGGCGACACTCCCGGATTCACCTTCGTCTTCCTGTTCGCGCCGCTGTACGTCGCGGGCTACCTCCTGCTGGCGGCGGTCGAGCGGTGGCTCCGCGGGCGGACCGGTCTCGAACTGGCCCTCGCGTAGGTTCGGACGCGGTTCCGGTTCGACCCTCCATATTTTTGTTCCTGCCTGACAACTCTCGGGTATGGACTGGAACGCTCTCCTCGCGCCCGTGGTTCGCTACACCCTCGTCGCCGCGGCGGCGACGGTCGGCGTCGCCTACGTCGCGTTCAGTTCGGGTCTCACCCTGCTCCTGCTCGCCGGAGCCGGGGTTCTCCTCGTCGTGTTAGGCGCAGGCGAGGCCGGGGCCGCACCAGCCTCCGGCGTCGGCGCGGCCGAGGAGGCCGACATCGGCGGCGTGAGCGAGGGGATGGAACTGCTACCGGGGTCGAGTGCCGACGTGGCGCTCCGGGGCAAACTGCTATTCTACGGCCTCGGGTTGGTCGGCTGGACGCTCGCGGGACTGGCCGTCCTCCTCCGGTGACGGAGCGAGGGGGTTCCGCACGCCGGAAGGAGTACGTATTTGTCGGTCCATTTCCACGTTCCGGACATGGAGGTCCCCGACGACTGGCCCTACGCCGACGAACCGACAGTCTGCGCCGCCTGCGGGAGCGACGACGACCGCTACGTCACGGTCGAATCGCTCGGTCTCGTCTGGGGCGCGGCGATGGACGGCGGCCTCGCGCCCACCGCGGTCGGCGACTACAGCGGCACCCTCCGGTTCCGGTGCTGTCACGACTGCTGGACCGAGGAGGGCCTCGCCGTCCTCGAAGACACCCAGACGCTAGTGGACCGCGAGGCCCGCGCGGAAGGCGGTCACCCGTTCGCGCTGGACGACGAGCAGGTCGCCGCGGCCGCGCGACTCGACGCCGAGCGCGTGGCGGTCGGCGACCTCCGGCCGCTCGACTACCGGAGCGACCCCGAGCGCGAACACGTCCGGTCGCAGGACGAGGCCGCCGAAGCGGTACTCGACAGTTGGTTCGGCCGGGAGTGAGCGGTCCGGCCGCGAGTACCGACGGTTCGGCCTCCCGCTCCGTCGCCCTCGCTACTCGCGCTCTATCATCACGTCGGTCGCTTTGACGACCGCGTTCACGTTCGCGCCCTCCTCCAAGCCGAGTCGGTCCGCGGAGTTGCTGGTGATAATCGACGTGACCTCGGTTCCGTCGTCGGTCTCCACGACGACTTCCGCCATCAGGCCCTCGGTGTCGAGCGATGTCACGGTTCCCGCGAGTCGGTTGCGTGCGCTGAGTGCCATCGAGCGCGCTACGACGTTCTCCGAGATACGTTTACTGGCGGCCAGCGAGAAGTTCGTCGGCGGGTCGCTCCCCCGCCGCTGTTCCGCCAAATTAGCAATATTTGTCAGCAAGCGCGTCGGCAACTACCGTCGTGGCGTCGCTACGACTAGAAGCACTGACAGATGCACTCCTTGTCCTCGATAGTACATCCGTACCCGTGGTCGTCGTAACAGCAGAGGGTGTGAATCTCGTACTTCTGGTGGTACATGTTGCACTCCTCGCCGCACTTGCAATTTCCGTCGCAGCCGCTGTCGAACACGCGACCTGAAGAGGCCTTGTATATCGCCTTCTCGCCGGAGCTGTCCTGCACGATGGCGTAGCTCTCGTCGCGCTCGGGCTGGGAGTACAGGGCGATGTCGTCCTCGCCGTCCGTGAACTTGACGGCGACGTGAGCCGTAGGGTCTCCCTCTCCCTCGACAGCAGTGATGGCGAACCCTTCTCGGTCCTCGTCGGCTCTGAGTCCCTCGCGCTCCTCGATGTGGGTGTTGGTGGGGAGGCGGTCGAGGGTCGCCTCGTCGACGACGCCCTCCGCGGCGAGGAAGTCCAGTTCCGACTGGAGGTGAGACTCGACGGTCTCGTCGGTCAGGGAATCGGCCTCGTACCGACCGACCAGCTCCGCTTTCGTATCGAGGTCGATGGTAGACCGCTCCGCGGCGGAACTGATGCCCGTTGCGCTCAGTAGCGCCGCGCCAGTCCCGATGCTCTTGAGAACACTACGACGATCCATTTTTGATTCATCTCTCGACATGTGCAATTATATCTAAACAAGAGGGATATTTTATATTTTTATGACCGGATTATTTTATATCGGGGTTCGAGTAGTACCGTCTCTCTCGGAGGACTCGGCCGGGTCGGGAGGGCGATTACAGTTCGCTTCCGATTTCTCGCCTTGGAAACCCAACGTAATCTACTTACTTGCTCTCCAACAAGTTAGCATGTGAGTTCTCCCAGTACGCCCAACTTCTGCTCGCAGTGCGGGTCGTCGCTGTCGCCCGGCGACGCCTTCTGCTCGCAGTGTGGGACCGCCGTGCGCGACGACCACCGGAACCGCGGGAGAGTGGACGACCGAGCGTCCGGCACCGAACGCGCCGCGCGATTTGCGACCGAGACGGCCAAGGAGTTCGTCTCGGAGACGCACTCGTCGTCGGGCGGCCCGGCCGTCTCCAACCCCGACCTCCGCCAGCGTGTCGAACGCTACGCGGTCGAGGGCTGGGACGTGAAACGCGACGACGGCGACCGAGTGGTGATGGTAGATCGCACGCTCGGGTCGCCGTGGATTCACGCGCTCCTGTTGCTGGCGACCACTCCGGCCGGGAACCTGCTGTACGCGTGGTACAGCTACTCGCCCGGTGCCGAGCGCGTCGAGTTGCACGCCGACGGGACTGAACACCGCTCGGGCGAGCGGCCGTCGGGATGGACGCTCAAGTCGGCGGTCGGCGTAGCCGCGGGGCTGACGCTCGGGTTCTCGCTCGCGCTGGTCGCACTGCTCTTGTTGTTGGTCACGTCGTCGCTCGTCCCGACGCTCATCGCTGGCGCGTGTCTCCTCGCGGCGCTCGCGTCGATTCCGCTCAGTACGCAACTCGCGCCGGGGTTCGAGTCGCCGACGACGTTCGGCCGCCGTCGTACGACCGACGAGCGCGTCGTCGAGGAGCCGACCCGTCCCTGCTCGGCCTGCGCCCGCCCGGTCGGAACCGGGGTCCGACGCAGCTTCGCCGAGAAGCGATACGTCGCCGGAATCCCGGTCGAGACGTGCAACGAGGGCGAAAACACCTACTGTCGTGCCTGTGCGAACGGCGACCCGTTCGTCCGCGAGCGCATCGGTGACGAGGAGAGAAGCAACGAACGCCGGGAGAAAAACCGGGAGTTCGTCTGACTACAGAATGCCCATCGCGTCGAGCCGCTCGGGCAGGTAAGTCTCCGTGACGAAATCCAGCCCGTGAGACGCCAGCGACTGCTGTTCGGACTTCTTCTCGATGTCTAACTGAATCTCTATCTGCTCCTCCCAGTAGTCGGTCTGGAAGCGCGGGTCCTCCAGTTCGGATTCGAGGGCGTTGATGTCCGAGTCGCTCAGGGGGTCGGTCGGCAGGTCGTACTCCACGATGTCTTCGGGCTGGATGCCGATGTACTGGGCTTCCGGCGTGGCGAGGTACTCGCTGAGGTGGGCCGACTTGATGGACCCGTACGCCACCGAACTGAAGATGCGATACGACCACGGGTCGCCGTCGGCGAACACCCCGACCGGTAGGTCGAGTTCGTCGTGGAGGCGCTTGGTGATGCGCCGGGTGGCGCGGGCCGGTTGGCCCTTGAGGTGGACGATGATGGTGTTGTACTGCTCATCGAAGCCGTTCTCGACCAGTCGGTCGCGCATGCCACCGGTCTCCACACAGAGGACGAAGTCGGCGTCGTGGTCCAGAAACTCGATGGTGTCGGGGTTGTTCGGAATCTGGTAGCCGCCCTCGCCAACGTCCTCCTGACAGTGAATCTCGCGTTCCCCGCGACGGGTCTGCTCGCGGAGGTGGAGCGGTCCCATGATGGTCGCGCCGGACTCCTCGGGGCGCATGTGGAAGTCCTCGCGGGTGACCTCCGAGACGATTTCGAGGTCCTCGACCAACTGGTTCGACTCGTCCTGTGAGGAGAACTGCGCTTCGTTCACGTCCCAGCTCTCGCTGAGGTAGTAGAGTTCACGGAGGGTGGACGACCGGTCTTCCTGCAACTGCTCGGAGAGGAAGTCGATAGTGTATATCGCCTTCAGCAGTTTACGAGCGCCCCTGACGCTGTTGGCGCTCCGGGTGCTCTCGCGGTCGCCGTACACCCAGACGTTCTCGTCCTCGTCGAAGACGATGTTGCTCTTGGTCCGGGTCGGGACCGACATCTCGGGGATGTCGCCCCGCTCGAACTGGTCGTAGAACTCCGCGGCGAGGTCGATGAGTTTCTCTTGGGCTTCGGCTTCGTTGTCTGCGCTCATGGCTCTGTATTGTTAGTCAGTTTGGGGTTCTCAATCCCCTCAACTTTTACTTTACCAAACGATACGTTCTCAGCGATTTCGAAGGTGAGAACTGCTTCGCCACCGCTTTCAACTGTTGGCGACCAGTCAATCAGCCACCCTTCTTCATCGTTTCCAGATTTTCTAGCACCGTCTGAGAGGTTCTGGGGCTCAGTTTCTATAAGATCTCTCAGTCGAGGATTTACATTCGTCCCACTATTGTTCTCTACGATTAGCCGAATCTTCTCATCTTCGACTTCGCGCTCCACGAGGACGTTGTTCATGATGCGGGCCAGTGCATCCTCGTACTGCGGTTCGCTCTGGCCGGTCACGTCGGCCAACTTCTCGGCCATCTCCGGCAGGATGGAGGCGATGACGTTCTGCTTCTTCTTGCGCTTCTGGAGGGACTTGCGCTTGTTGAGATAGGATTTGAGTTCGCGGGCGGCCTCTCGAATCGCCAACTCGATTTCGTCTTCTATCGCGGGAACGTTGGCGATTGCGTCCTTCGACTCGCTGGTGAACGGGACGTTGGTCGAGGCGACGTGGACCATGACGACCGCCGGGCCGGTCGGGATGCCCGAACCGCCCGGTTGGCTGAGGTTGTAGTTGCGCCAGCCGATGGACTTCACCACGTCGGTCGTCGCGCAGGCTCCTCGCTGGTAGACCAGCGGGACGCGGTTGGCGAACCGCAGGACCTCGGCCTTGCCCTCCTCGTCTAGCTCGCCGCCGTAGGCGATTCCGGCCTCCACGATGAATGGGTCGCCGCCGTGAACGTCGGCGTCGCGGGTCGAGGCGGCGTAGAAGTCCGCGTCGAACTCCTTGCGGAGTCCGGCCTCCACGAGTTCGTCGGTGATGGGCGACAGGCAGTTGGTCGGCGGCGAGATGATGTCGGTCGCGGTCATCGCCTCCAGCAGGTCGCTGGACATGTCGCGGTCGTCCACGAAGTCGTTGACCTTCGGCACCGCGTCGGGGACCGTGACCATCGTGTTCCAGACCTCCATCACGACGTTCTCGCGGGCGGTGTCGCCGATAGTCGCGTCGTCGTACTCCTCGGTCTGGTCGGCGGCCTTGTCCACGTACTCGCGCAGTTCGTCGTGGGTCGCTCGGTCTCGCTCCCGACCTTTCTCGAACCGCTTGGCGAGGCGCTCGGCGAGACCGTGGACCGTCTCGTCGTCCTTGCGCGTGCTGGTTGCCTTGTCCACGAGTTGGTAGAGGTCGCTCGTGCGGTCGCCGGTGAGTCGCTCCCACGCGGCTTCGACTGCGTTTTCCTGTACCGTATCGCCGAACGTCTCGTCGTACTCTTCGCCGACCGAATCCGCGGTCTCGGCGACGATTTCGACCAGTTCGCTGTAGGCGACGCGGTTGCGGCCGGTGACTGCTTCGGCCACTTCGTCGCCGAAGGCGGCGGTCGCGTCCTTGCTCTTGTTCGAGACCGCGTTCGCCACCGCGCGTGCGAGGTCCGACTTCTCGTGAGCCTGAGGGGGTTGCCACGCGGCCTCGCGGCCGAAGTGGCGGTCCCGGAAGTTGTCGAGGATGGAGTCGGCGGTCTTCCGGCCGACACGGGTGAACTCCTCTTGGACGAACCCCGAGACGCTGTGCGAATCCGTGCTGGCGAGCATCTTCAGGACGGTCCCCAACTCGACGCCGTGGGGGTGCGGGCGAATCTCCTCGGTCTCGGCGGGGAGTTCCGCGCCGTCGGCGCGCTGGAACTGCTGTGGCTCGTCCATGCCCGGCTCGCGGTACTCGATGCGGGCGTGAGGGTTCACGACCGCGGTGTGCTTGATGTAGCGCTGGAGTTGCTGGCGGGCGCGCATGTTGCCCTCCATCTCCAACTCGATGCGTGTCCCGTGGGTGTCGTTGACGTGCTTGCCCGCGGGCGGCGAGTCCGACTCGTCTTTGATTTCCGGTTCGTTCTCGTCGGTGTCGATGATGAGTTCGAAGTACTGCTCGGACCCGGCCTCGGTCTTGCTCGTAATCTTGGCCGGTTTGCCGGAAGTCAACTGGGAGTAGAGGACAGCCGCCGAAATCCCGATTCCTTGCTGACCGCGGCTATTCTTGACGCTGAGCGCTCCATCGTTGGCGACGACGAAATTCTCGTCGCGTCCGGTCGCACCGGGAACCGATATATCGTAGACGTACTCCGGTGGTTCGGTCTCCTCGACGTTCTCGACTCGGAGCAGACACATGTCGGTGTCCGTGAGTCCGTGCAGGTTCTGAATGCTCTCCCAGAGGTCGGCCAACTTCTCGGTCGGACGGTGGTCGTCGTCGAGAAGCCCCATCTCCTGTAAATTGTGAACGTACCGGGGTTTCTCGACGTACTCGCCTGCTATCGCGTCCTCGATAAGTGTCTGGTACACTTCCGCGTGCTTGATTTTCGATCCGACGCCGACACCGACGAGCAGACCGGGGATAGTGTCCGGCACCGTCTTACTCCCGACGTGCCCAACTCGAAGGTCCTCTAGCAACGATGTCGGGATTCGCTTGTACTGCTGTTCTCCAGACGCGATTTCTGCCTCGAAAACGTCGCTGATTTCGACATCCTCACCGTAGACCTTCGTTCGATACGTAGTCGCCGAGTCGTCGGCGTACCCGCTGGCGTTCTCGACGGTCTCTGTACTCGCCAGCACCCCCTGCATGTTCCAGAGGACCGAAAGTTGTCGAGCTAGCGTCTCGCTCGTCGTAGTGTGGGAAAGTTCGTTGCTCGGATGTGAATCCGACCCGTCTCCCTGATACAGCGCGGCGATGAACTGCCGCTGATACTCGCTATCCGCCTCGAACACGAAGTCCGGAATTCGCTTGGTTCGAGCAGTGTCGCCACAGACGTTCTTGAGGAACATCGCCAGCGGTGAGCCGAAGGCTTTCACTCGCGTCGAGTTTCGCTTCCGGTCAACCGTCGTGGTCGAACAGCCGACCTTTGCGATAGCCCGCTCGGTCGTCTCGATGAGGTTCGACTCGTGGGACCCGAAAGTAAAGCCGATCTGACGGTCGTCGGTGTGTCCCTCGGAGATGTAGTGGGCTACCAGTTCCACGAACGACTTCGACAGCGGAACCGTGACTGGCATCCCGGTCTCCTCGCCGCCGACTTGGTACGTTCGAAGTTCACAGTCGGCGGCTTTCTCTTCCCAGCCGAGTTCTACCACCTTCTCGGCTGGTAGATACCCTTTCTCGACGTAATTCTGCTCTAAACTGTCTCGAAGGATTTCGACGCCATCGTACCGGTAGTAGTACCGCTTTCGACTGCTGTCCTCCGAGGGCTTGCGACGGATCGTTTCTCCCGACCGGAGTTCGGCTAGCGTCTCCTCGTCGAATCCGTAGACGTACACTCGCCGGTCTTCGAGTTGGTCGATGGTCAAGTGGTTTAGGAGGTTCACCTCCGAAACGGTCTCTTCGAAGCCGGGGAGGGTTCGAGGTGTCAGAACCGTATCACCTGCTTCCAACTCTCCGGCACTCACTTCCTTCGTCTCACCTTCTGCCGTGACGCTGAACAGGCTATGGTTTCCAGTAACCTCGACTGCTCGACCCTTTTCCGTCGTAATTTCGTAGGTTCGTTCGTCCGTCTCGTGTCGGATGGCGTGCGTAACTGGCTCCCACGTCATCTCGTGCGTTTCACGGTTGAACGCCGGGGCCTCTATCTCGTCCGGAATCGGAGCCGTTTCTGCCCCCTCCTGCGGGAGGTAGGCGTCACAGAGCACCCCGATGGGAACGAAATCGAGTTCGCCGTTCCGCCGTACCAGCAATCGCTGGTCGGGAGTCAACGATTGTTCTCGGGCGTGGAACCGTGAGCCGTAGAGTAACTTCCCGAACACCTTGGGGAGTTGCTCTTTGGTGATGCCCGGCCCGTTGTCCTCGACGACGAGGGTGTAGTAGTCACCCGAGTCGTCGATTTCGACGTAGATGTCGGGCTTGATACCAGCCTCCTCGGTGGCGTCGAGGGCGTTGTCCACCGCCTCCTTCACCGCCGTCACGAGCGCTCGGGCACCGCTGTCGAACCCGAGCATGTGTTTGTTCTTCTCGAAGAACTCGGCGATGGAGATTTGGCGTTGGCTCTCGGCCAACTCCTCGGCGATCCCCTCCTCGTCGCCGAGCGTCGACTGGATAGATGGCATTCTGTAGTACGTCGTAGCCGCGTAGATGTTAAAGGCTTCTCGGTAGCAGAGCGGAAGTAAAAACCAGTAACAAATCGTATGTCGCTATAGAAAATACTGCGGATTCGACGCCTCCGTCGTTCAACCGAGGAGCGACCCGACGCGAGGATTGAAGGCTGAGACCGTCGTCTTAGGAGTCGATGCGACTGTTCGGCTTCGTCCGCGAGCGCGAGTGGGCGACCCTGCTGGGCTACGTACTCCTCGTCGGTCTGCTGGCGGCGGGGTACTACTACAACGTGACGTTCGTCCAGTTGGGGTTGCTCGACCTCGGGACGCGACTCGTCGGGATGACCGAGCGGCAGGTCTCGACGTGGATGGCCGCCCTCGCGCTCCTGACGCTCGTCGTCGCCGTCGCGACCGGGGTAACGATGGACCGGCGAGGGTGGAGCCGGAACCTGTGGGTCAAGTTCCGCCTGTTGTTCGGGGTCCTCCTCGTCCAGTTTCTCCTGACGCTGGTCGCGCCGTTCGTCGGGAACGTACCCGCGTTCGGCGCGTGGATTCTGTTGGCGTCGGTCGGACTCGGCGTCGGAATTCCGGTGACGTTCGGGATGACTATCGACTTCGTGCCGGTCGAGGACAGGGGGTACGTCGCGGCCGCGATTACGGCGGCGGCGTACTTCGCGGCGAACGTCTATCCGCTCGACTGGCGCATCGAGACGTTCAGCGCCGTGATGGTCGCGGCGATGGCTCCCGCCGTGGTCGGTCTCGGGGTACTGGCTTCGGGGCGCGTCGGCGCGGCGAACCGTCTCGTCGGGGCGCTCGCCGACCAGCACGAACAGCGAGCGTTCGGCGTCGGGCGGTTCTGCCGGTCCGACGGCCAGACCGCGCCGGTTTCGACACGGAGCTTCGCCTTCTGGGGGCCGGTCGTCCTGATGTTCGGCGTGTTCTTCGTGGACAGTCTGGGCTTCCTCCGAATCGTCGAGACGCCGACGTTCGTCCAGAGCGCGTGGCAGTCGCCCGACTTTTCGGACCACCTCGCGCTCGGGGTGGTCCACGTTTTGGGGGCGCTCGTCGCCGGGGTCCTCTACACGAACTTCGACCGCAACTGGCTCTTTCTGTGGGTGTTCGGCCTGTTCTCGCTGACACACCTGTTCTACACGACCGACGTGCGACTGGCGGCGTGGTTTCCCGGCGTCGCTGGCGGGCCGTCGTCGCCGATAAACTCGGCAGTGTACGCGGTGGCGGTGAGTTTCTACACGACACTCAACTTCGCGCTCTGGCCCGACCTCTCGACGCCCGAGACTGTCGGGACCCACACCGCAATCGGGGTGGGACTCGCGGGCTGGCTGGCGACGTTCCTGAGTACGGCGGTCGCCCTCTCGTTTGAGAGTAGCGACGTGACGCTGCTGTCGCACCTCAACGTCGTGAACGCGCTGGCGCTGTTGCTGTTCGCCGGTCTCGTCGCGGCGCTGTACCTCCGGCGACTGGTCGCGGCCGCGTGGGACTCGGACGGCGAGGTGGCGGCCGCCCACCCTGAGCGAGCGGACGGCGCGGACGGCACGGAGGTGAACCGCTGATGGCCGACCCGCTCGAAGTCCTGCCCCTCCTCGTGGTCGTCGTCCTCCTGTTGACCGCCAGCGGCCGGAACGTCGAGCAGATGGAAGTCGTCTTCGACGGCGACCGCGAGGTCACGGAAATCGAGGAGGTCCTCGTCGTCGGCGGCGGAACCGTCACGGTCCCGGCGAACGAGACGGTCTCGGGCGTGGTCTACGTCGCTGGGGGCGACCTTCGCGTCGCGGGGACCGTCGAGGGCGACGTAGTACAACTGCGGGGAACGTCTCGATAGCCGACGGAGCGGCCGTCTCGGGCGAACTCCGGACGATTGCCGGGGACGCCGCGGTCGCCGAGGGTGCCGCCCTCGGGTCACGCTCGACGGTCGAGTTCGTCCAGCAGGAGCGGTCGCTGGCGACGCAACTGGGCTTTCTCGCGGTGCAGGCGCTCGGTCTCGCGCTCGTCGGCGGCCTGCTCGCACGCCGTCGCCCGGCGCTGTTGGCTAACGTCGCCGACTCGGTGGTCCATCATTCGGTCGTCAGCGGCGTCGTCGGCGCGTTCACCGGCGCGACCGCGCTCGCGCTGTTCGTGTTCATGGCATTCACGCTGATTCTCGTCCCGGTGAGCCTGTTCGGTCTCGCGGTCGGCCTGCTCTCGGTCGCTTACGCTTACGTCGTCTACGGCTATCTGGTCGGCCGGGCGCTCCCCATCGACCGCCCGGACCGCGCCGCGGCCGCAGGCGTCGCCATCTTCGTCGTCGCCGCGGACCTCCTCGGCCGGATTCCGCTACTGGGGGTCGTCGTGCAGGGCCTCCTCGTCGTGACGGGTCTCGGCGCGGTGCTGATAACCTACTACGGGTTCCGGGAGTTCGAGCCCGCGCTTGCTGACTTCTCGGAGTAAGCGGTTGAGAGACAGGTCCACGACCTTCTAGGAAATAAAAATAATGTCTTCTTAATCCTATAGTCACCTTTACGGACGCTATCGACGCTCGTTCGACCCGGTTCGTCGGGGTCGAACCCCCCGATGTGACGCCGGAAATCGCCCCGGCACGACCTCGACCACACTGCTCTCTGACCGAGGAGTACCCTTTTGTCCGCGCTCCCCTACGTTCAGCTATGAGCAGACGAGCGAGCGCCCTCCTGAGTTGGTGCAGTTCCTTCGCCGTCGCGTACCTCCTCGGGTCGCGCGGCCGCGACCGGCGGGCGGGACTCCTCGCGGGCATCGGCGCGGGAACCGCCGCGGCGGCGACCGGGTGGGTCGCCTACGGCGTCGCCGAGGCGGTCGAGCGTCGCCTCGAAGTCGAGGCGGGCGTCGAACCGCGGTCCGGCGTCGAATCGCGGTCGGGAACGGGGTCTCGAAATTCGACGGTCGAGCGGAGATAACCCCGCCATGTTCGAGTTGCACATGGGCTGGCGACACCTGCTGTTCGCCAACTGGCCGGTCGCGCCCGAGGTCGTGGAACCGCACCTTCCCGACGCCCTCGCGGTGGATACCTACGACGCTACTGCGTGGCTGTCGGTCGTGCCGTACGTCAACGTGGACGTGCGCCCGCGGCGAATGCCGTCGGGATTCGGCGTGACACTACCGGAACTCAACCTCCGGACGTACGTCCGGCCCGAGGGAAGTCGAGACGCCAGCAACCGAACCGCCGCCGACCGGAAGTCCGACGGGAACGAAGCGTTCACCGACCGGACGCCCGGCGTCTACTTCTTCAGCCTCGACGCCGACGGTCTGCCGGGCGTGGGACTGGCGAGCGTCCTCGGCGCGCGCCTGCTCCACCACCTGCCGTACTACCGCGCCGACATCGACTGGTCGGTCGCGGACGGCGAGGTCCGCTTCGAGAGTCGCCGCCGCCATCCCGGCGCGCGGCCGGTCGCGTTCCGCGCGACCTACGGACCGACCGGCGAGGAGTTCCGTCCCGACCCCGACACCCTCGCGCATTTCCTGACCGAGCGGTATCGCTTCTACACCGAGGCCCCCGGCGGCGCGATTCGCTACGCCGACATCCGCCACGACCCGTGGACGCTCCGGGAGGCGAGCGCCGACGTAGGGACGAACACGCTGTTCCGCGCCAACGGCTTCGACGCGCCCGAGAGCGACCCGGTATGGTACTACAGTCGCGGTCTCGACATTCTGGCGTCGCCGAATCGAGAACTCGACTGACCCGCCGAGCGCGACCGAGGCGCGGTCGTCGGGGTCGCAGCGGTCGTCGCTCGGGGTCCGGCGGACGACTTTTCGGAGTCAGTCGGGCGTAAGCCACCTATGGCTCCGGACCGTTACGTTCCACGAACTCGATGGGGGGAGACGAACCCGGCGCGCGAGCGACGGCGGAATCGGGACGCGAGAGCCACCGGCACGGCGAGACCGAGGAGTCGGGGGAGACCGACCAGTCGAGCGAGTCGGGCGAGTCGCCCGAGACCGCCATCCGACTCGACGGCGTGACCGTCGATTTCGAGGAGGTCCGCGCGCTCGCCGACGTGGACCTCCGAGTCGAGGAGGGCGAGTTCGTCACGGTCATCGGTCCCTCGGGGTGCGGGAAGACGACCATGCTCCGGGCGGTCGGCGGCCTCCAAGCCCCGACCGCTGGCACCGTCAGCGTCGGCGGCGAGTCGCCCGACCGCGCCAGAGCGGCGGGCGAGTTCGGAGTCGTCTTCCAGCGCCACGCCCTGCTCCCGTGGAAGTCCGCGCTCGAAAACGTCGTCTTCCTCCGGAAACTGGCCGGGAAGTCGCCCGACCGCGACCGGGCGCGCGACCTGCTGGAGACGGTCGGTCTCGCGGGGTTCGCCGACGCTCGCCCCGCCGAACTCTCCGGCGGGATGCGCCAGCGCGTCGCCATCGCGCGGGCGCTCCACCTCGGGGCCTCGGTCCTCCTGATGGACGAACCGTTCGGCGAACTCGACGAACTCACCCGCGAGGAGATGGGCGTCGAGGTCCGGCGCGTCTGGCGCGAACAGCGAAAGACCGTCCTGTTCGTGACCCACAGCGTCCCCGAGGCGGTCTTCCTCGCCGACAGGTGCGTCGTGATGAGCGACGCCCCCGGCGAGATAGCGGGCGTCTTCGACGTGGACCTGCCCCGGCCCCGCGACGAATCGGTGTACGGCACGACCGCGTTTCAGGAGCAGGTCGCGCGCGTCCGAACCGCGCTCCACGAGGGGTACGAACTCCGGCGGGACCAACGCCGGTGACACTCACTGCATGAGCTACGCCGACCGCGTTCCTGCCGCGCAGGTCTCGCTCCCCGCCGGTGCGCTGGCCGTCGGCCTCCTCGCGTGGTGGGGCGTCGTCGCCCTGCTGGACGCGCCGCCGTATCTCCTCCCCTCGCCCGTCGCGGTCGGCGACCGACTGCTCGCGCGGCCGGGCCTCTATCTCCGGAACGCCGGTGTCACGCTCGAAACCGTCCTCGCCGGGGGTGCGGTCGGCGTCCTCGGGGGCTTTCTCGCGGCCGGGGTCGTCGTCCACTCGACGCTCCTCCGGCGGGCGCTCGCGCCCTACCTCGTCACGTTGCGCGTCCTCCCGAAAATCGCGGTCGCGCCGCTCCTGCTCGTCTATTTAGGCACCGGCGCGGGGACCGCGGTGACGTTCGTCGCGCTCGTCTCGTTCTTCCCGACGTTCGTGAGTTCGACCGCCGGTCTCCGGGAGACGCCCGACGAGTACCTCGACCTCCTCCGGTCGGTCGATGCGGGACCGGTCGAGACGTTCCTCCGCGTTCGGGTCCCGGCCGCGCTTCCCGCCGTCTTCGGGGGCCTGAAGCAGTCGGCCGCGCTCGCGGTCGTCGGCGCGGTCGTCGCCGAGTGGATTCTGACCGACGCCGGGTTGGGGTATCTGGTCCTCGTCGGCGCGGAGAACGTCCAGACCGACGCGGTGCTGGCGGCCGTCGTCGTCCTCTTCGCGGAGGGGATGGCGGTCTACGGCGCGGTCGCGGCGGCCGAGAGTCGCCTCTCGTGGTAGCGCAAAAATAGTACTCCGGATGGTATTTCGACCAGAGCGGTTTTCCACCGCGGCGTCGTGGCCTGCCACATGGAAGGGCTACGGTGGGTGCAACTGAGCGACGAGGAGCGCGACGACTTCCTCGGTAACGGCGGTACGGGGACGCTCTCGTTTTCGACCGAGAACGACGAACCGCCGTTCTCGTTGCCGGTCTCCTACGGCTACGACGCCGGAAGCTTCTACTTCAGACTCGCGTTCCCCGACGACAGCGCGAAAACGGAAGTGGTCGAGAATCCCGTCAGCTTCGTCACGCACGCCCGGACCGACGACGGGTGGCGGAGCGTCGTCGCCGCGGGGAAACTGGAAGACGTGACCGACATGGACTACGACTCGGCCGCGGTGCAGGGGATGTGGGCCGTGGACATCCCGAAGGTAGACGTGTTCGAGGACCCGCCGGACGACATCTCGTTCCGGCAGTATCGCCTCGTGCCCGAGAAACTGACCGGGCGAAAGGAAGTTCGTTCGGACGACTGACCGCCCGGACGGAGGGCCAGTCGGACGACCGAGTGACCGACCTCGGTTCGCCGACCTCCCAGCCTAATCGACCCGCCTCACCCCCAATCGACCCTGCGCTCGACCAGCGCGGGCAGGAGGTAGAACGTCACACCGAGCGCCGCCAGCACGAGGAGCGCCGCGACCATCCGGGCGGTCTGGAGTCGCGTCGAGGCCCGGAAGACCCGGTAGCCGATGCCCGCCTTCAGCGTCAGGAACTCCGCGACGACCGCGCCGACGACCCCCGCGGCGGCCGCGATTTTCAGGCCTGCGAACGCGTCGGGCGCGGCCGCCGGGAGGCGGACGCGGACGAACCGGGCGGTCGGGGACGCGCCGACCGACCGCGCTAGCGAGAGGTACTCCTCGGGCGTCGCCGACAACCCTTGATGAGTCGCTATCGTCACCGGGAAGACCGCCAGCGTCCCCGCGAGGAGCGCCCGCGCCGGAACCCCGTCGCCGAACCAGCGGAAGAGGAGGGGCGCGACCGCGACGACCGGGACGACCCGGAGCGCGACGACGTAGGGCCGGACGACCGCGCGAGTCGTCTCGGAGGCGGTCATCGCCATCGCCAACAGGACGCCGACGAGCGCGCCCCCGACGATTCCGAGGCCCGCCGTGGCGGCCGTGACGCCCGCCGCGCCGACGAGCGCGGGCCAGTGGGCCGCGAGCGCCGCGCCCACGTCGAACGGCGTCGGGAAGATAACGTCCGGCACTGCGGCGGTCCGGGCGGCGGCCCACCACGCGACCAGTCCGAGGAGGGCGACGACCAGCGGCGGCCCGGCGCGCGCGCCGACTGCGGACGCGCGCGACCCGGAAGCGGTCATCAGTCGCTACCGGTCGTGGTCGGTTCGTTCCCGGAAGTCGTGGTCGGGTCGTTTCCGGAAGTCGCGGTCGATTCGCTTCCGGAGG
Organism: Halorussus salinus; assembly: GCF_004765815.2. NCBI lineage: Archaea > Methanobacteriati > Methanobacteriota > Halobacteria > Halobacteriales > Haladaptataceae > Halorussus > Halorussus salinus. Next base: position 1,209,934 of record NZ_ML974127.1, on the reverse strand, counting down.
TCGCCGTCCGAGACGATTCGGGCGGCGTGACCTGCGCGGCGTACTCCCCGACGTACCGGTAGTCGGTGTCGAGGTACTCGTTGGTCCAGACCGACGCGGGGTCCACCTCGCCCCCGAGGAGTTCCGCCCCGCGGAGCGCCTCGTAGGTCGTTTGCCACGGCTTCCCGTCGCTCCACCCGAACGCCTGCTGGCGAACCGACTCCGAGAGGACGTACTGGCTGGCCATCTCGACCCACTTGGCGCGCTGGACCTCGGCGGTCTCCGAGAGAGCGGGGTTGGCCGCGAGTAGCTCGTCGGTCGCTTTCTGAGGATTGTCGGTCGCCCACGCCGCGCCCCGAGCGGTCGCGTTGAGGAACCCGCGGACCGTCTCGGGATTCTCGGCCGCGAACTCGTCGTTCGCGGCGACGACGTGCCCGTAGGAGGGAATCGTCTCCGCGACCGAAACCGACGAGACCTGCTCGGCTTTCCGGCGGGCGACCACCGCGTCGGCGAAGACGCCGCCCGCGGCGTCTATCTCCCCGCCGAGCAACTGCTGGACCGTGTCGAATCCGGTGTCCACGAGTTCGACCTCCGAGAGGACGCCCCGCTGTTCGAGGAGCAGTTTCGTGAGAATCCGCACCATGCCGGGGCCGGTACCGACCGTCTTGCCCGCGAGTTGGTCGGCGCTGGTCAACTCGCCGCCGAAGGTCTCGCGGGTGGTGAACACCACGACCGGACTGCGTTGCATCATCACGCCGACCGACCGGGGCGCGAGGCCCCGCGAGTTGACGTTGAGTATCTGGCTCGCGCCGGTGACCGCCAGCGGAGCGTTACCCAGTCCGACCTGCTTGGCCGCGAAGTCCGACCCCTGTCCGGACTCGATTCCGGTCAGGTTCACCCCCTGCTCGTCGTAGTAGCCCCGCGCCTTCGCGGCGTAGTAGGGCACGTGAAGCCCGTTTGGCTTCCAGTTGAGCAGGAGCGAGACGCCGCTCAACTGGCCGGAGGTGACGCCGACCGCTCCCGTCAGTCCGACCGCCGAGACGCCTGTCGTTCGAAGAAATTCCCGTCGTGTCTCCCCCATCGTTTCCGTCACGAGACACGAGTGTCGGAGTGATAATCGTTCGGGCGGAACGGCGGCCGACCGCGAGTCGTCAGGCCCCGCCGCTCTCGGTCGTGGTCGTCTCGTCGTCGGTGGCTCCGCTCCGGGCCTCCGCGGGAACCGTGGTGGTCTCGTTGCCCTCCGCGGTGGTCTGAGTGGCCTGCGCGGTGGTCTGAGTCGATTGCGTGGTCGTCTCCGTCGCCTGCACGGTCGTCTGAGTCGCTTGAGCGGTCGTCTCGGTCGCTCCGGCGGTCTCGCCCGTCGAGACGCCCGAGACGTTCAGGCTCGCGAGGTCCGCGCCCCCGACGACCGCGCTCTCGGCCGAGATTGCGGGCTGGCCCTCGGTCTGGGTTCCGCTCTCGGACTGGTTCGCGGTCGCGGCGTCGGCGTTCACCGAGACGTTCTCGGCCGCGCCCGCGCGGACCGTCGCGCTCCCGACTTCGAGTCCCTCGACGGTCTGGTTCTGCAAGACGGCCTCACCCATGACGGTTCGCGTCTCGATTCGCAGACGGCCCGACTCGCCGACCAGCGCGGTCGCCAACTCCTCGTCGTTGATGCTGACGTTCGTGAGCGTCAGGTCGGTCACGTTGCCCGCGGCCTCGATGCGCTGGACCGACACGTCGCTGTATGTCTGGTTCGTGACGTTCTCGGCCGACTCGCTCTCCACGGTCAGGTCCCCGACGCTGGCGTCGAGGAGGGTCACGTTCCGGAGGACGAGCCGGTCTATCGTGACGTTCCGGGCGGTCACGTTCGTCGCTCCCGGTTGCCCGCCAGCCTGCGCCGTCGTCTGCGTCGCGTTTCCGGCGGTAGTCGTCTCGTTGTCGGCGGCGGTCGTCTCGCCACCGGTAGCGGCGGTCGTCTCGTCGTCGGTGGCCCCGCTCCGGGCCTCCGCGGGAACCGTGGTGGTCTCGTTCGTGCCAGCGGCGGTCCGTGTCGTCTCCTGCATCGTCGTCTCCTCGTCCATCGTCGTCGCCTCGTCCATCGTGGTCTGATTCGTCGTCGTTTCCTGTCTGACAGAATCGGCGGTCCCGGCCGTCGGCGAACCGGTCGCGCCGAGTCCGACGCCGCCCGCGACGAGGAGCAGCGCCGTCAGCAGTGCTATCAGTGTCGTCGTGTCGTTCATCCCGTAGTTTCGTACAGCGACGCCGGGGATAAACGGCCGAGACGGTTCCGAGCCTCGGTCGGCACCGTTCCGGAGTACAGGCGGATTACGACCGGACCGACGGGGTTACAGTCGGCTTACCTCCGGAGGGCGGCCGTCTCGGCCGCGGGGCGGGTCCGGCGGAGTAGCGACGGGAACGGGCCACTACGCTGGCACAACGGAACCGACCGGCGCGGAACAGTCGTCGGCGATCGGCGTGGAACGGTCGTCGCCGACCGGCGCGGAACGGTCGTCGGGTTCGAGCCGGGATTCCGAGGTCGTGGCGGTGACAATGAGCTTCGTCAACTCGACGCTCGTGTCGGAACCGCGCTCGCAACCGCCGCCCGAAAAAGAAGCACTCGACGTTCGGTTTCGCGGAGGTCTCAGCCCTCGAAGCCGCCGGAGGTCCAGACCGTTATCTCGTCGTCGGCCGCCACCGCGACGTACTGGGTGCCCTCGGTCGGGTCGTCCCAAACCACCGGCGAGGGGGTGATGCGGTCGGCGTCGGTCTCGGCGCTCCAGATGCGCTCGCCGGTCTCGGTGTCGAGCGCGTAGACGTGCCCGCCCGACGAGGGGACGAACAGGACGCCGCCCCCGGTCGCGGTCGTCCCGCCGGGCCAGATGCGCCAGTGGGACCACTCGGGGTTCACGTCCGGGAGTTCGGTCCGCCACGCGAGGTCGCCGGTCGCGGGGTCCACCGCCTGCACGAACGCGGAGTGGGAGGTGTCCTCCGAGGCGAGTCGCGACCCGCCCTCCGCGAGCGTGATGTCGCCCTGCGTCTCGTACTCCCAGTCGGGGTCGTAGGAGACGCGCTGGGCCGCGTCCACCGCCGCGACGTAGCGTAGCCCGGTGTCGGGGTCGTAGGCGCACGGCGGCCACTCGGTCGCGCCGATGGTGCCCGGCCAGCAGGTCCCGGCGTTCTCCTCGCCGCGGGGCGGGAGCGCGAGGAAGTGGTCGGCCCACTCGTGGTCCTGCTCGGTCCACGGCGCGGTGCGTTCGAGGAGCCGCCCGGTCTCGGCGTCGTAGACGTAGGTCCACCCGGCCTTCTGGTCGGTCGAGACGGCACGGTGGGTCTCGCCGTCCACTTCGAGGTCGAAAACCGTCGGAGTGGCGTGGCTGTCGTAGTCCCACAGCTCGTGGGGAATCTGCTGGCTGGCCCACTCCACGTCGCCGGAGTCGAGGTCGATGGCGACGATGGAGTTCGAGTGCTTGTTCGGTCCCGGCCGGACGATGCCGTTCATCATCGGGCAGGGGTTGCCCACCGCGTAGAAGACGTTGTTCGTCTCCGGGTCGATGGAGGGACTCATCCACGGCGCGTTGCTGGCGAACCGCCAGCTATCCCCTATCCACGCGTCCTTCGGAGCCATGTTGACCTGCCACCGAACGTCGCCCGACTCCGCATCGACCGACGAGGCGACACACCAGCCCCCGAAGTCGCCGCTCATGCCGACGAGAATCCGCCCGTCGTAGGCGATGGGCGCTTGGCTAATGGACATCCGTTTCGGCTGGTCCATCTCGCGCTGTTGCTCGTCGGTGAGCATCAGCGTCTCCCACTCCTTCTCGCCGGTGTACCGGTCGAGCGCGACCAGATACGAGTCGGTCGTCGCGAAGTACACCTTGTCCTGCCAGACGGCGACGCCGCGGTTGCGACCGGTCTGGCCCGCGGCGTCCTCCGGGAGCGCGTACTTGAACTGCCAGTACTTCTCGCCGGTGCGGGCGTTGGCCGCGACGACGGCGAGGTTGCTGGTCGTGTAGTACATCACCGGCGGGTCCGACGGGACGACGACGGGGTTCGTCTCGATGCCCGCGCTGTCGGTCGGGATGGTGTACTTCTGTTCGAGGCTGGCGACGTTGTCGGCGTCGAGTTGGTCGGCGGGCGTGTAGCCGCGCTGGCCCAGTCCCTTGTCGTAGGTGAGCCACGAGTCGCGGCGCTCGTCGTCCTCCTCTAACATTCCGGTCGTCACGTTCATCTCGGGGACCGGCTCTTGGGTCGCGCCCGGTCCCGGCGGTTCTTGGAGTTGCTCGGTCTGCTGGCCGCCGGGGCTGGGACCCTCGCCCGCGATTTCTACGTCGCCGACCATCGTGTTGGGGTGGACGGTGCAGATGTACCGGTCCATCTCCTCGGTGGCCTGAAACGACAGCGTGACCATCTCGCCCTGCGAGGAGTACACCTCGGTTCCGACGACGCGGTTCCCGTCGGCGTCCTGAATCACGAAGTTGTGGGGCGCGCCGTCGACGTTCTCCCAGACGACTCGGTACGTGTTCCCGGCTTCCAAGTTCAGCGTCGGATTCGATTGCCCCTCGATTCGGGAGGGCGCGCGGCCCTGCCACGCGGCGGTCGCGCCGCCGAGTCTGAACTCGGTGGTGAAGCCCGGACGGTTGAAGTGGACGAGTTGGTCCTCGCCGCGGGCCTCCGGCCCGGTGTCGATGTAGTGGGGTCGTTCCTCCGGTTCGATCTCCTCGGTCGTGGGGTCGATATCGGCGGGCATGTCAGTTGGGAACCTCGATGTCGTTCGTTCGCTCGGCGCGCATCTCCTCGGTCACCCAGTAGGCGTCCCGCGGCAGGAGGTTCTGGGCGATGGCCTGTAGGGCGAATCCGGACGACAGCAGACCAGCGAGTTCGTCGTCGCCGGTCCCGTCCTCCTCGGCGATTCGGCGCGCACCGTCGGCCATCAGGTCGAACCCGGCCGCCATCGCGCGGGCGTCCCACGCCGCGTCGGCCAGAATCTCGTCGGTCAGGATGACGCCGTTGCGCCAGAGGTGGTCGTCCAAGTCCTCCAACCAGAGGAGGACGCCGCCCGCGGCGGCCTTCGTCATCGCGGGGACGTGTTCGCCCATCTCCATCTGCTCGCGGGGCAGTTGGTCGGTGGCGACCCAGTGGCGCTCGCCGATTCGCTCGCGGTGGCCGACGACGGTCGCCAACAGGTCCACGAGTTCCTGCTCGGAGAAGCTGTGGTCCGAGAGCGTGCCAGCCAGTCCGTCGCTGACGACGAACCGGCGCACGCTGTCTTCGATGTACTCGGGCGAGAACTCCGGCAGTCGCTCGGTCGTACTCTCGAAGAAGCCGACCTCGCCGAGGTGGTCGTACGTCGGTCGGGCCGCCGCGGCGACTGCGGCGAACTCCTCGCGCGGCCCCTCGTTCGCGCCGGGGAGACCCCGGTCGGGAACCGCGGTCAGGTCGGCCGCCGCCCCGGCGAGGTCGGCCCGACCCGCCGCCAGCAGGTCGGCGTCGAGCGACCCCGCCACGTCGCTCCGAATCGCCTCGCCGACGGACGCGAGTTCGGTTCCCCCGCCGGTCTCGACCGCGTCCCGCACGTCGCCGAGCGTCGCTCCTCCGGCCGCGACCGCTCCACCGGCACCCAGTGCCTTGAGGAACTCCCGGCGCTGTTCGTCAGAAATTTTCCGCTCTCCGTGTCCATGAACCATGCTTCGAAAGAGAACCGCGGGAACGGGATAAGGGGCCAAATCCGTTGCTCTCGGTTGCACGTTTCAAGCACTCGTTCGGGAGAGACGGAGATAGACCACGGATTCGAAGGGAGCGGTACGCTCGGGATACGCCCGCCGCTCTCGGACGCTCCGGGTTCCGTCGCCGACCGGTGACGACCCGCTCGGGGTTGGTGGCGACCCGTCGCGAGGCGGTAGCGACCCGTCGCGGACTGCCGGTGACCGCGGGCGGTGACGGATTCCCGAGCGACGGGAACCGGACCGTCCGCGTCGTAATCGCTCGTTTCGGCCCGAATCCATTTACCGCATGTCGGTGACTTGGTACGAGATGGTTCCGTTACAGCAGTTCGAGTGGCCGACCACGACCGAGGAGTTCATCGCCCAGTTCGGCGACCTCCTCTGGGACGTGGCCGCGTTCCTCGTCGCGTTCGTGGTGGTGTACCTCCTCGGGCGGTACGTGCTGGTTCGGGTCGTACGGCGGTCGCTGTCGGCCCGCGGATTCGACACCGCGGTCGTGCAGTTGGCGACGACGACCGCGGGTGCGATAGCCCTGTTCGTGGCCGTCGCGGTGGCGTTCACGGTCGCGGGGTTCGGGAGTTTTCTGGCGGCGTTCGCCACGTTGGGGGGCGCGCTCGCGTTGGCGCTCGGGTTCGCCGCGCAGGATTTGGTCGCCAACTTCGTCGCGGGCGTGTTCATCCTCAAGGACAAGCCCTTCGAGGTCGGCGACTGGATAGAGTGGAACGACTCGTCGGGCGTCGTCCGCGAGGTTGACCTCCGGGTCACGAAGGTCGAGACGTTCAACAACGAGGTCGTCACGGTGCCCAACTCGACGCTGGCCAACAACGCGGTGACGAACGCGATGGCCAACGACCGACTCAGACTCCAGTTCGTCTTCGGCATCGGCTACGACGAGGACATCGACGCGGCCCGAGACATCATCCTCGAAGACGCCCGGTCGCTCCCCGACGTACTGGACGACCCCGAACCGACGGTCCGGACGACCGAACTCGCCGACTCCTACGTCGGACTCGAATCCCGCATCTGGATAGACGACCCCGGCCGCGGGAAGTTCAAGTCGGTCCTCTCGGAACACGTCGAGGGCGTCAAAGAGCGGTTCGACGCCGAGGAGATAGAGATGCCCTACCCCTACCGGGAACTCACCGGCGGCATCTCCGTCGAGGAGGCCAGCCAACTCGACCAAGCGGACGTGACCGGCGAGTGAGCGTCGGGGACCTCCTCGTTTTTCAACCGAGTGACACCAGTCTCGCGCGCGCGTGTGCGAGGGATTTATCAGGGCGGAACTGCTACCCTGAATCAGGTTTTATGAGTCAGGAAAGTGAATACGGGGCCGGGCAGATTCAGGTCCTCGAAGGCTTACAGGCGGTTCGGAAACGCCCGGCGATGTATATCGGTTCTACCGACACACGAGGGTTACACCACCTCGTGTTCGAAGTCGTTGACAATTCTATCGACGAGGCGCTCGCCGGTTACTGTGACTCGATTGAGGTAAACGTCCACGACGACGGCTCGGTCAGCATCGCGGACGACGGCCGGGGCATCCCCGTGGACACCCACGACGAGTACGACAAGCCCGCCGTTGAGGTCATTCTGACCGTCCTCCACGCTGGCGGCAAGTTCGACAACAAGTCCTATCAGGTCTCCGGCGGCCTCCACGGCGTCGGCGTCTCGGTGGTCAACGCGCTGTCCGCCAGACTCGAAGTCGAGGTCAAGCGCGACGGCGCGCTCTGGCATCAGGAGTTCGAGCAGGGCGAACCCGCGACGAAACTGGAGCGCGTCCGGGACCTCGACGCCGACGAGGAGACCGGCACCGAGATTCGATTCTGGCCCGACGGCGACATCTTCGAGACGACCGAGTTCACCTACTCGACGCTGGAGAGTCGCCTGCGGGAACTCGCCTTCCTCAACTCCGGGGTCGAAATCGCGCTGGACGACCGGCGCGAGGACGGCGACTCGGACACCTTCGAGTACGAGGGCGGGATTCGGGAGTTCGTGGAGTACCTCAACGAGACCAAGACCCCGCTCCATCAGGAGGTCATCTACTTCGAGGACGAGGACCAGAACATCCAAGTCGAGGTGGCGATGCAGGCTACCGACGAACTGCAGGGGTCCATCCACGCCTTCGCTAACAATATCAACACCCGCGAGGGCGGCACGCACCTCACCGGATTCAAGACGGCCCTGACGCGGTTCGTCAACGACTACGCCAAGGACAACAACCTCTTGGGCGACTTGGACGAAAATCTGAAGGGCGAAGACGTGCGCGAAGGACTGACCGCGGTCATCTCGGTCAAGCACCCCGACCCGCAGTTCGAGGGCCAGACCAAGACGAAACTCGGCAACAGCGAGGTCCGGGGCATCGTGGAGTCGGCGATTCACGAGGGGCTGGACACCTACTTCGAGGAGAACCCGACGACAGCCGAGGCCATCGTCTCGAAGGCAGTCGAGGCCGCGAAGGCCCGGAAGGCCGCACAGAAGGCCGAGGAGCTGACCCGCCGGAAGAACGCGCTGGCCTCGACCGCGCTCCCCGGTAAACTGGCCGACTGCCAGTCGCGCGACCCCAGCGACTCCGAACTGTTCGTGGTCGAGGGCGACTCCGCGGGCGGGTCGGCCAAGCAGGGCCGCAACCGCGAGAATCAGGCCATCCTCCCGATCAAGGGGAAGATTCTGAACGTCGAGAAACACCGCCTCGACCGTATCTTGGAGAACGACGAGATTCGGTCGCTCATCACCGCCATCGGCACGGGCATCGGCGAGGAGTTCGACATCGAGGACGCCCGATACGAGAAGGTCATACTGATGAGCGTCGATGGCGACGAACACGGGTTCGTCCGAGACGGTGAGGGCCGGACTCGGTTCGTCCGCATCGGCGAGTTCATCGACGGGGTAATCGAGGCTGACGGCGATGGCTACGAGGAGTACGAGGTGTTGTGCTTCGGTCGGGACGACAACGAAACCAAGTTCCGGCCTATCGACCAAGTTATCCGGCACGAGATCGACGAACCGCTCTACCGCATCGACACCGCCTACGGCCGCGAACTCAAGGTGACGGCATCTCACAGCGTCTTCACCTACGAGGACGGCGAGGTCGAACTGGCGAAGGGCGACGAGATTTCGGCTGGCGACCGAATCGTCGCTCCTCGCTCGGCCCCGCTCGCTACCGACGACGCTCCCGAGAAAATCGATTTGCTCGCGGAGTTCGTAGAGCGTGCCGACGACATCGACTCGGAGATTTATGCACGCGGTGACGGTATCGAAGCGATGTTCAAGCACCGCGTCCGTGACGAGTACGCGGACGACGCGAAGTGGACCGAGTCCCGCGTCGAAATCCCCGAAGACGTACGTGCCACGCTCCGGCAGGAGCGAAACGCGCGGGGGATGACTCAACAAGAGGTCTGTGACACGGTGGGCGTCAGCCAGCCGATTACTGTCTCGCAGTGGGAACGTGGCGAGAACCGACCGACGGTGTCGAACTTCCGCGCCTACTGCGAGGCGGTCGGCGTCGAAGCGGGGTCGGTCATGAGTTCGGTCACGCAGGCCGGGTCGCTCCTCGACCAGCGTTGGGACGAGCAGTACGAAGGTGCCCAGTCGAACCGGGTCCGCGATTACGTGCGAGTGAGTGAACTGACCGAGCAGGACTTGGAACGTATCCCCGACGAAGCCGAGGTCGAACTGACGCCGGAACACTACGCCGAGGAGGGTATCGACCGGTACGTCGAGGTGGACGAGACGCTACTGGACCTGTGTGGAATGTACGTCGCCGACGGGTCGTCGTCGCCACGGAACGGCGTTCGACTCGCAATGGGTGAGAAAGACGCCTCGCTGATACCGAAGTACTGCGACGCGTTCGAACACGTCTTCGGTATCCGGGGCAAGCACAGCGAGTACGAGAGCCGAGTGGACGAGGTGAAGCTAATCAATCGAGTTGCGGCAGTCGCGTGGGAACGCGTCTTCGGCTTCGACGGGGAAACGGCGGCCGAGAAGACGGTCCCGGACCTCGCGTTCAACGTCCCCGAGGATCTTCAGAAAGCGTTCCTCCGGGGCTACCTGCTCGGCGACGGAACGGTCGGCGACGACAAGGTCGCTTGGACGACGACATCGCGGGACCTCGCGAGTGGTCTGATGTACCTGCTATCCGCACAGGGCGTCGTCTCCTCGCGTTCGACGCTTGACCCCGATCAGTTGAACGAGTCGGGTGACGAAATCGAGAACGTCCGCGAGCGACACACGATTTCGGTCTCGACGCGTACCGACCTCGAACGACTTCGGGACGTGTGGGACGCCCACCGGGACGCCGACCGACTTCGAGCGAAAGTCGAATCCGAGCGCGACAAGCACGCGAACCGCGCGTTCGAGGAGATCTCCGACGACCTGATTGCAGTCGAGGTCCGCGAAACCGAGACGGTAGAACCGACGAGCGAGTACGTATACGACTTCTCGGTCGAGAGCGACGAGAACTTCGTGGCGGGAATCGGAGGGCTGTGTGCGCACAACACCGACGCCGACGTGGACGGCGCGCACATCCGGACGCTCCTGTTGACGCTCCTGTATCGCCACATGAAGCCCCTCATCGAAGCGGGCTACGTCTACGCCGCCCAGCCGCCCCTCTACCGGGTTCGCTACCGCGGCGAGACCTACGACGCCATGACCGAGGAGGAACGCGAGCGGATTATCGAAGAGGAGTGCGACGGCAACCCCACGCAGGTCCAGCGATTCAAGGGACTGGGCGAGATGAACCCCGACCAGCTCTGGGAGACGACGATGGACCCCGACAACCGCATCCTCAAGCGCATCACGGTCGAGGACGCCGCGGCCGCGGACAAGATGTTCTCGGTCCTGATGGGCGACGCGGTCGAACCGCGCAAGCAGTTCATCAAGGAACACGCGACCGAGGCCGAGTGGGTAGACATCTGACCGTCGGCAGTCGCACACACCACCGACACCAAAACGACACATGAGTTCAGACGTACCCGAACCGACAGACGTGGACGCTGCACGTATCGACACCGCTCGCATCGAAGACGAGATGGAGCAGAGCTACATCGACTACGCGATGTCCGTCATCGCGGGTCGAGCCTTACCCGACGTTCGCGACGGTCTCAAGCCCGTCCACCGGCGCATCCTCTACGCGATGCACGAGGAGGGCGTCACCAGCGGGTCGAGCCACCGGAAGTCCTCGTCCATCGTGGGCGAGACGATGGGTAACTACCACCCGCACGGCGACAGCCCCATCTACGACGCGATGGTCCGGATGGCCCAAGACTTCTCGATGCGCTACCCTCTCGTGGACGGCCAAGGGAACTTCGGCTCGGTGGACGGCGACCCGCCCGCCGCGATGCGGTACACCGAGGCCCGGATGGCCCCCATCGCCGAGGAGCTACTGTCCGACATCGACATGGACACGGTGGACTTCTCGGCCAACTACGACGACCGCCTGCAGGAACCGGACGTGCTTCCCGCGGCGTTCCCGAACCTGCTGGTCAACGGCTCGTCGGGTATCGCGGTCGGGATGTCCACGAACATCCCGCCGCACAACCTCGGCGAGATAATCGACGCGACCATCGAACTCATCGACAATCCCGACGCGACCGTCGAGGACCTGATGGACCACGTGAAGGGACCGGACTTCCCGACCGGCGCGAACATCGTCGGGCACAACGCGGTCCACGCCGCGTACAAGACCGGCCGGGGGCGCATCCGCGTCCGCGCCGAGTACGAGGTCGAGGAGCGCGAGAACGGGAGCGACCGCATCGTCATCACGGAACTCCCCTACCAGACCAACAAGGCCCGGATGGTCGAGAAGATAGCCGACGCGGTCAACGACGGCGCTATCGAGGGCATCCGTGACCTGCGCGACGAGTCGGACCGCGACGGCATCCGCATCGTCGTGGAGTTGAAGCGCAACGCGATGGCGGAGGTCGTCAAGAACCAACTGCTCGAACGCTTCCTCGAAAAGACGTTCGGCGTCATCAACCTCGCGCTGGTGGACGGCCAACCGCAGGTCCTCACGCTGAAAGAGACCCTGCGCCACTACCTCGACCACCGCAAGGAGGTCGTTCGGCGGCGCAGTCAGTACGAACTCGGCGAGAAGCAAGACCGCGCTCACATCCTCGACGGCCGACTCACGGCGCTCGAACACGCCGACGACGTGGTGGACATCATCCGAGACGCCGAGGACCGCGACGACGCGAAGGCCGCGCTCCGGGAGGCCTACGAGTTCTCCGGCGACCAAGTGGACCACATCGTCCGGATGCAGTTGGGCAGTCTCACCTCGATGGAGGCCGCCGAAATCGAGGACGAGTACGACGAGGTGCAGGCCCGCATCGAGCGACTGGAGACGATTCTGGGCGACGAGGAGGAACTCCTCTCGGTCATCGAGGAGGAACTCCTCGCCATCAAGGACGAGTACGACGACGACCGCCGGACCTCGTTCATCGAGGACACCGACGAGGTGACCCGCGAGGACCTCATCGCCGAGGAGGACGTGGTCGTCGTCGTCACCGAGCAGGACTACGTGAAACGGATGCCCGTCTCGCAGTTCGACGCCCAGAACCGCGGCGGCAAGGGCATCATCGGCGGCGACATCAAGGAGGGCGACCGGGTGTCGAAGGTGTTCCGAGCGAACACTCACGACTACCTCCTCTGTTTCACCAATCAAGGGCAGGTCTACCGCCTGAAGACCTACGAGATTCCCGAGATGTCCCGGACCGCGCGGGGTAAGTCCGCCATCAATCTGCTGGACTTGGACGACGGCGAGGAGATAACCGCGGTCGTCAACACCGACGACTTCGAGGACGAGGAGTGTCTGAGCATGGTCACGCGCGACGGCTACGTCAAGCGGACCGCGGCCTCCGAGTTCGACAACATCCTCTCGACGGGCATCATCGCCGCGAAGTTGGAGGACGGCGACGAACTCGTGGACGTGAAGGTGACGAACGGTTCGACCGACCTGCTGGTCGCCACCCGCGAGGGGATGGCGATTCGGTTCGACGAGGACGAGGCCCGCGAGATGGGCCGCAACGCCCGCGGCGTCCGCGGCGTGGACCTCGAAGGCCAAGATAAAGTCGCGGGGATGGTCGCGGTCGAGGACGACACCGAGCAGGACCTGCTGACGGTCACGGAGAACGGCTACGGCAAGCGGACGCCGCTCACCGAGTACCGCAAGCAATCGCGTAACGGCAAGGGACTCGTGGACATCAAGACCGGCGACCGCAACGGGCGGGTCACGTCGGTCAAGGCAGTCGGTCCGGCCGACCACCTCGTCATCATGAGCGAGAGCGGCCAGATAATGCGCATCCGAGCGGCCGACATCTCCGAGGTCGGCCGGAACACGATGGGCGTGAAAGTGATGGAACTCGAAGGCGACGACGGCGTGGCCACCGTGGACGTGATTCCGGACGCGAACGGCGACGACGCGGCCGAGACCGACGAGACTGGCGAGACCGACGAATAACCGCCCGACCGTCTTTAGTTACCTGCGATTTCCGCGACGCCCCACAGGTCTTCGACTTCGTAGTCCGGTTCGACCGACAACTCGACGTTTGCGCAGTGGTCGCGGCGGACGAAGACGGAATCGAGACCGGCGCGGTGGGCCGCCACCACGTCGCTCTCGCTGTCGCCGACGTAGAGGCCGGTCTCGGCACCGAGGTCGGCCATCGCGCGGTCGAGGAAGTGGGGGTTCGGCTTCTTCACGTCGATGCTCTCGATGCCGATTTTCCGGCCGTAGTGGGTCCCGAACCAGTCGGCGAACTCGCAGTGGTCGAGGATGAACTCGATGGTCTCGTGTTGGTTGGAACTGACGAGGCCGAAGTCGTGGGGTAACTCCTCGACGGCGGCCACGTCGTCGTAGCGCGCTCGCCGCCCGTCGCGGAACTCGTCGCGTTGCCCCGCGACGGCGCGGCGGTCGCGGGCGGTCCAGAACTCGTCTGGGTCCACGCCGTAGGTCTCGCAGACCGCTCGCAGGCGCTCGGGCGTGACGCCCCGTTCCACGTCGGCGATGTGCTGGTCGTCGGGCGACTCGACGCCCACCGCGCGGAAGGCCTCCTCGGCGGCCGCACGCAGGGTCGCGTCGCTCGGCGGTTCGACCAGCACGCCGTCGTTGTCGAAGACGATTGCGTCGTAGTCGGCCATTCGTCCGGTCACGCTCGCGCCGGAGCCTTCACCGTGTCGGTTCGTAGGGGTCGGGATGTCGGTCGTACCGCGAGCGACGGACCGGCCGCAAGCGACGGACTGACCGCAAGCAACGGACCAGCCGCAAGCGAACGACCGTACTACAGAATCCGCTTCCCGAGACCGCTCGCGGCCAGTTCGGTCGCCAACTCGGCGGTCTCGTTGTGTTCGTCCAAGATGGCGTTGACTTCCACGACCTCCAGCGACCGGAGGATACCTTCCGTCTCGTCGCGCTCGGCGACCGTCTCCAGCGCGGAGTGGGCCTCCCGGTAGCTCACGCCGCCCCGGACCGGCGTCCCGACGCCGGGCGCTTCCTTCGGGTCGAGCCAGTCCATGTCGAGGCTGACGTGGATGCCGTCGGTGCCGTCGGTCGCTACGTCCAGCGCGTCCTCGACGACCGGCGTGACGCCGCGCTCGTCGATGTCCGACATGGTGTAGGCGGTCACGTCGCTCTCGCGGATGGCCCGGCGCTCGTCGTCGTCCAGTCGCCGGAGACCGACCAGCGCGACGTTCTCCTCGCTGATGGTCGGGGCGTTGGCCCACTCGGTGTCGGCGAAGTCGCCGATACCGAGGAGTGCCGCCAGCGGCATCCCGTGGACGTTACCCGACGGTGACGTTTTGGGCGTGTTGAAGTCGCCGTGGGCGTCGAACCAGACCACGCCGAGGTCGGCGTCGCGGGCCGCGCCCCTCGCGGTCCCGATGGCGATGGAGTGGTCGCCGCCGAGGACGAGCGGGAACTGCCCGGCGTCGATGGCGTCGGCCACCTCGTCGGCGAGGCGCGTACACACGTCGGCGGTCTCGCGGAGGAACTTGGCGTTCCCCTCGCTGGGAGCCTCGGCCTCGGGGTCGCGCTCCTCGGCGCGGGGGACCGGCAGGTCGCCCACGTCGGTCACGTCGAGACCGAGCGCGTCGAGTTCGTCGGCGAGTCCGGCGTATCGGATGGTAGACGACCCCATGTCCACGCCGCGTCGGTCCGCGCCGAGGTCCATCGGGACGCCGATGATTCGCACCTGTTCGTTCATACGAGCGAGTTCGAGGGGGTGTGATAAAGAAGACGTGATTTTCATCTGTTATGGTATCGGCTCGGTTTGGACTGTTCCGACAGAATAACAAATATTCTTGTATTTAAATAGGAGATCAGTTACGTAATTGTTCCATGCTTCGACTCGGATACTACGTGAAAATACCGTATTAAAAATACAAATAAATATATTGGGAAAACTTTAATAAAAGCAAATGATAGAGAAAATATGGTCAACGAAGACCAAGTCAAGAGAAGAAGTGTACTCAAAAAAGTGGGCGTAAGCGGAGTTCTCGCTCTCGGAATGTCAGGGTCGGCGTCGGCTTCGGAAGTTACTACTGACATCGATTCACTCCTTTCGACAGAAAAAGTACGATCAATCCAAGACGCACTACCTGATCTTCAACTACAAGACCAGCGTGCAAAGACTGTCGCGGCCGGACCCGAAGAAGACCCGACATTCGTTACCCACACGGAGATTCCAGCTAACTTTGGGACACTAAACGTCGTTGAGTTCGCGGATAGCGAGTTCGAAGTCGTCTTCGATTTCAAGAATTACAGACCGAATTTCGACGTGGATTGGCCGCGCGGTACGGATGCTAAACTCTACGGAGCAGAAGATGGAGCCGTCTTCGTCCGCGGCGCTACCGACGCGGAAACCGAAAGAGTCGCCGCGGCCATCGGAAAAGATGCCACGGAGATCACCGTGTCCACAACGTCCGAAATGGATGGCTTCCGAGTAATTGAGGCTAACGCCTCCAGCGAAACGGTCGAGATATTCCGAGTCGAACGAGGCGTCACGGCCGCTTCATCTACGCCGGGACTAGAGGTCGTCAGTCACGAGGTCATCGACGCGAACGGAGGAGACGGAGTCCGAACCGCCTCGTGTGACTGTGGTGTAGTGTTCGCTAACGTAGTCCTCTGCCTCAACCAACTGGGCGTCTGCTCGCTGTGTCTCGGTACGTCACTCGGAGGGCCAGCAGCAACCATTGCGTGCGCCATCGGCACGGGCTGTATCAGTATTGCTGACATCTGGACAGGTTGTACTGCACTCGTGAGTTCGCGCGATTGTGTCGTCGACTGCGTCACTAGTGCCTAGAGTTCAATCGAACTACTTTAGGGCGTTCTGACACGGTCGAAGAAAACGAGCTGTCGATGAGCCAAACTATTTTCCTCACTCGTCTATAACGATATAATATGGCCGCCTCGATCAAACCGCTCCGCACCGCGTGGACTGCGGCGACTGATTACGACTCGAAGCGACTGCAGGGGTTCGTCGCCGTCGCCTCGGTGATACTCGGCTTCCTCGTGTCGTGGGTACTGAGTCTCGTTTGGATAGAACTGTTCGGATTCTCTCGGATTATGACTACGCTCACGAGGTACGTCGCTATCTTCGCTCTCTTTTTCTTTTTGAGCTATCTCGTCAACAAATCCTCTCTTTTCGAATAAACGATCGAGAACGTCGAACCGGAGTTACTCCTCGTAGTACGAACAGACGCGCTTCAGACCCTCGCCGAAGCTAATCTCCGGTTCCCACCCGGTCGCTTCCTTCATTTTCGAGGAGTCCGCCATCGTGTCGTGGACGTACACTTTCTCGGGAATCGGGTTCTCGACGTACTCCGGTTCGATGTCGGTGCCCAACGCGTCGTTGAGTCGCTCGACCAGCGTGTTCAGACTGTAGGACTCGCCGGTCCCGAGGTTGTAGATGCCGGTGAGTTCGTGGTCCGCGGCGAGTTCGAGGCCGCGAGCGATGTCCGAGACGTGAGTGAAGTCCCGCGTCTGGGTGCCGTCGCCGTAGATGACAGGAGCCTCGCCGTTCGCGAGGTCGTCGGCGAACTGCGCGATGAGGTTGGCGTACTCGTCTTTGTGTTCCTCCGCACCGCCGAAACCCTCGTAGACGCTGAAAAACCGCATCCCGGCCATGTTCATGTCGTAGTGGTACGCGAAGTACTCGCCGTAGCGTTCCCGCGCGAGCTTCGAGGCCTCGTAGCCGGTCCGGGCGGTCACGTCCATCTCCTCGGGCGAGGGTTCGGTCCGGTCGCCGTAGATGGACGAAGTCGAGGCGTAGACCACGGTGTCACAGCCGTCCTCTCGGACCTGCTCGACCGTGTTGACGAACCCCTCGACGTTGACGCGCGCGCCCTTCGTCGGGTCCTCCTCGTGCATGGGGTACGACGACAGCGCCGCGAGGTGAAAGAGTACGTCTACCTCCTCGGTCGGCAAGTCGTCGTCCAGCACGCTCACGTCGTGGAACTCGACCTCCTCGTCCAGATTCTCGGGCGTGCCGAGATAGCAGTCGTCCACCGCGAGAACGTCGTTGTCGTCGGCGAGATGGTTCGCCAAGTTCGACCCGATGAAGCCCGCGCCGCCGGTGACGAGGACTCGTTTCCCTTGCATATCCGGTTGCACCTCCGCCACCGTCAAATCGCTGTCGCTCCTCGCCGAACGAAGCCGACGTGTCGGCGGTCCGAACCCCGCGATTTCGCGCAGTGGGTTGTTCGGTTCGTCGCATTTAAGCCAATCTATCGCCAAACTCCCGCCAATGTCTACAATCGAACTGACGGCGAGTCAAAAGAAGATCCTCCGCGCGCTCGTGGACCTCCACCGCGAGACCGAAGACGCGGTCAAGGGCGAAGACATCGCCGACGAAGTCGACCGAAACCCCGGTACTATCCGCAATCAGATGCAGAGTCTCAAGGCCCTCCAACTCGTCGAAGGCGTCCCCGGTCCGAAGGGTGGGTACAAGCCGACCGCGAACGCGTTCGACGCGCTCGGTGTCCAAGACATGGACCAAGAGGCCGAGGTCCCCATCGCGCTCGGCGGCGAACCGCTCGACGACGTGAACGTCGAGGAGATCGACCTCGCCAGCGTCCATCACCCTGAACTCTGTCGGGCCGAGATTCACGTCCGCGGGTCGGTGGGGCGGTTTCACGAGGGCGACAGCGTTCGCGTCGGCCCGACGCCGCTCTCGAAACTCGTCGTCACGGGGACGGTGGACGGGAAAGACGACACCAGCAACATCGTGATTCTCAAGATAGGGTCGATGGAAGCGCCCGCCGAAGAACCCGACCACTAACTTCGCTCTCTCTTTCGACGCTCTCGCCGCAGACCAGATAGCTCCCTTTCACTTCCTGTGGTAGATACTCTCTCACACTCGTTCACGGGTTTCAAAGCCTTTGTATCCAAGGACTCACGAGGTTCGAGTATGACTGAGAAGGTCGTCGTACTCGGCGCGGGTTACGCCGGGGCAGGCGCAGTTCAGAGTCTCGAAGCCGAGTTGGAACACGCGGACGCGGAACTGACGTGGATTTCGGAGAACAACTACCACCTCGTCCTCCACGAGTCCCACCGCGTCATCCGCGACCCGAGCGTCGAAGACGACATCAAGATTCCGGTCGGCGAGATTGCGAGTCCGGGTACGGAGTTCATCCAAGCCCGCGTCGAGAGCGTCGATACCGACGACCAGACCGTCGAGTTGGACGGCGACGACGCCGTCGAGTACGACTACCTGCTCGTCGCGCTCGGGAGCCAGACCGCCTACTACGGCATCCCCGGCATGGAGGAGAACGCCCTCACCCTCAAGGGTCTGGACGACGCCCACGAGATTCACCGGCAGGTCGAGGAGGCCGCCTCGAAGGCCTCGCGCAACGACCCCGCGAAGGTCGTCATCGGCGGCGCGGGTCTCTCGGGCATCCAGAGCGCGGGCGAAATCGCGGAGTACCGCGACGAACACCGCGCGCCAATCGACATCTACCTCGTGGAAGCCCTCGAAGAGATCATGCCCGGACAGGACTCGGAGCTTCAGGGCACGGTCCGCCGACATCTCGAAGAGGCCGACGTAGAGATTCTGACCGACGACCCCATCACCGAGGCCGACGAGGAGGCCATCCACTTCGACGAGGGCGACCCCCTCGACTACGACGTGTTCGTCTGGACCGGCGGCATCACCGGACAGGACGCCCTCGACGGCTGTGACCTCGACAACGAACACAACCGCGTCACCTGCGAGTCGGACTTCCAGACCAGCGACGAGAACGTCTTCGCGGTCGGCGACTCGGCCATCATCGACCAAGGCGAGAACCCGGCACCGCCGACCGCGCAGGCCGCGTGGCAGGCCGCCGAGGTCGTCGGCGAGAACATCGCCCGCGCCATCAACGACCAACCGCTCAAGACGTGGACCCACGAGGACAAGGGGACGGTCCTCTCCATCGGCGACAAGGCCGTCGCCCACGACGTGGACGCGATTCCGGTCCGGACGTTCAACTCCTACCCCGCGAAGTTCCTGAAGAAGGCCATCGCCGCGCGCTGGATCGCCGACGTGAGTTCGGTGCCCACGGCGCTGAAGGCGTGGGACTCGCTGTAGACGCGTAGAACAGTCGTCGCCCAACCGTCGCCGAAACGCTCTCGACTACCCGCGCTCTTCTAAAATCCGGTCGATAATCCGGCCAGTCGAGAGGAGTTCCTCGTCGTACTCCGGCTCCCGAGGACTCGCGCGCCGGACCGCACAGTCGATGCCCCGCCGGGCGAGTTCGTCCTCGATGGCCGCTTCCTCGTGGTGCTGGTCGTGACCCAAGGCGATAACGTCCGGATTTAGCTCCTCGATGGGCGCGAAGATGTCCTCGGGGTGGCCCACGCGGGCGTCGTCCACGGGGTCCAGCGCCTCGACCATGTCCCGGCGCTGGCGATTCGGCAGAATCGGCGGCTCTTTGTGCGTGACGTTCTCCCGGCGAGCGACGATGACGGTGAGTCGGTCGCCGAACGCCTTCGCGTCTCGGAGGTAGTGGACGTGTCCGGGGTGAAGTACGTCGAACGTCCCCTGCGCGACGACGTGAGTCGCTGGCTCGTCGGTCGGTGCGTCCTCGCCTGTCATGCTGTCTCCTCGGCGGTCATGCTAACTCCTCGTCTGTCATGCTGAGTCCTCGTCTGTCACGGCTCCGCGTCCTCGTCGAAGTCGTAGCCCAGTTCGGCGTCGATGTCGGCCTGCGTGAAGTCGAAGAACGACTCGCCCTCGGGCAGGGACACGTCCAGCACGTCCAACTCCGTCGGGTCGCCGCTCCGGTCGAACGCCTGCCAGTCCCCGCGGTCGTAGGGGTAGCCGATGATGATGTGGACTTTCCCCTTGCCGAAGGTGGCCAAATCCTCCTTGCTCGGCTTCAGGACGCCGTTCGGGTGGGAGTGGACCGACCCGACCGAGTTGAAGTCGTTGGGAATCTGGCTGGTCTTGACCGTGGCGCTCACGCTGTTGGACTCGGTGCCGGGGATGACCAGCACGTCGGTGATGACCGTCCCGTCGCGTTCGAGTCCGAGCGACCGGGCGTCCTCCCCGCGGAGAAAGCCCATGTACTCGTGAGGGTGAGCGTCCTCGGAGGCCGCGAGGGCGAACTGGAGGGCCTCCTCGGCGATGCCGAGAATCTCGCTCGACCGGAACAACCGCATGGTCAAATCTCCGGGCGGGCGCGTTCTAAAGGTTGCGAACCGTGAGGCGCGTCGTAGGCGTCCGCCAAGACGCCCGCACGCGCCGGGACGTGACCCGAGCGCGGCGACCGCGAACGACCGGGTATCGGGGCTCACGAACCCAGTTGCAAACCCTTAAAATCGGCCGAACCGAAACCACGGACAAGAATGACTGCTTCCGCTGACTCGGGCGAGGTCGTCGTCTACGACCTCGACCCGGACTGTACCCTCGAAGACGTTTCAGAGGGCAACTACTACCACGCCACCGTCAACGGCGTGGTCGATTACGGCGTGTTCGTGGACCTCTCGGACTCGGTCTCCGGACTCGCCCACGAGTCGAACTACGAGGGTAGCTACGCGGTCGGCGACGACCTCGTGGTGAAACTGACCGAGGTTCGGGAGAACGGCGACCTGAGCTTCGAGCCGACCGAGTTGGACGACTACGAGACCGTCGAAGTCGGCCACGACTACGACATCTCGGACGCTGGCGAACTCTCTGGCGCGGTCGGCGAGACCGTCCACCTCGAAGGCGAAATCGTCCAGATAAAACAGACCGGCGGCCCGACCATCTTCCACGTCAGCGACGAGACGGGCGTCGTCCCGTGCGCGGCGTTCGAGGAGGCCGGTGTCCGCGCCTACCCCGAGGTCGAAATCGACGACGTAGTTCGCGTGACCGGACAGGTAGACGAGCGCGACAACGCCCTGCAAGTCGAGGTCGATTCGCTGGACGTGCTGACCGATGGCGACGCCGACGACGTGCGCGAACGCCTCTCGGCCGCCCTCGAAGAACGGGCCGAACCGCACGAGACCGAACCGCTCGTGGAGTGGCCCGCGCTGACCCAGATGTTCCCCGACTTGGAGGAGGTCGCCCGCCAACTCCGCCGGACCGTCCTCGAAAGTCGCCCGATTCGGGTGCGCCACCACGCCGACGGCGACGGAATGTGCGCCTCGATTCCGGTTCAGTACGCCTTGGAGCAGTTCATCCAAGAAACGCATCAGGACCCCGAGGCCAAGCGCCATCTCTTCAAGCGCCTGCCGAGCAAGGCACCGTTCTACGAGATGGAGGACGTGACCCGCGACTTGAACTTCGCGCTGGAAGACCAAGCTCGACACGGCCAGAAGCTCCCGCTCCTGCTGATGCTCGACAACGGGAGTACCGCCGAGGACGTGCCCGCGTACAAGAACCTCGCGCACTACGACATCCCCATCGTCGTCGTGGACCACCACCACCCCGACCCCGAGGCGGTCGAGCCCTACGTGGACGCCCACGTCAACCCGTACCTCTACGACGAGGACTACCGCATCACGACCGGGATGATGTGCGTCGAGTTGGCCCGCATGATCTGGCCGCCCATCACCGAGGAGCTTCGCCACGTCCCCGCGGTCGCGGGCCTCTGTGACCGCTCGAAGGCCGACGCGATGACCGACTACGTGGAACTCGCCGAGTCGGAGGGCTACGAAGAAGCGTTCCTCCGCGACGTGGGCGAGGCGCTGGACTACGAGGCCCACTGGCTGAAGTACGACGCCGGGCGCAACCTCATCAACGACGTGCTGAATGTGGGCAATTCGGACGGCGACGAGCGCCACCGCGAACTCGTCTCGTTCCTCTCGGAGACCGCCGAGTCGGAGGTCGAAGACCAACTCGACGCCGCCATGCCCCACGTCGAACACGAGCGACTGGACAGCGACGCCCACCTCTACCGCATCGACGTGGAGAACCACGCCCACCGGTTCACCTACCCCGCGCCGGGCAAGACGACGGGCGAAATCCACGACCGCAAAGTGCAGGAGACCGGCGAACCGGTCATCACCATCGGCTACGGGCCGGACTTCGCGGTCCTGCGGAGCGACGGCGTGCGGCTGGACATCCCCGAGATGGTGACGGAACTCAACGACGAAATCGTCGGCGGCGGAGTTTCGGGCGGCGGACACCTCGTCGTCGGCTCCATCAAGTTCGTCCCCGGCATGCGCGAGGAGGTCCTCGACGCGCTGGTCGAGAAGATGGCCGACGCCGAAATCGACGAGGAGCTACAGAGTACGACGGTCGGCCACGAGCAGGACGACTGACCGACTCGTCTCACCGACTCTTTTCGAAGACGACCTCCCGTTTTGCGACCCCGATTGCGACGAGCGCCCCGACAGCCACGGCCGCGAGCAGGCCGACCGGCACGCGATTCGGCCCGCCGTTTCCTGACCCGCCCGCGCTCGCTTCCCAATCGGCGTCGAAGGTCTCGGCGTAGTAATCGCCCGCCTCCTCGCCGCGCAACACGACTGCGACCTCGCGGTTCTCCCGCGCGGAGTGGTTGTTCCAGTTGAGACTGCCGACCACCGCGGCCTCGCCGTCCACGACCACGCCCTTGGCGTGAATCTTCTCGTAGCGCCCGCGGGGGTCGGCGAGGCGGACTTCCAGCGACAGGTTCTCGGCCGTCGCGCGGTCGTTCAGCCACTCGACCAGCGCGCGGTTGTCCTCCTCGACGTACCACGCGCTACTCAGCAGGATTCGGACTTCGACGCCCCTGCTCGCGGCCCGGAGCGAGGCTTGCAGGAGTGAGTGTCTCGGCCCGCCGATGGCGACCTGCTGGACGCGAATCGACTCGTCCGCCGAGTCGAGCAGGTCGAGCAAAGCATCCTCCGCGTTGTCCGGAGCAATCAAAACGTTGCTTTGAGAAGCGTTTACATTTTCCGGGGTGAACTCGCCCGCGTATGTGTCGTTCGCGGGCGGTCCCTCGGCCGAGGTGAAACTCTCGCCTCGGCGGAACGGAGACCACGATTGGGTACCCCGCCAATCGGCGTCGGCCGCGAAGAGGGCCGCGAGTCGGTCGGCGGCCTCCTCGCTCCGCACGACCGCGCCCCACCCGCGACTCGCGTGGCCGCCGGTGCCCGCTGGCTTCCAGTTCTCGGTCATCACCAGCGCCCGGTCGTCGGCGACGGCGTACTTCGCGTGGTGGAAGTCGTAGCGCGACCGCGGTCCGCCGAGGACCCGGACCTCGACGCCGCGGGCGACCAGCGAGTCGAGCATCTTGGCCGAGCGCCTCGTCAATCCACCGACGGGCGCGCCGTCCACCAGCACGCGGACCTCGACTCCTCGGCGCGCGGCGTCGGCCAGCAAGTCGGCGACTCTCGGCGAGGAGAAACTGTAGCCCGCCAGCAGAATCCGCCGGTCGGCCGCCCGCAGGGTCTCGACCGGAACGGCGGGCGCGTCGGGCAGGACGAACGCGCGGGCCTCGGTCGCGCCGGTCCGGAGGACGCCGAAGTCGGTCGCGCCCAGCGGCGTCCACTGCCAGCGACCCGCGTCGGTGCGGTGCCAGCGTTCGCCCTCGGGCGCGTCGCGGTACGTGACGCTCGCTACGGTCTCGTTCCCACGGACCAGTCGGACGGTCTCCCCGCCGTTCGCCAGCGAGAGTCCGCCGTCGAGTCCGAGGAGCCGAGCGTCCGTCAGGTTGCGCGCGGCGGCGGGGTCCGTCGAGACGGCGACCCGTCCCGAGACGGTGGCGTTCGGGAGCCGGACGGTGGCTTCGCCGTCGGCGAGCGCCCACGCTGAGAGGTTCGTCCGGTCGGCCGCTCTCAAGACGACCAACTCCCCGGCGTCGCCGTCGGCCGTCGGGTTCGGTACGAGGCCGACGATTTCGGGCGGTTGGGTGGCGTTCGCCGTCGAATTAACGACTCTCGTCGTGACCGAATCGGGGGTCGTGGTCGAATCGGAGGTCGCCGTAGTCGAATCGGGAGTCGTCGTGGTCGTGTTGCTGGCGTCTACCGTCGAATTGGCGACCTTCGTCGTCGTACTGGCGGCGTCCGCGGTCGAACCGGTCGCATTCGCAGTTGTACCGGCCGCGAGCGTCGAGGTCGGTCCGGCCGCGCTCGCGGCGACGGTTGGGATTGCTCCGGAGACGACGGTGGCGACGAGGAGGACGGCGGCGAGCGTCGGCGTGAAGTCGGGTGAACGGGACACGGGGACGGTTCGTCCCGGCTTCGGACTTAAACCCTCGGGGACCGGTGGCTTTTTGCTCGATAGGTTCGCCGGTGTGAATATGGTGGACTTGGTGCTGGCACTCGAACTCGCGGGTAACGCAGTCGGGGCGCTCGGGGCGGCGTTGGTCTTCTTCGAGTTCTTCCAACTGCCGAGCTACGTCGAGTACAGCGAGGAGTACAACGACTACAGCGTGGACATCTCGCCGATGGAGGTGACCGAACACACGTGGATCGGTCGCGTCGGCGCGTTCCTCCTCATCGTCGCGTTCACCGCGCAGTTCGTCGCGGCGCTACTCGCCTGAGGGGTGAACCACGTCCCGGCAGTCGGGACACTCCGCGAAGCGGGCGGGGCGGCCGTCGGACTCGTACTCGATGAGGAGGTAGTCGCGAGTTATCGCTTCGCCGCAGTTGGGGCACCGTCCGACCGTTTGCGGTTCGTACGCCATGATTCGCGTACGTATTACGACGAATAGCCGTCGCTTTGTTATGGTGTGTGTAATCCGAGAATCGAATCGGTAACGTCGTACTGAAACGACCGCGCGTGTTCGTCGTATTACGGAAGCGGCGGTAATCGGCCGTTACTCGGCCGTCACGCCGCGGGCCGGGTCTCGCTGTCGGCCGCCTTCTCGGCTTCGGCCTGCACGAGGTACGCCCGGTCGTCGGCGTAGGGCCGGACCGCTTCGAGCGCGCGCTCGGTACCGATCTGGTTGAGCGCCCACGCCGCGCTGGCGCGAACCTCGTCGGCCTCGTCGTCCTCCAGCAGGTCGGCCAGCGGTTCGATGGCGCGCGTGTCGCCGATGAGACCGAGCGCGCGGGCGGCCTGACTCCTGATCTGGGACTCGTCGGACGCGAGTTGGTCGGCCACGTCTTGGGTCGCCTCGTCGCTCCCGATTTCGCCGACCGCCTTGAGGGCGGGGACGGCGAGACCGGGGTCCGAATCCACGTAGTCCAGCACGGCGTCGAGGCCCTCCTCGTCGCCGATTTTCCCGATGGTCTCGATGGCGAACTCGTCGCGGCGCTGGGCGAGTTCCGTCATCTTCTCCAGCGAGTCGGGGTGGCCCATCCGGACCAGCGTCTCCTTGCAGTGTTCCTCCATGAAGTTCGACTGGAAGTTGTCCAGCGCGAGCAGAACCATGTCGGCGCGGCCGCGCTTCTCCCAGACTTTGAGGGCGTGCCACTCCGGCGGGTAGTCCTTGCGGTGGTCGAGAACGTCGTAGTAGCCGTGGGCCTGCATCTGCTCGCGGGTTTCGAGGTCGTCCCACTCCTCGGCGGCGTCCACGCCGCCTTCGAGGTCCGACGCGGCGTCCTGCAGTTCCGCGATGGTTTCGGCGTCCTCGTCGGGGTCGAGTCCGGCCTCGCCGATTTCGA
The DNA here is from genome assembly GCF_004765815.2 of Halorussus salinus. Classification (NCBI taxonomy): domain Archaea; kingdom Methanobacteriati; phylum Methanobacteriota; class Halobacteria; order Halobacteriales; family Haladaptataceae; genus Halorussus; species Halorussus salinus. Next base: position 1,184,272 of record NZ_ML974127.1, on the reverse strand, counting down.
CCGCGGCGTCCTCGATGGCTCCGGCGAGGTCTTCGATGTCGGTCGAGATGGGCGCGGCGATGGAGACGCCCAGAATCTCCTCGATGTCCGCGACGAACGCCTCGACCACTTCGGCCAACTCCTCGCGGCCGTCGTCGGTCCACTCGGTCTCCTCGACGGTGGTCCCGGTCGCGCTCACGTCCTCCACGACATCCTCGGCGTAGGGGCCGCGCTGGGCTTCGAGTTCGCTCCGGAGGTCCGCGAGGCGGTCCTCGAACGCCTCGCGGGGACCCTCGTCGTCCTCGTCGTCTGGTTCCGGGAGGTCGGCCTCCTCGACGTGACCCTCGATGTCGTCCAAGTGGGCCTCCACGTCGTCTAAGTCGGCCTCGGTCTCGGCGGCGTCGAGTTCCTCCTCGGCGGCGTCGAGTTCCGCTTCGATTTCCTCCTCGGAGAGCGGCGTCGTGTCGAGTTCCGTCTCCTCGGCCGATTCTTCTTCGGCCTCTTCGTCGGCTTCCGGCGTCTCCTCGGTTTCGGTCTCGTCGGCCTCTTCCTCGTCGCTCATTCTTCCCACCCCGCAAGGCTTACCGGACTCATATGTGCAAAACTCGGTGCGTACACTTCAAGAGCGTTTCCCTTCACCCTCGCGGGTCGCCGACCTCTCGGCCCTCGACCTCGCGCACGTCCGGTTCGTCGGGCGTAGATTCGTCGAGCGTGGCTTCGTCGGCGGTGGACCGCTCGGTGCCGGAGTTCTCGGAAGTGGACTTCTCGGGAGCGGACGTTTCGGCGACTGGCTCCTCGGGAGCGGCCTCCCGCCAGTAGAACCGCGGCCCGAGGAGCAAGTACGCCAGCGCGGCCCCCAGAAGCAATCGGGGGAACGCCCGACCGAACGCGGCCGGGACGAGGATGGCCAGCGCCTGCAACCCGCCCATCGCCAGCGCGTCGCGGGCGAACAGGTCGGGGTAGGTCACGCGCGTCACCATCAGGTAGGCGAACGCACCCGTCGCCGCGAGGAGAACCGGGGCCTCCTCGACGCCAGCCAGCACGCTGGCGGCGAGAATCGTCGCCGCGAGCGTACTCGGCACGCCCTCGGTGTGGCCGTTGCCCACGTCGTAGGCCGTGTACAGCCCCAATCGGACGACTGCCATCGCCACGAACAGCGCGGGCACGGAGAAGACTGCAATCGTCACCGCGGAGGGTTCCGAGAGCGTCCAGCGACCGCGCGCGACGACGAACACCAGCACGGCCGGTGCGACGCCGAACGAGGCCACGTCGGCCAGCGAGTCCAGATACTCGCCCGCGGGCGTACTTCCTAACTTCCGGGCGACAACGCCGTCGAGACCGTCGGCGACCGCGGCGAGCAACACCAGTCTGGCGGCCAGTTCCGGCTCGACAGTCGCGGCGACCGCCGCGAGGAAGCCGAGCGCGGCGTTGGCGACCGTCACCGCGTCGGCGACGCCGAGCCGACCGACGAACCGGGGTTCCATACGTGTCGGGTGTGCGACCGCCGTTGATACGTCTTTATATCCGGCCGACTCTCGCTCGGCGGACAGGTTCGAGTCGCGTCCGTCGTCGCCCCGACTGCTCGCCGGACGCTCTGGGGCGGGTTCCGCATGACCTAAATCGCTCGAAGCCCGAGCCACGGGTATGGACCGCCGAACCTTCCTCGCCGGGGCCGCGAGCGTCACTGCCGTCGGTTTGGCCGGATGCACCGCGCTCGGGGGCGGGACCGACGCGCCGAGCGACTACGACGTGGGCATGGGGTCGGCGTTTTTCCGGCCCGAAGTGGTCGAAATCGCCGCGGGCGAGACCGTCGTCTGGGCGAACACGGGCAACCGGCGACACACCGTCACGGCCTACCAAGGCCAGTATCCCGACGGTGCCGAGTACTTCGCCTCGGGCGGCTTCGAGACCGAGGAGGCCGCCATCGACGGCTGGCAGAGCGGATTCGAGGGCCACATCAGCCCCGGTGGGACCTACGAGCGGACCTTCGAGATTCCCGGCGAGTACCACTACTACTGCATCCCTCACGAACCGACCGGGATGGTCGGGAAGGTCGTGGTGACGGAGTAGGGACTGTCGAACGCAGTAAAAACGAAAAATCTGGTTCTGCCCGAAGTCCCGCGCTCAGACTTCGACTTCTTCTTCGTCCACGTCCACGGAGGTCTCCTCTTCGGCGGCGACCTCCTCGGGACGGGCTTCCAGCGTCGCCTTCTGAATCTCGACGCGGCGGAGCGGGTAGATGGTCTTGGCCTCGCCGTAGATGGCCGAGGAGAGCCGACCCTCGACCACGCTGTCGATGAGGTCCTCGAAGGTGCGGTCCTTCCCGGCCTCCTCGACGATGTCGATCATCGTCCGGCGGATGGCCTGCTCTTGGCTCGCGTCGGCGTCCTTGGTCGTGAACGCGACGGGCTGAATCTGGACGCGGTAGTCGTCGGTCGTCAGGACCGTGATGTACGCCTCGACCTTCGAGGCACCGCGGCGCACGAGGCTCCGCAGGTAGTCGCGGGTCAACTCGTGCTTGATGAACTCGGTGTACGCCGAGTCGCTCCCCACGTCGTTGATCTTGAACGTGAGCTTGGTGTTGTTCTCGCTGGCGTCGCCTTTCAGCTCGCCCAGCGTCGTCTCGATGTTGCGACCGAGAACTTTGTCCGGTTCGTCTGCGGGGGTGCCACCGAGCTCCTGTCGGTCGAACTGCTGGGGAGCGTGGATGGTGTACCACCGTTTTTCCTGCTTCTGCTTGGATACGGATCGTTCGCTCATGATTGAGTTGTGTCTGACTGCTTGTCTGCGAATCGGTTGCCTGCCTGTACGACCTGCCGCGCCACCGCGAGGTTCACCACGTAATCGTCCACCGTCGTCCGGAGGCCGCCGGTCGTCTCGCGCTCGATGGCGGTGACGACCACGCCGTCGCCGACGCCGTCGGTGCCGTCGAACTCCTCGACGCGCGTGTCGATTTCGGGCGTGTTGTCCGGGCGAACCGACGCTGCCACGATGTCGGCGGCGTCGAGTTCGGTCCGAATCGTCGCCGAGCGACCGGCGGACTCGTCGTCCGCGCGCTCGGCCGACGCCTCCGAATCGGAGCGACTACTCATGGGCTGGCCTCCCGGAAGGCGGCGAGAAACTCCTTGGCGTCCGTCTCGGGGTCGAAGCGTGCGTAGCCGCGGGCTGGCGTGCCGCCGCCCGCGCCGCCGACCGACCGTGCGGCCTCGGCCATCGCCGCGCCGACGGCCGACTCGGAGACTGCCGCGGCGGCGGCCTCCGAGTCGGTCACGACGAGCGCGACTGGCTCCGGCGACCGGAAGTCCCGCAGGAGACGGGCGACCGTCTCGACGGGCGCGTCGTCCGTGCGGAGCGCGAACAGGCCGTCGTATCGGCCGGTCGTGGCCTCGCGCAGGACCGTGTGGGCGCGCTCGGCGTGGTCGCGCCACGCGTCGAGGGCGTCGGCGCGCGCGTCGTGGCCGAGCGCCAGCGCGACGCCAGCGCCCGGTCGCTCGCGCGCGACCGCCTCCAGCACGTCGGCGTAGCCTTCGACCGTGGCGAAGGGCGCGAGCGCGTCCGGGGACTCCTCGTCGGAGGCACCACCGGACTCGTCGCCCGGAATCGCGTGCGGTCGAAGTGCGCGCTCGACCGACTCCGCGGCGCGGTCGGTCGCGCCCTCGGCTCCCGTGACTGCGAGCGCGAACTCCGAGGAGACCGCCCGATGGGCCTCGTCGCCGAGTTCGGCCGGGAGACCGAGTTCGGCCAGCGTAGCCTGCACGGCCTCGCTGTCGCCCGAGTAGTCGGCGTGTGCGAGCGTCGAGTGGGCGAGGCCGTCCACGAGGTCGTCGGTCGGCACGCCGACGCCGGGTCGGCGCGAGAGACCGGCCTCGCGGGCGCGTTCGAGGAGGTGTGCGCTCTCGCCCGCGCCTGCGGGACGACCCGCGGCGAGGACTCCCGCGAGCGCCAGCACGGCGTTCGGGGTCGCGCCCAGTTGCTCGGCGGCGTCGAAGGCGGTCACGCTCGCCGGGGTCTCGTCGGCCGACAGGTGAACGTCGGCCGCGGGGTCGAGACCGATTGCGAGCGTGGTGTCGCCGGAGTCGTCGGTCGCGTCGGCGGTCGAATCGCCGTCGGCGGAGTCGTCGCGGTCGGAGCCAGCGGCGTCCGCGTCGGCCAGCGTCTCGCCGAATCGCCCGACCCGAACTTGGTACGGCGTCGCGCGGTCGGCGCAGGCGCGAGCGAGGAGTCCGGCGGCCGCCAGACAGTCGCCGTCGGCGCGCGCGAGGACTCGAACGAAGTCGGCCTCGCGCACTCGGGCGGCCGCGTCGCTGGCCGACGACGCTGGCCCGTCGGTTCCGCTTCGACCCGAGGTGGACATCTATTCGAGGAGTTCCTTGGCGTTCTCGTAGGAGTACTTGAAGTCGGCGTCGAGTTCGTCGCCGCGGTAGTAGTCCACGAGACGGCGGACCTTCGATTGGGTGTTCTGGAGCGCGCGCTTGTTCTGGGCGTCCTGCGGGTTCTCGTCCATATGTTCGCGGAGACGGACGGCCCGTTCGAGCAGGTTGTAGAGGTCTTCCGGCAGGTCGTCGTCGGCGTCGTTCTCGTCGAGAATCTCGGTGACCTTCTTGCCGGTCGCCAGCTTCACGTCGGGGATGGGCGTGCCCTTCACGCCCTCGTCGCGAAGCTTCAGGCCGATCTGGCTCGGGCTGTGGCCCTGTTCTGCCAGTTCGACAACGCGCTCCTCGATTGCGTCTTCGTCTACGTCGCTCCACTCCGGCGGGTCGTCTGCCACGGGCTTGTCGGAGTCCGACGAGCCGCGGCGGCGGGTGTGCATTCGTGCCATAGTTTCTGATTGGAACTGCACAGGCCGCTATCGCCGATTTGTGAGGTAGGCGTGCAATTGCGTCGGTCTGACGCGGCGCACGTCCGCAATCCCGAGCCGTGGAAGCCCACGGCGAGTCAGATTTGCGGCTGTGCTGTTCCCGTATCCAGTGAATTACCGAGGGCACTTTAAGTCGTTGTCGCTTCCGCCTCCGACACTGAGTTTTGTCATCGGTCCGTTGATTGTGACACGTCTTTAATTTGACTCGGCGCGCGCTGGCGCGACCTCGTGTCGCGCCAAGCCGCGCGAGGGATGAGTAGCGCAGGTCGGAGCGAAGCGGAGACGAGCAACGCAATCGGTTGGGGAGGAGGTGGCCGTCGCGGTGCGGGGCGGTTTCGGTGCTGTAGACTCCTTTGCTCAAGCTTGACGCTAGCTTCTCGTCGTTTCCCTCGTCGGAAAAGGAGTCCCCTACTGTCGGGGCGAACGATATCGACGGAGGAATCGCAGTACTGCATCCTCACCGTCCCGCGTCACCTCGTCGCGTTGGTAGACAGAATCCGAGAGGTTTATCAGTAACCCCGGCCAACGAAGAAATGCGTTCGAGGGCTCGTAGATCAGCGGTAGATCATCCCCCTGGCACGGGGAAGGCCTCGGGTTCAAATCCCGACGAGTCCACTCCTTCCTTCCGTTCACTGCGTCCACTCCTGACAGTCGCGGACTCCTCGACCCTCGCAAACGAACCGCGTTTGCTCGGTCCCGACGAGTTCACTCCCATTCTCTCGCCGCTTTCGTTCCTCCCTCCGTATCAGCGTCCACACGGTCACTGGCTACTGTTCGTCTCTATTCGAGGAGTCGAGACCCTCGGACTCGCGCGCCGCCTGTAGTGTCGAAGCGAGTTCGCTGAGGTTCTCGATTGCGTCTTCGGGGAACAGTTCGCGCCGCATTTGAAACGTCCGCAACTCTTCGGCCCTCTCCTGTAGCGCCTGTCGCTGTTGGCTCAGCGACTCGATGGTCGAGTCGATGCGCTCGACGGTGTCCTCGATCTCGTCCAGCATCGCGTCGATCTCCTCGTCGTCGAGGTCGCTCACGCTCTCGTCACCGTCGAGAACCGCTTCGATAACGTCGTCTCCCATACGCCGACCTTTCGCGACGGATTCATCAAGTTTCCGAAAATCGAAACCGACGACGCGCACGAGCAGTAACTCGGGACTGACTACCAATTCGGGACTGACTACCGACTCTCGACCGACTACCGAGGCTAGTCGGTCGGAAGATGACTGACCGAGGAAACAGCGATATTAGACGTTGATGTGGCCTTCGCGCCGCAGTTGGTCCTGCGCGGACCCGTCGTAGCGCCACTCAATGTCGGCTTTCTCGTCCTGCCAGTCCCACGGTTCGCACAGCACGATGTCGTCGCGTCGAATCCAGATTCGCTTTCGCATCCGGCCCGGAATCCGGCCCATGCGCTCTACGCCGTCGTTACAGCGCAGGCGTACGCGGTTCTTGCCGAGCATCTCGGTTACGATAGCGAACTGTTCGGAGTCGTCGGGCATGCGGAGGTTCCGTCGCCCAGAATTTTCACTCACAACCAGAATAAGTGTCCCACGCTTTTAAAAGGTTGCATCGTGCGTGGCAACGCCACGCTGGATTCGCTCGCCGGTCGGGGCTCCTCGCGCGGGGTTCGACGGACTCCGTTTCAGAAGTACGCCTGTGAAAGCCTCAGAAGTCCGCCCGCGAAATCCATTCGCGCGCGACGACGACGAACCACGCCATCCAGACCGCGAACGCGGCCAGCCACGCGCCGTAGCGAACTAGCGGCGAGGGCGACGAAAAGTGCGCAATCCCGAGGAGCGCCGCGACGACCGCGAGCGCCGCGAGGTTCAGGGAGGTCGGCCCGAGGAGGTCCCGCATTTCGCGAGGGTACGCGCGCCGGTCACATCATTGTTGGCGCTCGGCCCTGTTGGCGCTCGCCCGGTCGAACGGCGCGTTCAGTCGAGATACGTCCGACTCCGAACGAGGAGCATCACGACACCGAGTGCCAGTAGCATGACGATGCTCGCGGTCCCGATGACGACGAGTTGGGCGTCCTCGTCGCCCACCCCCGCCGCGACGACGACTTGGAGCGCGCCAGCACCGACGAGGACGACGACGAGCGCGGCGACCCGCCAGTCGAACCCGCTCGACGTGGTTGCCATACGATAGCACACCTGTCGAAGGAACGTAGGTCTATCGCCGCGCGACCAGTCGGAAAACGCGAACAGGGGCGAATCGGAGTCGGTCGAAGCGTCGAGTTAGCCCGTCACGAGGATGCGACCGCTCGAATGGACCGTGACCTCGTACACGTCGTAGGGAAACGACACCGACACGTCGTCCCGGAGGTCGCCGTACCGGCGCGTTCGGAAGAACAACTGGAGCGCGTCGCAGTCCACGACCGAGCTGAGAGGCGTCATCTGTGCGGGGTCGCGCTCGACCACCTCCGAGAGTGCGAGCGCGACACCTGTGCACACTTCGCCGTCGAGCATGTGCTGGCTGATGTCGAAGACGTAGGTAGAGTTAGGGTCGCCGTTTTCGGAGGTAGATTCGATTTCCACAGGGTCGATGTTCTTTCTCGACATACTCATTCTGGTTGCTATCCGTTATCAGTGGGCGTCGTACAAAGAGTTTCCGGTGGGTCGAACCGCCGGAGGACGCCCCGAAGCCAGCGGCCGAGACGGGGCCAGCAACCCCGGAAAACGACCGAATCGGCGGCCGGTTCCGCGGTCCGAATGACTACCGTTCGACGCCCGCCGTTCAACGTCCGCGGACTAGATACAACAGGATGCCGACGAACATCACGAGTCCGCCGAGGATGAACGTACCGGGAATCGGGAGGACGAACAGTCCCACGCCGACGAGCATGACGACGGTCGAGAGTTTGGGCACGGTCGAAGCACGGTCGCCACGAGGGAATCGCTTGTGGCCTCCGGACCGTCGTTCGTCCGGTCGAGTCAACGCACTAGTGAATATTTCCCGAGAGGTGGCAAGTTGGTTTATAACACAGTGGTTCGATGGGGCGGATATGACCGGTCGGCGAGGGTTCGAATCAGGGGGCACACGAGAGAGAGCGACAGTTGGAGGCCTCCGTGGTCAGTCCGAAGTACTGAGTGTGATACTTCTGCTCGCTATCACTATCGTCGGGACGGGCCTCATCGTGTCGTTCGGGTCGTCGGCGCTGAACGACTCGAAGCAGGCCTCGGAGATAGACAGCGCGGAGAACGCGATGACGCAACTCGACTCGAAGGCGAGTCTGGTCGGCATCGGTTCGTCGCCCGTCCAGCGAACCTCACTCGGCGTCGATAGCGTCGCCGTCGAGAACCGAAGCGGGTGGATGCGCGTCCGAGTCGTCAACCGGACCGACGGCACGACCGAATACGTCGTGATGAACCAGACGCTCGGCGCGATAACCTACGCGAACGGCGACACCGACATCGCCTATCAGGGCGGCGGCGTCTGGAAGCGCACGGAGGGCGGGAGTACGATGGTCTCGCCGCCGGAGTTTCACTACCGGGGGACGACGCTGACGCTCCCGCTGGTCACGGTCAATGGCACCGACTCGTTGGACGGGACGGTCCGCGTGACTCGCGACGGTCCCACCGAATCGAAGTTCCCCAAGCCCGGTACCGACGACTTCCGGAACCCCCTCGAAAACGGCGAGGTCAACGTCACCGTCCGGAGCGAGTACTACGAGGCGTGGGGCCGGTTCTTCGAGCAACGGACCGGCGGGCGCGTCTCCTACGACCACGACGACGACCGGGTGTTCATCACGCTGGTCGTCCCGACTCGGACCCGCAACGTCACGAACGCGCTGGCCGGAACCACCCCCGACCAGATGACCATCAAGGGCGCTGGCGGGTCGTCGTTCACCGACAGCTACAACTCCTCGGACGGCCCGTACCCCGGCAGTCCGTCGCCGCCATACAAGGGCACCATCGTCACGAAAGGGAGCGTCGAACTCACCGGCGGTGCGGAAATCTACGGCGACCTGCGGACGGGCGGCGGTACGGTCGAGTTCGGCGGCGGCGTCACGGTCCACGGGAACGTCTCCTACGGCGGCACCATCGACTGCAACGGTGGCCCGCCCGGAAGCGACTGTAGCTCGGTCTCCGGGTGGCAAGCCAACAACGGCACGGTTCCGGACATCACACCCATCGGCGACATGGTAACGGGGAAAGTCTCGACGTACAGCAAGCCCTCGAACAACGACAACGACGCCGTGACCGCCATCGACGGCGAGGAGTGGAACCAATCTGAATCGACGCTCACTCTACCCTCGGGCGCGTACTACCTCGATAACGAGAACCTCGATTCGTCCCAGACGCTGGTGTTGGACAACTCGGGCGGCGACATCACGCTCGTCGTGGACGACGACGTGGTGTGGACCGACGCGACCGTCGAGGTGGCTGACCCCGACGGCGGGATGGTGAAACTCTACACCTCCGGCTCGAAGTTCCACGTAATCGGCGGCGAAGTCGGCGACACGACGACGCACGACTCGCCGACGTTCCGAGTGTACGCCAAGCCGGGTCTCGACGTGAAACTCGACGACCACGCGAAGTTCGTCGGGCTAATCTACGCGCCGGGCACCGACAGCCAGACGGGGTCGATTACGGTCCGCACCCAGTCGGAACTGTTCGGCGGCGTCGTCGGGGGCGGCAACACCTTGTTGCAGGCTGGCGGGTCGATTCACTTCGACAGGGCGCTCCGGTCGGTAGACCCCGTAGTCGGCGCGGGGAGCAACGTCCCGCGGCTGACCTACCTCCACATCAGCGTCAGTCGCGTGAACGTGACGAGCGCGTGAGGAGGCCACTGCTTTTCTATCGAGAGAGATAACCCGACGCCCAGACACCGCCTCAGCCCTTCAGGTCGAACTCCACGACAGTCTCGGAGACCAGCAGGTGGTCGGTCCGGAACTGGTAGGTCACCTCGCCGTCGCTGGCGTCGCCATCGACGGCCGTCATGCCGGTCTCCTCGAGGTAGCGGCCCCACGCCGCGGCGCGGGGCGAATCCACCGTCACGTTGACCCGCGCTTCGTCGGCCGCGTCGGGACCCGTGTCGAAGGTGCCGTCGAGTCCCTGCGACTGGCGGTAGGCGACCAACAGGACCGTCGAGGAGCCCCCGATGCCGCCCGAATCCGTGCGCGGGTACGTCACCAGTAGGGGCACCATCGAGCGCCGGTCGTCCACCAGTAGGCCGGGTTCGGTGCGCATCGCGGCCGCGCCGTCGTCCACGCGGAACGTCGCGCCCGCCGAGTACACCACGTCGCCCGCCGCGCCGGAGTAGACCAGCGGCCGGGTCGTCGCCGAGTACGTCGCGTTGGCGTCCGTGGCGGTGTGGTTGACCCGTACTTCGACGGTCACCGGGTCGCCGAACCCGAGCGTCGCGTCCGAGAGTTTGAGTTCGGTCGCGCGACTCGGCGCGCCCTCGCGGGTCAGGTCCCCGACGTTGTCGTCCAGCACGTCGAACGCCCGGACCGCGTTGGTCAACTGCTCGTCCTCGCGGGCGTCTTCGAGACCGCCGATGCCCGTCGTGTAGACCACGCCGACCGAGGCCGTCACCAAGGCGAACACGAAGACGAAACCGATGGTCTCGCTGACGCCGCGTCGGTCGAGCGTCCCGCTCCCGCCGGACCGCCCCGTCACGCCGGGACCACCTCCACGTCGCCGTCGCCCGCCAACTCGATTCGGAGGTCCCCGCCGCGGACCGTGGTCTCCTCGACCGGCGTGTCGTGGTGGAACCCGACCCGGACCGTCACCTCGGGCGTGTCGGACTGGAGGACAATCACGGCGGGCGAGGTCCGAATCGACACGTCGTAGCGCGTCCCGCCGACGCGCTCGGGGAGCGTCACCGACAGCGAGACCGTCGGGTCGGTGCCCGGTCCGGCGGTGCCGACCTCGGCCAGCCTGTCGGCGGCCATCAGGTCCGCGGCGACGCGCTCGCCGACGACCGAGAGTTCGGTCCGGACCGCAGACTCCCGTCGGTCTTGGACCATCCCGCCCGTCGCGGTCAACACCCCACCGACGAGCAGCGTCGCCACGACGAGGTTGAGCGCGTAGTTGACCGTAATCGAGACGCTCCGGGTGTCGTCGCCGAACCGCCGCGCGCCCGACTCTCGGGGCGTCATCGCGGCTCACCCGGTGCGGCCCGGACGGTCGTGTGGAACGCGACGTTCGGCGTCTCGAAGTGAATCTCGAACGCGGCGGCGTACACCGCGGGTGCCCACCGCGGCGACGACGAAGCTCCCGGTCCGGCGAAGTTCCCGGTCTGAACCGCCGTCGCGGCCGCCGACGTGTCCACCGTGACCTCGTAGGTCCCGGTCGCGTCGTCCGCGTTATCGAAGCGCACGTCGTAGGGCGCGGCGACCCCCTTCGCCCAGTCGAGGGCCGGACACCGCGTTCCCCCGACCGTCCCCGAGGTGAGGTCCACGGTCGCCGAGGCCGCCGTCACCGAGCAGACCGGGTCGGCGGTCGTCTCGCTGGCGTTCTTTACCGCGACGGTGATGGCCCCGCCGTCGTCGTAGACGCGGGCCAGCCACTGGTCGCCGCCCTCCTCGACGCGGACCGCGAACGCCCCGGTCTTCGCGTCGCTCAGGTCGTCGCGGTTCACCGTCAGCGTGAACCCGCGTACGCCCGCCGTCCCGCCCGCTCCGGCGTCCTCGACGAGCGTCCAACCGCTCGCCGCGCTCGCGCTCGTGAAGTTCCGCGAGGAGTTCGTCTGTCGGAGGAGTCGCCCCTCGGTCAGCGCCAGCGTCTCGGTATCGACCTGCGCGATGGTCCCGCGACTGGCGTGGTAGCTCGACGCCAGCCTGTCGTAGCGCGCGACCCCCGCGGTGACGTTCTCCTCGACTTCGGCTCGGGTGGTGTACTCGGCACGGTTCTCGGCGTCCACGACCTCGCCGACGCCCGCGACGGCCTCCTGTCGGAACGAGACCGCGGCGTCGTCTTCGATTTCGGCTCCTCGGGTGGCGAGGTTCTGCGTGTAGATGACCGTGTTCAACAGCAGGACCAGCGCGACCAGCGTCACCGCGACCGCGAGACCGGTCACGAGGATGAGTTGGCCGCGGTCGCCCGAGCGGTCGGCGGTCCCGCCGCGGTCCCCGCCGCCGGACCGACTGCCGTTTCGATGCCTCACATCTGCCATACGACGATGCGCACCTCCATGACGTTGTAGAAACTCGCGTTGGGCGCGGCGTCGGGCGCGTAGAAGCTCGCCGACGAGACGGTGCCGCTCGCGCCCGAGAGCGACGCGTCGTCGGCGAGGGCGACGGTTCGGGTCGCAGTCGCCGCGTTGTCGCTGGGCGACCCCATGTAGACCATCGTCTGCTTTCGCGTTCCGTTGTCCGCCGTCCGGTACGTGACTTCGACGTTGTACGCGATGCGCCGCCCGCCGGTCGAGAGGTCGCCGAACGTGTCGTTCAGCGCGGCCCCGAAGGCGTTGGGCGGCCCGCCGTTGGCGTAGAACCCTCGGCCGCCAGCCCCGACGAACGCCGACTCGGCCGGGTTCCAGAACGTCACCGCGGGTCGGAGCGTCCCGTTCTCGGCCGCGGCCGACAGCACGTCGGCGGCCGCGGTCCGGTGCTGATTCTCGATGTGTTGGTTCGACGTGCTGGCGGTCAGCGGCGTGACCGCGGTCGCCTGTAGCGCGAACAGCACGCCCGAGACGACCAGTAGCGCGGCCGTGAACGCTTCGAGGGTGTGGACTTGCCCGCGGCCGCGAGAGCGTGCTCGCTCGCGGCCCCGAGAGCCAGACCGGTCGCGAGGAGCGTCGCCCGACACGCTACCACACCCTCACGTAGAGGTCCACGTCGTCGCCGCCCAGCAGGACGACTCGGCGGGCGACGACCACGCTCTCGGACTCCGGCGGGGCCGGTCCCGCCGCGAGTGCGACGCCTCCTCGGGACCGGACGCCCCCGTCGTTCTCTATCGTGACGTTGACCGCCGTCGCCGGGCCGAGTCCGAGTGCGGCGTCCAAATTGGCGGCGTCGGTGGTGTACTGACACCCCGCGACTCCGGCCGCGCCATCGCCCGCGGCGTCGAAGAACTCGGCGGTACACGCCGGGTCGAACACGCCGGGACTCGCCGGGTCGGCCAGCACCTGCTCGGCCAGCAGGCCCGCAGTCCGGTCGGCCGCCAGCACGTCGCCCGACCCGGTCGCGGTGAACGGCTCGAAGACGCCCGGCAGGAACGCGACGACGAACGCGACGGTCAGCAGGAAGACGCTCATCCCGACCACGAAGTCGATGCTGGTCTGTGCCCGCGAGGAGTGCCTGCGGTCGGCCGGTCGGGGGTCGCCCTCGTCGGGCGGTCGGCCGTCTTCCGGAGCGGAGATTTCTCGGAGCATGGTCAGATGAACGCGAAGGTTATCAGCGCGACGGTCGGCAGGACGACCGCGAACTTCACGCCGGACATGAGCGAGGCGTCCCGGATGTAGCCCGCGATGAACCCCGACAGAATCGCTTGCAGGGTCACGGCGTGGAAGAACAGCATCGACAGGAGGTTGGTGTCGATGCCGCCGCCGAACTGCGACGAGCCAGCACCGCTCCCGCCCGAGGAGGCCTGACTGGCGAGTCCGGCCATCACGTCGAGGAACTTCACCTTCAGGATGGCCATCACCGCCAGCAGGGTGAGGTAGGTCATGATGATGATGACGACCTGCATCCGCGAGCGGGACTTGCGCTCGCGGGCGATGTCGTCCTGATTCTCGCTGGCCTGCGCGGCGGTCGAGAGGACGGCCGTAATCTGGCTGGACGCTTCCTGTGCCTTCGAGACCAGCTTCACGGTCCGAGCGAGCCGCGGGATGTGATACCGGTTGTTGAACTCGATGAGCGCGGCTCTCAAACTCATGCCGTACTCGACCTTGGCGTGAATCACGTCGAACTCGTCGGCGAGCTTTCCGGTCGAGGTGTCGGCGACGGTTCGGATGGATTCCAGCAGGGTGAGGCCGGTGTCGTTGGCCGACGAGAGCTTCCGGAGGTTGTCCGAGAGCTTGCTGATTACGGCCTGTCGGGACCTGACGTTCCACGTGTGGAAGACGGCCAGCGGGAGGAAGTTGACGTACACCGGGACGTAGACGTAGATGAACGTGCCCCAGATGGGCCGGGCGACCATCTCCTGAAACGTCCGGGGTGCCGCGCCGGACCAGACCGCGTTGCCGACCAGCACGAGCGACGCGGGGACCGTCAACCCGAGGATGAACAGGGGATGTTCTCGGAAGAAAATGTGTGGTTGTTTGAGGAGTTCGACCGTCTCGTAGGTGCCCTCGCGGCTCTTGATGCGGTCGAAGACCGAGAACTCGCCGACGTACCGCTCTATCAGTCCGAGGTGGAGCAGGCCCGCGCCGGTCGCGGCTTCGAGTCGGTCACCGCCGTCCGAGGGACTGAGGAAGCCGTCGCCGGGGTCGTCCTGCTTGACCGTCGAGACCAACACGAGGAACCCGACGCCCGTCAGGGGAATCAGCCCGTAGACCGTCGCGTAGAGCATCGACTCTTGGGCCTGCCCGAGCATCGACATGATGACGAGGATGATGATGAGAAGCAGGGGGAACAGCGAGAGGGTCATGTACATCTCGCCGAACAGTTCCAGCGTTTCGAGGGTCATCTCCTGTTCCTGCTTGGCGGTCCGCATGTGCTTGTCCTTCTTGTCGTCCAAGAAGTCGCTCATGTCGCCCCCGGAGTTGACGATGGAGAGCATGTCGGTCAGAAACTGGGCGAGTTCGTCGCTCGGAGTCTCCAAGGCCCGTTTCTGGATGGCGGTCCGGTAGTCGGTGTCGAAGTACTCGGTCTCTTGGACGATGGACTGGAACTCTCGGGCGACCTCGCCGTAGGTGTCGTCGGCCTTCGCCATCGCTTCGAGGATTTCGAGTTGGTTCAGCCCGCCGATGGAGAGGGCGTACATAAACGAGATGGCGTCGGGCAGGAGCATGTTTATCTCGCGTTCGCGCTCGCTGGCCCGCATGTAGGGGATGCCGACGACGATTCCGAAGCCGATGGCGAAGCCTATCGCGCCGAAGACGAGTCCGCTGGCGACGACCAGCGAGGGAATCTTGAACGTCCGGATTATCCACGCGACGAACTCGTTGGGCACCGGCACGCCGATGAGGACCCCCACTTCGACGACGCCCGTCATAAAGAGGACGTAGCCGACGAACGTCCCGAGCAACCAGAGGAGCGCCCCCGAGAGGACGCCGACCGCGAGTCCCCGCGAGAGGTACAGTTCCACGGTATCGGGCATTCGGGCCTCGGCGAGCTTCCGCTCCACGTCGGCCACGAAGTCGCCCTCGTCGTCGAAGAGGTACTCGAACAGGGGGTAGAACGTGTCCGCCAGCGAGTCGGCCGACCGCTCGGGACCGGAGGTCCCGTGGCTCATGTCGGGTCCTCCTCGGTCGCGTCGTCGCGGTCGGAGTCGGCGTCGAAGGCCGCCTCGAAGTCGCCGAACGAATCAGTGTCGTCACCGGCGTCGTCGCCGTCCGGGTCCCCGCCGCCGACGATTTCGTCGGCGAACTCCTCGGGGTCGAGTCCCTCGCCGGAGCCGAATCCGTCCCCGGAACCGAACTCGTCACCGGGGTCGCTACCGTCTCCGAGGTCGCTACCCTCACCGAAGTCGTCGCCACTCCCGTCTTCGGTCTCGTCGTACACGTCGGGGAAGTTGCCCAGTTCTCCGGCGTCGTTGACGTTGCGGACGCTGTCTTCCGGGCCGACCGACTCGGTGTCCTCGACCGGACTCTCGTCTCTCGGCTCCGAGTCCAGCAGGTCGCCGCCGAAGGGAGTGTCGGGTTCGCCGGTGGAATCGCCGCTTCGCGGGGCGTCTCGGGGCGGGCCGCCCTCGTCGGAATCGGGGCGGATTTCGGCGGGCGCGTCGGTCGGTTCGGCCGACTCCGCGAGCGCGACCGCGAGTCCCTCCACGTCGGCGTCGGCCCCGCGGTAGTCGTCCAGCAGGCGGTCCTCGGCCTCCGCGAGGATGCCCTTGGCGAGTTCGTAGATGTCCTCGCTCGGGTCGGGCCGGGGTACCATCTCCTCTTTCTTGGGGTCCACGTCTATCTGGACGCTCTCCATCTCCCGGAGGTCCTGCAGGCTCTCCTCTAACTTCTCGTTGGCCACCAGCGTCAGGATGGTGTCGGGGTCGTTGATGAACGCTTGAACGGTGGCCGCGACCTGCGTGTACTCGTTCAGGCCGTTCTTGATGAGGTACGCGAGGATGACCCGGCGTTTCAGAATCTCTTTCTCCAGTCTGTCGCGGTCCCATCCGCGGTCGAACATGATTTCGTCCATCGTGTTCGACCCCGAGAGGCGCATGTACTCGTCGTCCTCCGCGCGCCACTGGAAGATGTCTTGGACGTTTATCTCGTCGTTCTCGGCGCTGTACTCGTTGATTTCGGTCAGCGACTTGTTCCGCCGGACCTTGCTCCCCTGTACCCGCGTCTGGGTCTGGATGGAGACCAAATCGAGCGCGGTGAACAGCGTCTTGCTGACGTTGATGGGTTCGGTCGTGAACCGCTTCAGCACCTCGCCCACTGTGTCGGCGTGGAACGTGGTGTAGGTCGTGTGACCCGTGGACATGACTTGGAAGAGCGTGCGGCCCTCCTCGCCCCGAATCTCGCCCATCACGATGTAGTCGGGGCGTTGACGGAGCGCGGCCTCCAGTAGGTCGAACTCGTCCACGTCGCCCTTGTCGTCGTCGCTGAACGACGGTCGGGTGACGGATGCAATCCAGTTGCGCTGTGGCAGTTCGACCTCGCGGGTGTCCTCGATGGAGACGATTTTCGTGTTGCTCGGGATGAACAGCGACACCGCGTTGAGGCTCGTCGTCTTCCCGGAGGCGGTACCCCCGGCGAAGATGAGCGACTTGTGGTTCTCGATGGCGAGCCACATGAACGCCATCTCCTCCAGCGAGAAGGTGTTCCAGTTCACGAGGTCCACCGGGGTGAACGGCACGTCCTTGAACTGCCGGATGGTGTAGTTGGTCCCGTGGTCGCTGACCTCGCGGCCGAGGGTGAGCTGTGCGCGCGAGCCGTCCGGGAGGGTGGCGTCCACCTGCGGTTGACGCTTGCTGATGCCCTTTCCGGACCGCTGGGCCATCTTGACCACGAAGTCGTCCAGTTCCCCTTTGCCGTGGTAGACGTTCGTGATGACCTGCTCGTAGTCGGTGTGGTAGACGAAGACCGGCGCGTTGTACCCGTCACACGAGATGTCTTCGACGTTGATGTCGTGCTTGATGCCGTCGATGCGCTCGTAGCCCACGAAGTCCCGCCGGAGGTAGTAGAGCAACTTCTCGGCCTGATACTCCGAGAGGTCGTCGCTGTCCTCCTCGATGAGAACCGGCTCGGGCCGGACCATGATGCCGTCGAGACCACCGTCGTCGTCGGGCCGTAGCTCCTCGATTTTGGCCTCGACCGCGGCCCGCAACTGCTCGCGCAGGGTGCCCTCGGCCTCGAAGTCGAGGTCGAGGTACTCGTCGAGGCGGACGCGCGGTTCGGTCCGGTCCTCGTCGTCGGTCGTCGCGGGTAAATCGCCCTCGTCGGCCGTCGCAGAGACCTCGGTCGCGGGGTCCGGTTCGTCGGGTTGCCACGGCGCGGGCGCGTCCGGTTCGTCGGCGGACTCGACTTCGGACTCGGCGGACCCGACTTCGGACTCGGCGCTCGCGTCGTCGCCGACCGCGCCGCCATCCGCGGCGACCTCCTCGCCGTCGGCCGCGTCGTCCGGGTCGGTCGCCGCATCGGCGTCGGCCGAGGAGTCCTCGCTCCCCGGTTCGGCTCCCTCGACCGCTTCCGGGTCGCTGTCCGCCGCGTCTCCGAGTTCCGCGTCGCCGTCGTCCGCTCGGTCGGCCGCCTCGGCGCGTCGCTCGCGGCGCTCCTCTACGAACTCCCGGACCGGCTCGATGGCCTCGTCGGTCTCCTCGCGGAGGCGTTCGACGTAGGCCCTCACGGCGTCTCGGGTCTCGTCGTAGCGGTCGAGGAGGTCCGCCAACTGCTCGGCGCGCTCGCCGTCGTTCTCGGCGTAGAGGTCGTAGCGCGCCAGCAATTGCAGGGTCTCGCGCTCGATGACCTCGGCGCGCTCTTGCTCCTCGGCTTCGACCACCACGTCGTCGCTGGAGTACTTTATCGAGGACCGGAGCTTCTTCGTCAGGAACTCCTTGAGGTCCTCCTCGATGGGCGTGCAGTGCGGTTCCACGAGGTAGTACTTGGTCTCGTTCTCCTTCGCCGAGTGGAAGATGACGACGAACGAGTAGGGTTTGTTGACCCAGTAGCGGTCCCGCTCCCGGAAGTGCTGTTTCTTCGGGAGCGCGACCTCTTTTTCGAGGTCGTAGCGGTTGACCAGCGTGGTGTGGCCCTCGACCGTCGAGAAGAAGGCGTCCTCGTCCAACTCCTCGGGCACGTCGAGGGTGCGCTCGTCCTCGATTTGCAGGAGCTTCCGGGCGTCGTGTGCGCCCTCCGCGAGGAGTTCCTCGATGTCCTCCTCGGGGAAGCCGAGCCACTCGTCTTTCTCGAAGCGGTCGATGTCCCCCTCGTCGTCGCGCGGTCGCTCGGGTGCGGTAACGTCGGTGTCGGTGTAGTAGTACTCGTACTTGAAGTGTTCCCAGTAGTACTCGCCCTTCGTGACCGGCGTCGTCGCGGGGTCGAGCCACTCCTCGAACGACGAACTCAGGTCCGTGACCGCCAGCCCGCTCTCGAAGACGCTGGCCCCGAAGTCGTCGTGGCCGAGCCACTCGCTCCGGTCGAAGGGGACGACTTCGCCGTCCTCGTCGCGGGGGAGCGCCATCCCCTCGCCGTCGTAGTAGTACTCGTAGCGGAAGTGTTCCCACAGGTACTCGCCGAGCGCGACCGGCGTCTGCTCGGGGTCGAGGTACTCCTCGAAGTACGCGCTCAGGCCCGCGGCGGTCTCCGCGCCCTCCTCGACGCGCTCGCCGGTTTCGGCCGGGTCGTGTCCGAGGAACTCCTCCGGTTCGAACGGTCGGGCCTTCCCGCGCCAGTTGGTCGGGGGACTCCCGTCCTCGTAGAAGAACTCGCCTTTGAACTCGTCCCAGTCGTACTCGCCGACCGTGACCCCCGCGCTGGCGAGTTTCTCGTCGCTGATTTCGAGTGCCCCCGGTCCCTCGGACTCGTCGTCTTCGGGGTTCTCGGCGCTCTCCTCGTCTTCTGAGTCTTCTGTACTCTCGTCGTCTCCGGAGTCTTCCCTGTCCTCGTCGCTTCCGGAGTCGTCCGTCTCCTCGTCGTCTCCGGACTCCTCGGCGTTCCCGTCTTCGAAGTCGTCGGTTGCGTCGTCGTCCGCGGCGGTGTCGTCTTCGGGTCGTAAATCTTCGTCGTCGGAGTCCGCACTTTCGTCGTCGGGGTCGGACTCATCGCCACCGCCCGATTCCGCGTCGGAATCCGCATCGTCGGCCACGTCCTCGTCGTCGGGCGCGGTCGGTGAGTCGTCGGTCTCCGCCTCCTCGATTTCGACGGCCGAAGCCGCATCGTCGGCCGCGTCCGTCTCCTCGGCCGAGTCGTCGTCGGTCCCCGCGTCGCGGTCCGAGTCGCCCGCATCGGACCCCGCGCCCTCGTCCGGTTCCTCGGCATCGCCGTCGGCGTCCGCGTTGGATTCGTCGGCGTCCCGCTCGCCGTTGGCGTCCGCGTCGGAGTCGTCGGCGTCGCGTTCGCCGTCGGCGTCCGGCCCGCCCACAGTTCTGTCTGTAGTGTCGTCCGCACCTTCGACTCCCGAATCGTCTTCTCGCGCGTGTCGGTCGCTCCCGTCCCGGCCCCGGTCCGCGTGGTCCCGCCGTGACTCCTCGTCGGAGGCGTCGCCCCCGGCGTCCCGTTCGTCGCTCATTGGCTATTCCCCTCGACTAATGACGCAAAAAACCTCGTAACAGACAGCAGATACGTCGTCATAGTTTACTTTACTTGCTCAATGCAGGGGTAATCAAAATTGTGGCCAACAGGATGAAAGGTTGATACGTCGGGTCCGGTCGGCTCCCGAGTTCGCACGCCGAATCTCGGTCCCGTCACTCCAATCGGTTTCGTGACGGGTCCCCGTGCGCTCGGTCGTCGGAGGCCGCGATTTCTCTCGCCGACGGTCGTGACGCGAACCCGACTCGTCGGCGGGAACGCCGCCGTTTCCCCCGAAAAACCGGAAGGCGTAACTGCCGGGCCTCGCAACCCTCGTGCGTGCTTTCAGTACGGTTCCTGTCGATGGTGAGCACGACTCTGCTCGTGGTCGGGGCGCTCCTCGTGGGCGAGGCCCTCCACGGCGGCGTCGTGACTCGGGAGTTCGCAGTGACCTCGCCGTACGTCGTCATCCGGATACTCCTCGGGGGCGTCTTCATCGCGCTGGGCTACCGACTCCGCTCGCCGGTCGAGGAGTACGTCGAGATGCCGTCGGGCGAGCCGAGTCGTTCGGGCGACGCGAGCAACGACTCGCCCGCCACCGACCAGTCGCAGGAGGCCGACCGGTCCGGGGAGTTCGACCCCGAGCTGTCGCCGCTCGGCGGCGACGGTCTCGAACACGTAGACGCCGACGAAGACGACGTGCGACGAGACGACCGAAACGACGGCGACCGAGCGGCCACGGGCGACGAGGGTGAGTGAAAGTACGGAACTTTTAACCTTGGCGAATAGTACCACAAACCATGGCGATACGCGAACAAGTTCCAAAGCCCCTTCGTGGTCCGATGGGTTTTGCATCGTTGGCGGTCATGCTCTTGGGCGTCGTGATCGGCTATATCCTCGTCACGACCGGTCTCACGCTCTACTTCAACTTGGACCCTATCGAACAGGGAGCGGTCAGTAGCTTCGAGGCCCTCGCCGTGACCGGAATCGGCGTCGGAACGCTGGCAGTCGGCTACCTCGGCTGGCGCGGCTTCAACTACTTTGCCTACTAACCATGCCGACAGACGTTCGCAATCACCCCGACGCGCCCGACCTCGAAAAGCTTCGGAACCTCGTCCTCGAACCCGTTTCGCAGGACGAGATTCGGCGTCGCCGGGAAGACGGCGAGGTATTGGTCGAAGACGTAATCAACGAGCGCGAGGACCTCGACGTGCGCGCGCCGATGAGCGACGAACCGGGTGAACCGGTCGAGGGCGACGTTGGCACCGCGTTGTATCGACTCGTTCAACTGTTCGGCACGCCGCCGTTCCCCGAGTACGTGGCAGGCGAGGACATCAGCGATCGCCACGAGACGACCTACAAGTACCTCTTCCGGGCCACACTCGAAGACGAAGTCGAGGAGTTGCCCGACGAGTGGCTGTTGACCCTCTGTGACTGGCGACTCGAACTCGGCGTCGGCGTCTGTGAGTGGCGCGACGAGGAGACCGACTTCACCGCCGACGCGACGGTCGGGGTGACCTCGATGGCGCTCGCCCAGAACGTGACGACCGAGCCGGTCGAGTGTGATTACAAAGATATCTGGTACTAACTCGGTGCATGGACGACCCGAAGGAGTCGATGTACGTCTGGTTGACCGACGAGCGAAACCGGACAGTACTCCTGTTCGCGTTGGCGGCCGGGCTCGGTCTCACGAGCCTCTTTTTCTTCTTCGCCGGGAGTTCCGACTCCCCGACGCGCGCGGAGTTCTCGCTCATCCTCGCCGCGATGGTCGTCGTGTTCTACATGACGCTCCGGACGAACGTCTACTGAGGCGGTCGGTCAACTACTGGCCGGTCAACCAGTGCATCAGCGAGAACGCCACTACGAGCGAGGAGACCAGCAGTCCGGCGAACACCGGGACGATGGCCGAGTAGGCGTAGAGGCCGAGCCAGTGGCCGCCGTAGGCCGCGGCGACGAACGTCGGCACGGACAGCACCAAGAACAGCGACGAGAGGTACCCCGCGAGCGTCGGGTCGTCGCCGTGACTCGCGTAGGTCCCCCGCTCGCGGACGGTCTGGTCGCGCTGTGGCGTGTCCTTCGGCACGGGGTGACGTAGCGCGGGGCGGCCCATAAACTTCGGGATACGACCCGGAGAGCGTACGGTCGGGCGTATCGAGACGAGTGTCGTCGGACTCGGAGGTCAGGCTTCGAGGTAGCCCCCGAGGAGCAACGCGCCGAAGTACGACCCGTAGAACGTGACGACGTACGGCGGCAGGCCGCTGGCGAGCGCCTCGCCGAGCATCTTGGGCAACAGGAGGTCGCGGGCGAACGGCGGGTACCCCAGCAGCCACAGCGGGGCGACCCACGCGACGACGTGGACGGCGAGACCGACCGCCATCGCGACGAGCGAGAGCGTGATGCTCTCGGCGAGGTCGTCGGCGAGGAAGTGCGTGTACGCGCCCGCCACGCCGACCAGCGCCAGCGCCCACGTCTCGGTGACGACCCACGGGAGGTACTGGTTTTTCAGGAACATGAACGACCCCATCCCGGCGACGACGCCGGTCAGCGTCCCGAGCGCGAGCAGGCGGAGTCGGCGTCCCAGTGCCCCGAGGTCGAACCCCATCCCCGCGAGGTCTCGCTCAGCCATCGGTCTCCTCCGTGACTTCGATTTCGACGCGTTGGTCCCGTATCCGCCCGTCGAGTTGCCCGGTCACGACGATGGCTCCCGCTTTCGCGGCTTCGGCGGCCTGCTCGCGGTGTTCCTCCGGGACGCTGACTCGCGCGGTCACGGTCCGGGTCTCGCCCGGCGGAATCGCGGTCTCCTCGACTTCGTTGCCGGTGCCGGTCAGTTGCGTGCCGTCGGCTTTCCCGTAGAGTTGGCCGTAGGCCGCGGTGAACTCGGTCCGCGTAGGATTGTGGACTCGTATCTGGACCACGAGTTGGTCGCCCTCCTCGGACATCGCCACGTCGGTCGCAGTCGCGTCGATGCTGACCGCGTTCATGACGGCGAGATGGCCGGAGAACGTCGGGACGAACAGCGCCGCCGCGACGAGTAAGACGACCACGAACGACCCGACCGTAATCGGCTTCTCGGGCCGCAGTAGCCTACTCCTTGACATTCGATATCACAAACGCGTCGCTACCGTAACATAAGCGTTTTCGATACCAGTCGCAGTGAGTGCCCGACCGTCGAAAAACGAGTCCGCCGTGGCGGTCAGTCGTCCGCGCTGGGCGCTTTCCGCGTCTTTCGACTCTCGCCCTCGTAGAGGTGACACGCGGTTATCTGCGGTCCGGCCTCGCGGAGGTCGGGGTGTTCCTGCTCGCAGATGGTCTCGAACTCGCCGTCGAGTACGTCGCGCGCACCGTCGTAGTCCTCCTGTACGACACGCTCGGCGGCCTCTCGAAGCGTACTCTCGGCGTCTCTCGGTAGTTCGAGTTGGTCCGGGTCGATGGTCGTCCCGGTCCGACTCGCCGGGCGATGCTCCTCGGGCAGTTCGAGCGACAGGCCGTGTTCGATGAGTTCGTCGGCCGCGCGTCCGGTCGCGGTCTGCCCGCTGGTCTCTACGTCCTCCGGACCGAGTTGTTCGGCCAGCACCTTCCGCTTGAACTGGAACACGCGACGGAACGCGGGTTGGCCGCCGGACCAGTCCTGTGGCGGGATAATCTTCGAACACCGGGGGTGGAACCGGCATCCCGAGGGCGGGTCCCGCGGGTTGGGAACCTCGCCGGTCACGTTCGCACGCTGGCGCTCGGCGTCGGGTGCGACCTCCGGCACCGCGTCGAACAGCGCCTCGGTGTAGGGGTGTTTGGGGTTCATCACCACCTCGTCGGTCGGACCCTGCTCGATTACGTCGCCCAGATACATGATGGCTGTCCGGTCGCACATGTACCGGATGAGCGAGAGGTCGTGGCTGATGAACACGTAGGTCAGGCCGTACTCGTCCTGTAGTTCCTTCATCAGGTTCAGCACGCCCGCACGGATGGACACGTCGAGCATCGAGACGGGTTCGTCACAGACCACGAAGTCGGGGTTGACGACCAGCGCCCGCGCGATGGCGACGCGCTGGAGTTCGCCGCCGGACAGTTCCTTGGGGAACTCGTTGAGGTACGCCTCCGCGGGCGAGAGTCCGACTTCGTTGAGGACTTCGATGACGCGCTCGCGGCGCTCGTCGTACCCGCCGTACATGTCGTTGATGCGGAGCGGTTCCACGACCGACTGGAAGACGGTCATCCGCGGGTTCAGGCTCTCGAAGGGGTCCTGAAATATCATCTGGACCCGCTTGCGGAACTCTTTCTCCTCGTCGTTGGACATCTCGGTGATGTCGTTGCCGTCGAAGTGGATGCTCCCGTGGGTCGGTTCGTAGAGTTGGACGAGCAACTTCCCGAGCGTGGTCTTGCCACACCCGGACTCGCCCGCGATGCCCATGATGTCGCCCTCGTTGATGGTGAACGACACGTCGTCTACCGCTTTCACGGGCGACGGCTCGTTGCCCATCAGTCGGTCCACGACGCCTTGGGACGTGCCGAACCACTTCGAGAGGCTCTCGACTTCTATCAGTGGGTCTGCGTTTCGGTCCATGTTTCCTCCTGAGCTGCGTCTTCGCGCATTCGTTCGAGTTTGTCCACGCGGTAACAGGCCGACCGGTGTGCGTGCTGGTCGGTGGCTTCGGTTCGAGTCCCGTTTTCGGCGGCGTCCACGTCGTACATCGGCGGATGCTCGGTGTGACACTCGTCGATGACGAACGGACACCGGTCGGCGAACCGACAGCCCTTACCGGGGTCCAACAGCGTCGGAGGCGACCCCGGAATCGAGACTAACTGGGTCTGTTCTTGCTTGACCGTCGGGAAGGAATTTTTCAGCCCGAGCGTGTAGGGGTTCGCGGCGTTCTCCAGCACTTCCCGCTTGGGACCGCTCTCCATCATCTTGCCGCCGTACATCACGCCGAGCTTGTCACAGATTTCGGCCATGACGCTGATGTCGTGGCTGACGACGAGGATGGAAACGTCGAACTCGTCCTGTAACTCCTCGAGTTCTTCGAGGATGCGGTCTTGGATGATCACGTCGAGTGCGGTCGTCGGCTCGTCCGCGATGAGCATATCGGGATTGCACGCCATCGCCATCGCGATGACCGCGCGCTGTTTCATCCCGCCGGAGTACTCGTGAGCGTAGTCGTCGGCCCGCTCGGGTTCGATGCCGACCCGTTCGAGGAGGTCGCGTGCGCGAGCGTCGGCCTCCTCGCGGGTCGTGTTGGGTTCGTGCCGGAGGATGGCCTCGACGATCTGGTCGCCGACCTCGTAGACCGGGTTCAGCGCGTTCATCGCGCTCTGTGGAATCAGCGCGATGTTCCGCCACCGCACGTCCCGGATGTCTTGGTCGTCCAACGCGGTGAGGTCGGTCATGCCGTCCTCGCGGACGGGGTACTGTTCGTCCTCGATGACCTCGCGTCTGGGGTTCCCGCTCTCGTCTTCCCAGCGGGGAAGGGTGCCGTCGAACCAGACTTCGCCGTCCTCGACGTAGCCGTTCGCGTCGAGCAACTGGATGAGCGACTTGCCGAGGGTGGTCTTGCCACATCCCGACTCGCCGACGAGACCGAACGTCTCGCCGTGTTCGACGCTGAAGCTAACTTCGTCGACGGCGTGGACCTGTGCCTCGCCAGCATCGTACCGTACCGACAGATCGCTTACTTCGAGTAGTGACATGTTAGTTGTCCCCCTGCGGGTTGGTCACGTCCTCCATCGAGAAGCCGATGAAGTAGAACGCGGCCGCGATGAGCATGATGCAGATGCCCGGCGGGATGAGCCACCACCACGCATCGAAGACGTACCCGTTCGACTTGATGTTCTGGAGCATCAGCCCCCACGAATTGGCAGTGAAGTCCGCCAGTCCGAGGTACGCCAGCGACGCTTGGGCGATGATGGCGGTCGCGGCGTCCTGCGCGAGGAAGACGAACGCCAGCGGCAGGACGTTGGGCATGATGTGACGGAACACGATTCGGGTGTCGCTCGCGCCCGCGACCTTCGCCGATTCGACGTACGAGCGTTCCTTCAGCGAGAGGGTCTCTCCTCGGATGACGATGCAGTTGTTCAGCCACGACGTGACCGCGATGCCGAGGATGATGTTCGTCGTCGTGATGCCGCGAATCGCCACGAGGACGATGAGGAACGGCAGGAACGGCAGGCCGTACATCACGTCAACGATGCGCTGAATCGTCTCGTCTATCCACGTGTTCCCGTAGAAGCCACTGATGAGTCCCAGCGGGACGCCGACCAGACTCGACAGGAGACCGGCCGCGAAGCCGATGTAGAGCGCGTCGTCGGCCGCCCGGACGATGAGCGTCAGGATGCCCTGTCCGACGTAGTTCGTGCCGAACGGCGCCCAGAACGGGTCGCCGAACGCGGGCGGGTGGGGAAGCGACTCGGCCTGCTCGGCCGTGAGGCGTCCGGGTTCGGTGCCCAGATACGCACGCCACTCCAGCGAGTGGGGCGCGAAGAAGTCGGGGAACAGCGCCCAGAGGATGAACACCACCATGATGACGATGCCCAGCACGCCCATCTTCTCCTCCGTGAATCGGTCCCAGCCGCGGCGGAACCGCTCGATACGAGGTCGCCAACGCTCCTTCAGTGAGTCGATCTGTGAGGATTTTTCGGTTTCTGTCGACATTAGGAGTCACCCCCGAACTTGATTCGCGGGTCGAGATACGTGTACACGATGTCGGTCAGGAGTCGCATGACGACGATGAGGATGGCGAGCATGAAGAACGCCGCCTGCGAGACCGGGTAGTCCCGACTCAGCACGGACGTGACGAGTACCTGACCGAGTCCCGGCCAACTGAACACGTTTTCGATGATGACGCTGCCGTTGAGCAGGAACGCCAGTCCGACGATGGCTTGGGTCGCCACCGGGATGAGCGCGTTCCGGGCCGCGTGTTTTATCATCACCGTTCGCTCGCTGAGTCCCTTCGCCTGCGCGAGGAACACGTAGTCCTCGCCGGTGACGTTGTTCATCGCGGGCCGCATCACCAACATCGCACCGACCCACGAGACGAACGCGATGCTGATGAGCGGAAGCGTGATATGTTTGAGCACGTCCGTGATGATGGTCACGACCGTCCAGTCGAACTCGGCGAACTTCGTGAACATGTACGTGCTCGGGAACCAGCCGAGTTCGTAGTTGAACAGCCAGATGAACAGCCACGCGAGCCAGAACGCTGGCATCGAGTACACTGCGAGACTCGACGTGAAGATGGTCTTGTCTTTCCGAGTGCCGCGCCACCACCCGAGGTACATCCCGACGAGCGGGCCGACGATGAACTGGGCGATGAACGCCGCGCCGAAGAGGACCAGCGTTCGCGGGAAGCGGCTGATGATGACTTCCCAGACGGGTGCCTTGTACGTCGGCGAGCGACCGAAGTCACCGGTCTGGTAGTTTATCATGAAATCGATGTACTGTCTCCAAATCGGCTCGTTCAGACCCCACGTCTCTCGTAACTGCTCGATGTCCGCCTGATCCAACTCCGGGGTGATCATCGACGCGATGAACGACCCCGGCATGCTCCGGATGAGGACGAACAGTAGCGACATGATGACAAGCAGGGTCAAGTAGGAGACGACCAACCGCTTGCCGAGGTATCGTGCGCTAATTCTTGTCATAGTTTGTGTTCAGTGACCGTGTGATTACTTCTTTCAATCGGGACTCTGGCAAATACGTGATATCCATCGTGGAGGTTCGTTATCAATGTGATGATTTACCACAGCACGGAGCCTCTTCGGACCCACTCGGGAGTACTCGCGTGGGAGCCGCGTCGGGCGAAAACGGAAGTCGAGTGTCGTCGCGCGGTCGTTACTCTTTCAGGTGGATGTTGTTGATCTCCGCGCCGAAGGCGGCGTACGCCGGGTCCACGAGGTTCGAGATGAACCCGCTGAACTTCGAGGAGTTGACGGGCCACCGTTGCTTCTCGTAGGACATGACGTAGTACGGCATGTCGAGGTACACCTTCTCTAAGGCCTTCGCGGTCGTCTTGTTGCGTTTCTCGGGGTCCAGCTCGGTCCGAGCAGACGAGAGGAGTTCGTCGGCACTGCCGCCAGCGAGACCGTAGCCGATGGAGTTGTTGGTCAACTTGTCTTCGTTGCCGTCGGAGAGATCGTCGGCGTTGTTACTGTGGAAGAAGGAGTAGGCCGAACTGCCGAACGGTCCGGTGTTGCCCCAGCCCATCGGGTAGATGTCGAAGTCCTCCTCGTAGTAGACTTTCGACAACATCGTGTTGAACTCCAGCGCCTGCGTTCGCACCGGAATGCCGAGCGTTTTGAGGTTGTCGGCCCACCGCTGGATGGCCTTGGCCTCTTTCGGCTTGTTCTTCGGCGGGTCGATCAAGATGGTGATCGGACCCCCGTCCATGACCTCCGGAATGGTGTTGCCATTCACGCGAATCTCCTTGTCGGCCCCGTCGAAGTCCTTGAGCACGCCGGTCTTGACCGGACCGAAGGAGTAGTCGTGCTTGGCTTCCGACTGGCTCGCGCTCACGTCCGAGAGGCTACCGGGGTACTCCATTCCCGCGTACGTGCCCGAAGACCCGTCGATGACGTTCCCGTCGGTGAGGAACTTACGGATGGCTTTCACGTCGGGAATGTCGGCCTCTTTGTTCCGGAATTTGAACGCCTCCGTCGCCGGATGAGTGGCGACTTCCTCCTCGCCAGCGAACTGGTAGTCCGGACGTGGCCTAGCGTAACCGGGCGTCTGTGCGAAGTCGCCGTTGATGACGTAGTCCTGCTTCAGACGAGAGACCCAGTAGTGTTCGTCGAACAGGAACGACATCGCCTGCTTGAAGCTCACGTCGTCGAGGGGTTTTCGCCGCCCGTTGAACCCGAAGTAGCTGAAACCACTACCGAGGCCCTTGATGAGGTCCTTGTCCTCGTCGTCTTTCACGTCGGGAATCTTGGACGTGGTGAGACTCCCGTAGTGGGTGTCGATGCCGCCCTGCAGGAACGCGTTGGTCATCGCGGTCTTGCTACCGTAGACTTTGAAGTTGACCTTGTCGAGGAACGGCCCGCCAGCGATGAGCTGGTCGTGTTCCTTCTTCCAGTCGAGGGTGCTTAGCTTCTCGTAGTAGTTGTCGTGGTCGAACACGAGCTGCATCGAAGTGGCAGGGTCGAACTTCGTGAGATGTCCCGGACCGAGGCCGACGGGGCCGTTGTCGGGGTTGGCTTTCATCGGGTCGTACTTCTTGTAGTCTTTGCCCTCCCACTTGTGCTTGGGCAGGAGTGGAAGGCCGCCGACTACGTCGGTTTCCCAGTAGCCGAACGGTCTCTTGAGGTCCACCCGGAAGTCCCAGTCGCTCTTGGAGGACTCCTCGATTTTCTCCATCGGTTCGATGACGGAAGCGTACTGTCCCGGCTGGTTCTCGATGCAGTACCGATAGGTGAACAGCACGTCTTCCTTGGTGAAGTCCTCGCCGTCGTTCCACTTCAGCCCCTCCCGCATGTTGAAGTAGACGCTCGGCGTATCGCCGGTCTCGATCTTCCAGTCGGTGAAGACGTTCGGAACGACCTCCTGTGTGACGGGGTCGAGTTCGTTGCCGAACTGGTAGACCCGATTCAGGGCGACGCCAGCGTAGACCGAACTGCTGGTCAGAATGTTCGACGTGTCCGGTTTCGAGGACATCCCGTACACCAGCGTTCCGCCACGCGGGATATCTTCTGCGTTCTTGTCGCTCTTCGTCGGCGTCTGCTCCTCGGTCGTCTCGTCGCCGGAGGTGGTATCCTGTGAGTCGTCGCTACCGCCGCCGCTACAGCCAGCGAGAGAGAGGGCGACGGCACCAGCACCACTCGCTTTCAGAAACTTCCGTCGGCTATCGTTCGTATCATCCGATTGGTTGCGCCGGTGTGGCATACCAATGTGGTATGGAATCATCCATTTAAATCTACTGGTTGTGAGGTGATAGTATAGTAACGGCACGATAAACAGAAGTATAGACTCGATTCGGGAGTCGCCACGTCGGTTGATCGGTCGAGCAACCGTCGATTGTAAGCGGGTATTACTCGCCTAACCCCTCTCCGTGGAGACCCATGTACCCGAAGTAGACCGTCGCGGCGGCGGCCATCGTCGCCATCGTTATCCAGAGCCGCGGCGTCAGCGGACTCGGGTTCGACTGCGCCCAGACGATACTCAGCACCGACCACAGCGTAGCGACGGCGAACGCCATCATCATTATCCACGTCCCGAGGAGTCGCTCCTCTCGTCGGGCGGTGAGAAGCGCGACAGTCATCAACAGCCCCGCGATGATCGCGAGGACGCCGCGAGTGTCTATCGCCATCGTACTCTCACCTATCGGTGAGTGGACTCGACTGATAAAAGTGTGTGGTCGGCGTTACGCGGGCGGTGCGACGCCGAGCGCCTCGATGAGCGCCATCACGCCCTCGTGGGACGACTCCGGTCCGCGGGCGGTGATGAGGTCGCCGTCCACCGTGACGCTGGCGTCGGCGTCGAGTTCCGCGTCCCAGTCGCCACCTGCGGCTTTCACCTCGTCTTCGACCCAGTAGGGAAGCTTTCGGCCGTCGGGCATCAGGTCGTTGTCGTCGACGATGTTCTGTTCCCACTCGTTCGGGAACCCGGTCACCTCGCGGCCCTCGACCAGCATCCCGCCGTCGCTGTCGCGGGTGAACGCCAAGAGGCCGACCGCGTGACAGACGACCAGCGCCTTCTGGTCGTCGCCTTCGACCGCCTCTCGCAGGAGTTGTCGGGCGTGCTTGTCCTGATTCACGTCCCAATTCGTCCCGTGGCCGCCGGGGAACACCACGGCGTCGTACATGTCGGTGTCGGCCTTCGCTATCGGTTTCGGGTTCTGCAGTCGCTGGTCGTTCCGATGGACCTCTTTGACCCACTCGGCGGTCTCCTCGCCCACGTTCTCGGGGTCGATGGACCGGTCGTCTACCACCGGCTTGTTTCCACTCGGCGTCGCCACCTCCACGCTGGCGTCGGTGTCCGAGAGCGTCTCCAGCGGATCGACGCACTCCTCGCCCCAGTACCCCTCCTCACTGACTACGAACAGTACCGAAGTCATCGTCTGAGGTTACTTCGCGATAGGCAAGAAAGGCCCGGCCGGGGAGAACTCGGCCGGTAGTTAATTCTCGGGTGCAGTACCACGTACGCCCGGCCGAAGGCCGAGAGAGACAGAACTCGTTGGAATATATTTGGCGGTCGAATGTCGCGACTAACTGCTAGAATACTCAGCGGACAGAATGGAGATTGGGGTTCGCTACGCACGTCACTGCTGTCGTTCGTGTTGTTTCCGCGAAAAGTAGCGGGAGGTGGACTTGAACCGGAGCGAGACGTTCCTGCTCGCTTCGCCGCGCGGGCATGCGACTCGCAGGGTTCAAATCTACTCCGGAACGATTTCACGACCTCACCGACGGGCGGCGACGAGACGCCGCCCTCGGCGGTAATGTCGAAAGAAGTAGCGGGAGGTGGATTTGAACCACCGGTCTGCGGGTTATGAGCCCGCCGGAATCTCCTGGCTATCCCATCCCGCTACTACACCGTAACGCCGTCCGACAGATAAGGATTGTGATTCGGACGCCGTATGCGAATTTTTCTCGTTATCGTCGGCTCGATTCGCTGGCCGGTACGGCCCTTCGAGGAGGCCACCGTACCCGCGTCGAACGGCCGTTCGAGGGGATAACCCCAAGATGTTTATCGCTCGGTCGCTCGCCTATAATCCGATGGAGTACGCGCTCGTCTTGCTGTGGTTCGTCGTCTATCAGGCGCTCGCGTTCGCCGCACTGCCGCTGGCGGCCCGACTGTTCCCCGGCTTTCCGGACCGAGGAGC
The DNA here is from genome assembly GCF_004765815.2 of Halorussus salinus. NCBI lineage: Archaea > Methanobacteriati > Methanobacteriota > Halobacteria > Halobacteriales > Haladaptataceae > Halorussus > Halorussus salinus. The sequence goes on along the minus strand of NZ_ML974127.1, from coordinate 1,152,859 downwards.
GGCGTTTGCCCTCCCGGTGGCGCTGACGGTCGTGACCGTGGTCGGCTACTGGGTCGGCCACCTCGGGTTCGGTCGGTGGACCGCCTTTCTCGCCGTCGCGGTCCTCGCCGGACTCTCGGGGGTCGTCCTCTGGAGCGACCGGTCGCTCGGGGGCGACTCGGCCGGACTCGACGGTACCGGCGGCCGGTTCGGCGGCGACGCGCTCCCGCTTCGCACGTACGCGGAAAGTATGCTTATATTCGCCGTCGCGTTCGGTCTCCTCGTCGCGGTCCGGGCGGTGGACCCGGCGCTCCAACCCGGCGGCGGCGAGAAGTTCCTCGACTTCGGCATCTTCAAATCGCTGTTGCGTGCCGAGGTCCTCCCGCCCCAAGATATGTGGTGGGCGGGCGACCACGTCCTCTACTACTACGGCGGCCACCTCGCGTCCGCACTCTTGACCCACCTCACGGGCACCGAAGGCCAGTACGCCTACAACCTCGCGCTCTCGGGGTTCTACGCGACGCTCGTCACCGTCGCGTACGGACTCGCGGGCGCGCTCGCCGACGCTCGCGGGGCCTCCCGCCGGGTCGGCGGCGCGCTCGGAGCCTTCTTCGTCGGCTTCGCGGCGAACCTCGTCACCGCAGTCACGGGACTCGTCTGGCTCCTGCCCGACGAGACGGCCCGAGGAGTCGCGAACTGGCTGGCCGGACCCATCGCCGACTCGACCTCCGGGGACCTCCTGACGACTGGACTGTCCGACTTTGGCTACTGGGGGCCGAGCAGGGTGATTCCCGGCACCATCAACGAGTTCCCCCTGTTCGCGTTCCTCAACGGCGACCTGCACGGCCACATGCTCAGCACGCCCTTCCTGCTTCTCATCGCGGCGCTCGGGTTCGCCTACTTCCGGACCGGACCGGGCGCGCTCGGCCGACGCCGCGCGCTCGTCTTCGGGGCGCTCCCCGTCGTGGTCGGTCTCCTCGGACTCGTCAACGTCTGGAGTTTCCCGACCGGTCTCGGCGTCGTCTGGCTCGCGGTCCTGTTCGCGCCCGCCGACCCGCTGAGCCTCTTCCCCGGCGTCTCGACCGCAGGGGAGTCCGAACCGGTCGCTGACGGCGGCGAACACGATGGGGGCGCGAGTCCGACCGCGGGGGAGACGCCGACCCGGACGCCCGCCGACCTCCTGCTCGGCGAGGCCCGACGAGTCGCCAGCGCGTTCGCGGTGACGGGCGTCGTCGCCGCGGCGGCGCTCGCGTGGGTCGCGCCGTTCGTCTTCGGCATCCTCCTCCAGTCGGCGACCAATCGGAGCCTCGGCCTACTCCCCGAGCAGTCGAGCGCGGTCGGCCTCCTGCTCGTCCACGGGACCTTCCTGCTGGTGTTCGCCGCGTTCCTCTGGCCCCGAGCGCGGGTCGCGTTCGACGTTCGGCCGGTCCGGGCGGGCCTCCTCGGACTCGCGGTGACCGTCTTCGCGTGGCAGTTGGGCTACCCCGTCTTAGTGTTGGTCGTGCCGCTGTTGCTGGTCGGGTGGCTGTTGCTCCGGACCGTCGGCGGCGAGCGGACCGACCGAGGAGTCGGCTACGAGACGGTGCTGGTTGTCGCCGGGGCCGGACTCGTGACGCTCGTGGAGTTCGTCTACGTGCAGGACAACGCCATCGGCGGCCGGTTCAACACCGTCTTCAAGGTGTATATGCAGGTGTGGGTCCTCTGGGCGACCGCCGCCGGAGGAGTCCTCGCGAGTCTGGTCGGGTCGGTCGGTCCCACGGACTGGCGACTCCCCGCAGTCGGTATCGACCGGAAGGGCTTCATGAACGGTCTCGCGGCGCTACTGGTCGTCTCGACCGCACTCTACGGCGGACTGGCGCTCGGCGGCCACTTCACCAGCGACCACCACCGCATCGACGACCCGACCCTCGACGGGAAGGCGTTCGTCGAGGACTACCACCCCGACGAGGCGGCCGCCATCGCGTGGCTCGACGACCGGTCGGGCCAACCCCACATCGTGGAACCGGCGGGTCGGAACCCCTACACGTGGTCGAGTCCCGCCGCCTCGCTGACGGGACTGCCGACCGTCGTCGGGTGGGTGTATCAGGAGGGCGTCTACCGCGGCGAGGAGAAATCGGACGCTCGGGCGGCGGACGTGGACCTCGTCTACACCGGAACGTGGGAAGACCGGAAGCGACTGCTGGAGAAGTACGACGTGCAGTACGTCTACGTCGGCCCGGCCGCCCGCGAGCGCTACGACGACGAGAACCTCCGATTCGGTCAGTACCCCGGCGTCGAAGTGACGTTCCGCGACGAGGGCGTCGTCGTCTACGAAGTCACTGACTCGGCCTGACTGCTCGGAAGAATTCGCTTCGCTGGACGCGACTCACTCGTCGTCCGCGCGCTCGTCCTGCCACGCCGTTCGACACGGTTCGCTACAGAAGGCGTAGATTTCGACCTCGCCGTCGTCGTCCCGGACCGTCGTCACGGGATGCCACTCCTCGGCGGGAATCCGCCCGTCGCAGTTGGTACACCGGTCGCTCATCGCCTCGCTCTCGGTCGGTCGGCCGCCGGTCGAGTCCGGTCGGCCGGTCGGCGGTCGGCGTGGTTCACGAATCTCTTGCATCGAACGTTCGGTCGTCTCCTCGTTTCGTTCTCACGCGTCGGACGCTCGCTACGCCTCTTCGTAGCTACCGACGCGGGCCGGACTCTCGGTGTCGTCGGCGAGTTCGGCCGTCAGGTCGCGCTCGCTGACCTCTACGTCGCCCGCCCCGCGGACGACGACGTTACAGCCAGCGAACGTAAACTCGACGTACCCCCGTGTCCGACTTCCCCCTCTGGTCGCGGAGAACAACCGGTCGAGCGCGTCGGGGTCGATGACGTGGTACAGCGGCCCCACCTCGGTCGGTTCCTTGCCCGTCTCGTCGGCGACTGCGGCGATGACGCGCTGGCTGACCGACTGCGACTCGAAGGTTTCTCCGCTCGTGCTCGTACTCATTCTGTACCCACTTCTATAGGGCCTGTACCAATAGGAATTAACGATATATAGATACCCACCGGAGACCGCTCGGGGTTATACATCTAAATCCGGCGCGAGCGCCGGTCAGTCGTCCTCGAACAGCAGGCCGAACAGCGCGCGCTCCGCGCTCCGGACGTGGCGACTCACGGTCGGTTGGGAGACGCCGAGCGTCTCGGCTATCTCCTCGGCGGTACTGCCCCGCGGCCAGTCGAAGTACCCGCCGAAGTACGCCAGTTCGAGGACCTCGCGCTGGCGGTCGGTGAGTCGCTCGGCCAGTTCCGCCTCGAAGTCCTGTCTGGTCATCACGGGGTCGTCGCGCTCCCGTCGAGCGACGAGTTCCGCGTCGCCGTAGTAGTCCTCGAAGGAGTCCACGAACGTCCGCACGTCGGCGCTCTGTGGCACTCGAATCACGAACCGCCCTTCGTCGTCGGTGGCGGTTATCGTCCGCGGGGCCGCACCTCGGTCCATCAGCGACCGGAGGAAGGTTCGGTCCGCGAGCGTACACTCGAAGAGGTACTCGTCGTCGCGTTCGGTGACGAGACGGACCTCGTCTATCCACGGCACGCCCTCGGCGAACGCCAGCGCCTCGTCGGGGTCGGCCCCCTCGATGGTGAAGTAGGTGTGGAGTCGGCCGTCTTCACGCTGGACCGCGTTCTCGAACTCGAATCGCGCGCCGGTCTCGGCGACGAACGCGAGAATCGGACTCTCGGAGCCGCGAATCCGGAAGTCCAACTCTATCGAGCGCTCGCTCACCAGCGCCTGCTTCCGTTCGAGCGCGTTGAGCGCGTAGCCGATGGTGTCGCCCAGTTCCGACAGCACCGCCCGCTCCAGTTCGTCGAACACTCCGGCCTCGTCGGCGTAGACTGTCAAGACGCCGTAGAGCATCTCGTCGTAGCTCACGGGGACCGACACGCACGACCGATAGCCGCGTTCGAGCGCCTGCTCGCGCCACGGGTCGAACGGCGGGTCGCCCAGCAGGTCGTTCTGGACCTGCACCTCGCGGCTCCGGACCGCGCGCCCGGCCGGACCCTCGCCCTTCGCGTCACCCTCGGACGCGGTCACGCCGACAGCCTCCAGATACCCCTCCTCGACTCCGGCCCCGGTCTCGGGACGAATCTCGTCGGTCGCCCGGTCGTGGGTCCCGAACCACGCGAACCGGTAGGGGCCGGTCTCGGTCAGTCGCTCGCAGACCGCCCGCATCGCCTCGTCCTCCGAGGAGGCCTGCGTGAGCGCCTTGGTGATGTCCCGAATCACGCTGTTGAGTCGGTTGACGCGTTCGAGTTCGCGGTTCTTCGTCTGCAAGTCGTTGCGCTGGTCCCGAAGGGTCTCCTCGCGTTCGGCCCGGCTCAACGCGGTCTTGACGTTCGAACACAGCATGTCCGCGAGCGAGCGGTCGGTCGAGTCGAAGCCGCCGACCTCGGGGGCCGCCGCGAGGAAGACCCCGTACTTGCCGAGTGGAATCGCGAGCGCGCTTCCCATCTCGATGTCGGCGTCGAGTTCGGCGTCGAGGTCCGCGAACGCCTTCGTCTCGCTCGATACGAACGTCTGCCACGCCACGTCCTCGGCGTGGCGACCGACGAGCGCGTCGTCTATCTCGCCGCCGGTCCACCGCGTGACGGTCGGGACGAGTGCGCTCTCCTCGTCGTCGTACAGCACGACGGCGGCGTTCGGGAAGCCGAGGATATCGACCGCGGCATCGGCCGCGAGGTCGCAGATGTCCGTCGGCGTCTCGGCCTCGGTCAGCGACCGGAACCGTTCGTTGAGCGACGTGAGTTTTCGCTCGCGGCGCTTCCGGCCGGACACGTCCCTGACCACGCCGACCCGACCCATGCCGGTTTCGAGGGGCAACGGCGCGACGCGGGCCTCGACGGGAATCGACTCGCCGTCGGCGGTCGTCATCGTCGCTTCCAACGTCACCACGTCCTCGCCGGAGTCGAACGCCTTCTCGACCCACTGGACCTCCTCGTCGAGGGTCTTCCCGATGATCTCTCCGACCGGTCTGCCGAGCAACTCGTCGCGGGGGTAGCCCGTCAGTTCGACGTAGGCGTCGTTGACCGCGACGAATCGGCCCTCGGCGTCGAGCGCGTAGAGACCGTCGTCCACCGCGTCGAGCATCGCCTCGGAGCGTTCGAGTCGTCGCTCGCGCTCGCGGCGCTGGAAGACGGTGGCGAGGATGTGGGCGATGGACTGGACGAACTGCACGTCGTAGTCGGCGTACGACCGCGATTCGGTGTCGTGGCTCCCCAAGATTCCCCACGGCTCGTCGGGCGAGCCGATTATCACGCTAATGCCGCCCACAACGTCGGCGGCGTCGAGCAGCCGGTCGCTGTCGAATCGCTCCTCGGTCGCGATATCTTCGACCACGACGGGCTCCTCGGACAGGAGCGTGTAGCCAGCCTGCGAGTCGCGTTCGGTGCCGATGGAGACCGCCCCGACCAACTCGTCGTCCCACCCCTGGACCGCCCGAACCAGCAAGTCCTCGTCGTCGGGCCGGTACTCCAACACCCCGGCGTACACGTTGCCGAGCGCGTCGGCGACGAGTTCGACCGCCTCGTCCATCAGGTCGGCGACCGGCCAGTCTTCCAGCGCGTGCCGGGCGAACGTCGCCAGCGCCTCCTGCTGGCGAACCCGGTCGCGAAGTTCCGTCTCGCGGCGCTTGCGCTCGGAGATGTCGCGGACGACGCCGGTGAACCGAACCGCGCCGTCCGCGTCGAGTTCGCTGAACGAGACGCCCAAGGAGAGTTCGCTCCCGTCACGGTGTTTGCCGGGCAGTTCGAGGTAGTCCCAATCGACGCTCCGCTCGCCCTCGCTGAGGTAGCGGGCCATCCCCTCCTCGTGGGCCTCGACGAGTTCGTCGGGCACGAGGAGGGTGAGCGACTCACCGACGAGTTCGTCCGGACGGTAGCCGAAGATGTCGGTCACGGCCGGGTTGGCGTACAGAATCGTACTCTCGGCGTCGATGACGAGGACGGCATCGGTCAGGTCCTCGGCGAGCGCGCGGAACCGGTCGCTCTCGACGCCGCCGTCGGCGGCGGTCTCGGACGCGACGACCCGCTCGATTCGGGTCGCCAGCGTCCGCGCGCGCTCGGTCTCGGCATCGCGGGGTCGTCGGTCGGCCGACTTCGCGCGAGCGTCGGCCGCGGACGGCGAGACGGTTCCGACTCGCACGTCGGCCTCCCTGAGAATCTCCTCGGCGTCGGCCCGGTCCGGGAGGTCCGTATCGAGGAGTACGTGGTCGATGCGCTCGGCGTCCACGGCCGCGAGCGCCTGCGCGACGCTCGTGACGAACGAGAACGCCATCGCTGGCCGTTCCTCCTCGAAGCGCGCTTCGAGGCGCTCGCCCGTCGATGCGTCCGCCGTGACGTAGAGGACGCGAACCGAATCGGTCATCGTTGTTCCTGAACGCGGGTCCGTTCGACCCCGAGAGCCTCGGCCCGACGCGTCGATAGTGGGTCGAAGTTAGGTTCAACTTACGGCTTTGCGGGGAAAAACCATGCGGCCCGAACATGTTAACTTCCGAGGAACTCCTCGGGCGCTCCGGTCGCCCTCGTCAGTCCTGTCCGGTCTCTACGTCCACGTCCTCGAACGTGACCGCGACCGACTCGCCGTACCGGTCGCCGTTCTGCTCGTCGTGACGCTCGAACATCGGCGGTTCGACGCGCAGGTCGATGGTGTAGGTGCCGTCGCCGGGCACGTCGAGGTTCTTCCCGTAGTGGTAGAGTCCGGGATGCCAGAGGAGGGGCAGTCGCGTCGGGCCGACCTCCTCGCCGTCCTCGCCGGTCAGCGTGGCGACGACGGTACACTCGGGCACGAACCGGCCGTCCGCCGCGTCACACACCGCGACTTCGAGGTGGCAGTTCTCGTCGTCGGGTTCGACCCACGCGAACCGGCCCTCGTCTTGGAGGACGTACATCCCTTCGGCCTCCTCTTGGACGAAGCCGACCACGTAGTCGCCCGACTCCCGTTTGCCGCCGGTGTGGGCGACCTCCTCGGCCATGTAGTCGAGTGCGTCCTGATAGGCGTCGCCCGCCCGCTGGGCGAGGTCGAGTTGTGTCTGGTCCACTTCGTCGCTCGTCTGCTTCGCTGGATTGTCGGGCATCGTCGTGGGGAGCACGGTAATGAGGGGTGTAATGGTTGTGGCGAACTTGGAAAGGTAAAATCGGCATATCTATTACAGTCTAGACTCGTTAGATTAACTAAATAGACTCGCATGTCTGACGAGGAGACCAAAATAAACATCGAAGATTCTGAAGCCTCGCCTATTGCAGTTCGAGAGGCGACAAAAGAGGGGCGGAAAACGCTCGAACAGCAGGTCAGTACGCTCGCAGACATCGACGAGAAGGCGATTCGAATATACCGAGCGGACGTGCTTCTGCTGAGCGTTATCATCGGCGCAATGTCGCTCGCTTCAGACGGGTCGTTTTCGTACTTTGCAAACCTCAACTCGGTTAGTGGTCTACTCCTTTTGATCGGTGCAATCGCTCTCGCAGGTGTCACATACACGTACTCAGATTTGGAAATCGGTGTGACACAGAACGATATAAAAGACGTAGTAGAAGACGACTACGAGTCAGACGATCTGTACTTACGATTAGCAAGTGGGTACGCTGAATGGATTGACGAAAACGGAGGCGTATTAGAGTCAAACGGGAAATTAATGATTTGTACGATTATTGTTGAAATTGGGGCGCTCGCTTACCTTTCTGGAGGTGTGATCGTAACGGTAGTAGCAAACACGGGGTTGTACTTTTTGTTTACTCATACTCTCTTAGTGTTCCTGTGTCTCGTAGCTCTTTTCTGGAACAAAATTATTTTCCTCGGGTCGTGGTCTATTAGAAAGTATATCGTTTCATTTGTATCCGTACTGCTGTTGAGTATGTTAGTTCTTATTGGAAGTGTTTTTATTACCCCATTACCGGATGCTCTCCACGTACCTCTCCAGACTTGGTCAGGTATTACACCACAAAATAAAAAGCTCATGATCGACATTCAGACTTTCTTATTGATATTGTTAACTTATCCATTTATAGGATATTCTATCTATAATCTCGAATTTTAAATTCGCTCTCCGTGAGCCAACTGCCAAAGAATTATTTACTACAAGATTGTAGTAACGGTTGAAATGGGTAGCAAAGACGAAGCGTTCGAGGGACAGACGGTATCAAAAGGTCCCCAGCGTGAGGACCGCCACAACAAACTCTTAGACCGACTACTCGGACGAACGTCCGAATAGCACATCGCGTCGTCATCCACAGTCGCTTGGAATCATCGTTTTCACTTTCTGCTCAGTCATACGAATCTTCGATAATAGGAGATGTGCTTCCCGGACACATTTTACGACTCACGAGCGGCGAGCAGACGCGCTCCTCGCCGTGTAGTTCGTCGGAGAAGTGCGCCGGCCGGGACTTGAACCCGGGTCGATGGCTTGGAAGGCCATAGTCATACCACTAGACCACCGGCGCATTGCGCTCACTGCGTTCGCTTATGCCCCGAGCCTTGCCTCACTTCGTTCGGCAAGACACCGGCGCACTGCATTCGCTTCGCTCGTTTGCGCGCCGAGCATCGACGGACTTCGTCCGTCTCACCACCGGCGCACTGCGCTCACGACGTTCGCTCGCGCGCCGAGGCTCGAAAACGCGTCGCGTTTTCTCACCACCGGCGCACTCCGTCGTATTCTCCCGTTCGCCGCCCGGCATTAAGGGCCTTACTGTTTCGGTCGGCGGTCCCGCCGCGAGCCGATGGTTTTCTCTCGCGAGAGCGCGCACGCGAGAGTAGATGATAATTCCTCGAACCGCCGGTCACTCGCCGGACGGGCGGACGAGGCCGTAGCAGTTGCCGCTCGATAGCTCGAACTCGACCAGTTCGAGGTCGCTGTCGGCAACGTCGGCCCGGAACTCCTCGGGCGAGTAGATGTGGTAGAACCGCTCGATTCTCTCGCCGCCCGGCAGGGTCCAATCGACCGTCGTGTCGAACCCCTCGTCCGCTTCGAACTTGTCGTGGGCGGTACTCCACGCGCTGACGAGCGCGCGGCCCTCGGACGCGAGGACGCGCGCGAGTTCGTCCAGACTCCCGACGCGGGCCTCCCGACTGGGCAAGTGATGAAGCGTGGCGACGTAGACGGCCAGTTCGACCGCCGCGTCGCGGACGGGGAGTCGCGCGGCGTCGGCCTGCACGAGGTCCGCGTCGAAGCCCCGCTCGGCGGCGCGCTCGCGGGCGGTGTCCAACAGTCCGCGACTCGCGTCCGCCGCGAGAACCCGGTCGGCGTGGTCGGCCAACAGTTCGGCGTGGCGACCGTTACCACACCCGAGGTCGAGCGCGACGGCGGCGCGGGGCGCGTCGGCGACGAACTCCTCGACTTCGGGCCACGCGTACTCGCGGGTCTGTGCGAAGTGGTCGGCGATGTAGTCGTACGTCGCTCGGACCTCGCGGCGGTCTGGCTCCCCGTCGTCCATGTCCGGTGGTGGGTCGCGGGGCGTGAAAACGGGTTCGGGTTTCGGTTCGTCGCGTCGGAGTCGGAGACATACGACCACGGGTGAGACTGCGAACTTCTCGAAACCGGAACGGCGGCGAGAATCGTGACCGCGAACTCCTCGAAAGCCCCGCCCGCTCGCGGTCACGCCCCTGCGGGCGGCTTCACCTATCGCTACCGACGAGAAAGACATCTCCGTCCACTTGAAGACATTAAAAAGGTTGTTGTGAAAACAGAGAATCAGTCTCCGAAGTGCGCTCGGATTCGTTCGGCCACTTCGTCGGCGTCGCTCGCGTGGACCGTCCGGCGCTCGTCGCCGTCCGCCAGCAGGAACCCCGGCGCGGACTCCACGTCGTGGGTCCGGCAGAAGTCGGCGGCCTCCTCGCCGTCGATGCCCGCGACTTGTGCGTCGTCGGGCACCGCGCCGAGGAGACCCCCGATTTCGTCCTTGACCTCCTCGCAGGGGTCACAGAAGCGTTTCCAGACCGCGACCACGGCGCGGTCCCGCGCCGCGAGGAACGACTCGGGGTCGTCGGTCACGTCCGGGAGGCGGTCGGGGACCGGCGAGTCGGGGACGACTTCCCGGACCATCCCCGCCATCGCGGCGAGGTTCTCGGCCGAGAGGTCGGCGCTCGCGGCGTCGCCGTTCGCTTCCGAGGCAGACCGCGAGTCCCCGGACTCGCGGTCCGTACTCGCGTTCGAGGCCGCCCCGGAGTCCGCCGACTCGGGAGTCGCACTCGACACCTGCGACCGGACCGCCAGATACACCACGAACTCGTCGCGCGAGACGCCGCGCTCGGCGACCAGTTCGGCCGCGGCCTCGCGGTCCGGCAGACCGAAGGTCGCCGCCACGGCCTCGTGGAACTCGGTCTCGTCCACGCCGACGTACGAGTCGTGGTAGATTGCGTGGGTGTCGTCGAACGCGTCGGTGGTCCGGACGCCGCCCGACTCGCCGACCGCGAGGACCTTCTCCTCGACCAGCGCGTCGAACAGCGCGTTCGGTTCCACGGTCGATGCGGCCGTTCCGCCGTCTCCGCTCGTTCGTCCGGTCGATTCGGCGCGCTCCTCGGGGTCAGACGCCGAGGTATCGGTCTCTCGTTTCGTCATCCTCGCGTAGTGCTTCCGCGGTTCCTTCGAAGACGATGCTCCCTTGGTCCACGACGTAACACCGGTCGGCGATGTCCATCGCGGCGACGGCGTTCTGCTCGACCAGCAGAATCGTGGTGCCCGACTCGCTGATGCGGGCGATGGCGTCCTCCACGTCGGCGATAATCTGTGGTGCCAGCCCCTCGTACGGTTCGTCCAGCAACAGCAGGTCGGTGTTCTGCTTGAGCGCGCGGGCGATGGCGAGCATCTGCTGTTCGCCCCCCGAGAGCGTCCCGGCCTTCTGGGACTTGCGCTCGCGCAACCGCTCGAACTCGTCGTACACCTCGTCGGTCGTCATCCCGACGTGTTCGACCTGTACCTGCCCGAGCGACCGCCCGACCGTGTTCGAGGCGTTCTCCGAGACCTCCGCGAGGTGGAGGTTCTCGGCCACCGTGAGATTCGGGAAGACTCGGCGCTCTTCTGGCACCAGCGAGAGGCCCCGCGCCGAGATGTCCTCGGGGTCCATCGCGGTGATGTCCTCGCCCTTGAACCGAATCCGGCCGTCGCGGACCTCCGGCGGGCGCGCCCCGGAAATCGACCGGAGCGTCGTGGTCTTGCCCGCGCCGTTGCGCCCGAGGAGCGAGCAGACCTCGCCCTCCTCGACGGTCATCGTCACGTCCCGGAGGATGTGGCTCTCGCCGTAAAAGGCGTCCACCGAATCGAGTTCCAGCAGGCTCATCTCGCTCCCCCCGTCACGCCTCGACACCTCCGAGGTACGCCTCCTGTACGTCGGGGTCGCCCTGCACCGCCTCGGGCGGTCCCTCCGCGATTACGGCCCCGCGATTCAGCACCACGATGCGGTCCGAGACGTTGAACACGACCTCCATGTCGTGTTCGACCAGCAGGATGGTCAGGTCCAACTCCTCTTTGACCTGCTCGATGAGTTCCACCGTGTCGGCGGTCTCCTCGGGCGACATCCCGGCGGTCGGTTCGTCCATCAGCAACAGGTCGGGTTCGCTCGCCAGCGCGATGCCCAACTCTAGCCTGCGCTTGTCGCCGTACGGCAGGTCCTCGGCCACCACGTCGCGCTGGCCGAGGAGACCCACCGCGTCCAAGGTCCGGCGGGCCAGCCTATCGACCTCGCCGTAGTTGTTGCGGTGTCGGAGGAAGTTGAACCGGAACGAGCCGTGTTCGGCCGCCAACGCGGCGATTTGGGCGTTCTCCTCGACCGACAGCGCCGGGAAGATAGAGGCGGTCTGGAACGACCGGCTCACGCCCTTCTGGACGACCTCGTGGGGTTCGTGGTGCAGAATCGAGTCGCCCTTGAACGTGATGTCGCCCTCGGTCGCGTCGAGCATCCGCGTGACGAGGTTGATGAGCGTCGATTTGCCCGCGCCGTTCGGCCCGATGACCGAGATGGACTCGCCCTCCTCGATGGCGAGGTCCACGTCGTCCACCGCCACCAGTCCGCCGAACGACTTGGTGAGACCGTCGGTTTCCAGCAACGCCATCACCGACCACCTCCCAGTTCACCGAGCGAGCGCACCGTCATCGCCCACCTCCAAGTCGCTTCACCGCACTGCCGCCGAGTCGCCGGAGCGCGCCCCCGAGGTCTTGGAACAGGCCCCAGATGCCCCGCGGGAACAGAACGACGACCGCGACGAAGACGAGGCCGAGGATGAGGTGCCAGTAGGCCCCGAACCCGTCGAGGAGAACGACCGGCTCCTCGACCAGCGTCAGCCACTCGTTCGGTCCCGTGAACGGGAGAGTCAACTGCTGGATGCCGCTGACGATGTTCTCGACGTAGAGGTAGATGCCCGCGCCGAGGATGGGACCGAACAGCGACCCGACCCCGCCCAGCACGGCCATGATGACGACCTCGCCGCTGGTCGTCCAGTAGAACGACGACAGCGGGACGTAGGCGCTGTAGACGGTGTAGAGGCTCCCGGCGACGCCCGCGAACGCCCCCGAGATGACGAACGCCATCAGCTTGTAGCGCCAGACGTTCAGCCCGACGAACTCCGCGCGCTGGTCGTTCTCCCGAATCGCGCGGAACACCATCCCGTACGGCGAGTGGAGGATGCGGTTGGCGGCCGCGACGCACAGCACCGCGACCCCGCCGACCAGCACGTACTTCCACGTCCCGACCAGCCAGTCCAGCATCGGCACCGGGTACCGGAGCTGGAACACGCCGAACAGCTTGCCCAGTTGGACGCCGGTGAACCCGTTCTCGCCGCCGGTAATCCACGCCAGCGGCGACAGCGCCATGTAGTAGGCCATCTGGCCGAACGCCAGCGTCAGGATGGCGAAGTAGATGCCGCCGCGCCGAAGCGAAATAAATCCGAGAATCCACGCCGACAGCGCCGCGAACGACGTGCCCGCGAGGATGACGAGAACCGGACTGGACGACACCTGCGCGCTGAACACGCCCGCGGCGTAGGCCGCGCCGCCCCAGAACGCGGCGTGACCGAACGACAGCAGGCCGGTGTAGCCCAGCAGGAGGTTGAACCCCATCGCGAAGATGCCCCAGATGAGGATGAGCGTCGCCAAGTCCTGATATCCGTTGAGGACGCCGCTGATGACCGGCGCGCGCGCGAACAGCCACGGGAAGACCGCGACGGCGAGCGCCGTCGCGCCGACCACGAACAGTTCGCTCTCGCGGACGCGCTCCCACGAGGGGAGTTCGCGCTGTGTTCGCTCGACGACGCTCCCGGTCTCGTCGGCCGCCTCCGGGGTTTCGGTCGGTTCGTCGCTCACGGGGCCACCTCCTCGGAGCCGAGCAGTCCCTGCGGCCGCGCGAGCAGAACGATTGCGGCCAGCACGTAGATGCCGACCTGCGACCACTGTGGCGCGATTGCGACCATGATAGCCAGCGTCTCCCCGATGAGGATGCCGCCGAGGACAGCGCCCGCGATGGACCCGACGCCGCCGATGACCACGACGAGGAACGAGGGGACCAGTATCTCGGTTCCGATGTTGGGGTTGACCGCGTACAGCGGTCCGCCGACGACGCCAGCGACTCCCGCCAGCGCCGCGCCGACCCCGAACACCATCAGGTACGGTCGCGAGAGCTTGATTCCCAACAGTTCGACCATCTCGGCGTCGCGGGTCCCCGCGCGGACGACCAGTCCGAAGTCGGTGTACTCGATGAGTCCGTACACCAACACGACGACCGTCGCCGTAATCGCGATGATGTAGAGTCGCCACTCGGGGAACGTCCCGATTATCGGGAGGCCGACCTGTCCGCTGGCCCACCCCGGTCGCGCGAAGTTGTAGCTCTGGCCGCCGAACAGTATCTTGAACACCTCCTGAATCACGATTGCCAACCCGAAGGTCAGCAGAATCTGGTCGGTGTCCGGCCGGTCGTAGAACGGTCGCGCGACGAACCGCTCCATCAGCAGGCCGACGCCGAAGACGACGACCGGGACGATTATCAGGGCTGGCAGAAAGCCCCATTCGAGACCGATGGGCGTGTACCCCCAGTCGGCGAGTTTCCCGTCCGTGACGTTGATTTCGAGCGTTATCAGGAGTCCGGCGTACGTCCCTATCAGGTAGAGCGCGCCGTGCGCGAAGTTGACGAACTTCAGCGTCCCCAAGATTATCGAGAGTCCGATGGCGACCAGTACGTAGATGGCACCCTGCTGAAGCCCGTTCAACAGGACCGTCAGGACTTCGGCGAGAACGCTCACGGTCTCTCCTCCCGATTCGTCGTAGTCGCAGTTCGATTCCCCACCATGTCTGTGTGATATCCTCTCGCAAGCATAAAGGTTGGTTCCTTCGTTTGAACCCCCGAAGGGGTAGCTACCGACCGTACGCTCGACCTACTCGTACGGGCCGAGGTCGCACTCGGCGGCCGGTCCCGAATCGCACCCGTAGCCGAGCGTGTCCCGCTCGGTGAGGTTCACTATCTCGAAGAACTGGCCCTGCTGTTGTTCGCCCTCCGGCAGTCCCTTCACGACCGGGACCGCGCGCTGTGCCTGATGGTCGCAGGCCCGCATCGTCTCGGGACCCATGCCGATGTTGTCGTACTGGTACCCCTCCAACTGCCGGATGACCTCCGGCGGGTAGAAGGTGCCCGCGCGCTCGACCGCCGCGGCGTACTGGAGCGTCTGGGCGTAGGCCAGTTGCGCCGGTCCCGACGGGATGCGGGCGTACTTCTCGTTGAACGCCTGCGTGAACTGGTTCGACGGTGCGTTGTCGATCTGGGAGTCCCACGCCACGGTGCCGAACACGCCTTCGATGGCTCCGCCCGCGGCTTGGGCCATCGGCCGGTTGTACAGCGGGACGACGATCTCCATGTCTTGGTCGAGTCCCATCTCCTTGGCCTGACTCAGCGAGTTCGCGCCGTCGAGTCCGTAGTGGTCCAAAAACAGCACGTCGGTCTGGTCTCGGGGCACCTGCGAGAGGTACGACGAGAAGTCCTTCGTCCCCAGCGGCGTGGCGACGCTCTGCATCTCGTTCCACCCGGCCTCGCCGAAGAACCGACTCATCGACGACTGAACGGTCTGGCCCCACGTGTAGTCGGCGTACAACTGGTAGAAGTTGTTGTCCCCGCCGTACTCGTCGGTGACCGGCGGCACCAACGCTTGGGCCGACATGTACGCGTTGAACATCTCCCGGAAGGAGTACCGGACGCAGGACTTGCCCGTGGTGTCGTTCGAGTGGGTCAGACAGCACATGTAGTTGACCTTCTCGCGCTGGCACAACTCCTGAATCGCTATCGCCACCGCGCTAGACGACCCGCCCGACAGCATGATGGCTTGGTCGCGCTGAATCATCCGTCGCGCGGTCTGGCGCGCCGTGTCCGCGTCGGTCGCGGTGTCTCCCGACACGAACTCTATCTGTTGGTCCAGTACGCCGTTGCCCGTGAGGTCGCTCCAGTTGTCTACCCAACCGCCCCCGTTGTTGAGGTGTTCGACCGCCAACCGATACGCCCGGAGTTCGTCTTGCCCCTCCGACGAGTACGGTCCCGACTGTGGAACCGTGAACCCGAACGTCGGGTTGCCCTGAATCGGGAAGTTCCCGATGGGCGGGTTCTCCTGTGCGCTCGCGCTCCCCGCGACTCCCGCCAACCCCGCTAAACCGGACGCTCCGGCTATCTTGACTACGTCTCGTCGCGACACGTCCGTTTTTTCTCCCCGTGCCATGCTATCACGCGACGGTAACATCATTAATAATCATACGGGAAGATTCCGAGGGTGGAACTGTAAAATATCTCTCTACTCTCGGAGTAGCGAAGCGTTGGCGGGATGAAGGCGGGATATTTTCCGGCTACTGGGGTATGTTACCACTACAATATTTCTCGGGAACGCGCTGGCTCTCTCGCTCCGCGAGATTGTTCAATCAGCTAATAATTATAGCGGGTCGGTCAGCGCCGACAGCGACTCGACGGTCAAGTCCGCCTCGCCGCCCACGGTCTCGGGCGGTTCGCGCGTTCGGTTCACCCACGCGGTCGCCATTCCGGCGCTGGCCGCGCCAGCCACGTCCCACGGGTTCGAGGAGACCAGCCGACAGTCCCCCAACGACCTCCCGAGTCGGTCGGCGGCGTTGCGATACACCGCGGGGTCGGGCTTGAACGTCCGGACCTCGTGGGCGCTCACGATGTCGTCCAGATGCGCGGCGAGTCCGGCGTTCGCCGCCAACTCCTCTAGCATCTCGGGGTTCCCGTTCGAGAGGACGACCACGGTGTGGCGCTCGCCCAACTCGGCCAGCGCGTCGGCGGCGTCGGGGTAGGGGTCCAACTCGTCGTAGGCTGCGACGATCTCCTCGCGGGCCTCCTCGGGAGGAGTCAGGTCGTAGAACTCCAGCGCGTAGTCGAGCGCGCGCTCCGTGACTTCCGAAAACGGCCGATACTCGTCCATCAGCGCGACCTGCTGGGCGTAGCGCAACTGGGTGCGCCGCCAGAGCGCGTCCACGTCGGCGACGAACCCGTCCGCGATGGCGAGATGTTCGCCGAGCGCCGCGGTGACGCTACTCGTGTCACAGAGCGTGCCGTACATGTCGAAACAGAGCGCGTCGGTGTCGTCGCTCACGGTTCTCTCGACCTACCCCGCGCTCGCCCTTCACGTTTCGGCTCCGACGCTCGATTGCCGACTCCGACCGACGCGCTCGGCGGTACGAACTACCGACGCTCGCTCGTCCGACTATCGTCGGGTGGGACTGGAAGGGGTCGCCCGCTCGCGTGTGATTTAGTCACCTCAGCGTGGCTACTATCTGTCGCGCACAGAACTGCGCGCGCCAGATATCCCGCCGAGTGACCGCGAGCGGGCGGGGGCTTTCGAAAACGAAGAACTCTACCTATCGTTCACAAACCGACTACCTGTAGCAGGCCGGACCAAGCAGTGCTGTGTCACTATCCCTCCCCGACCATCCGCTCCTCGTCGTCCCACTCGCGCTGTCGGAGTTCGTACTTCTGAATCTTCCCCGTCGCAGTTTGTGGTAGTTCCGCGACGAACTCGACGCGGTGGACCGCCTTGTAGGAAGCCATGCGTTCCTTGGTGAACTCCCGAATCTCCTGCTCGGTCACGCCCGGTTCGTCGGGGTCGCCCGAGGCCGGGACGACGAACGCTTTGGGCGTCTCGCCCCACTGCTCGCTCGGGGCCGGGACGACCGCGACCTCTGCCACGTCGTCGTGGTCGAACAGCGTGTCCTCGATTTCGATGCTGGAGATGTTCTCGCCGCCCGAGACGATGATGTCCTTCTTGCGGTCCTGAATCGAGACCATCCCGTGGTCGTCCACGACCGCGAGGTCGCCCGTGTGGAACCAGCCCTCGCGCTTGGCGTTGAACGCTCGCTCTGTCTCGTCGGGTTTGTTCCAGTAGCCGTCCATCACCTGATTGCCCCGGACCACGATTTCCCCGAGCGTCGAGTCGTCGCGCGGGACCTCCTCGCCGTCGTCGTCCACGACCGCGACCTCCGTACCGAGGACGCCCATCCCCTGTCGCTTCTTGAGCTTGAATCGGCTGTCGTCGTCTTCGTCCAGCAGGCGGCGCGCGTCCGAAATCGTCACGAGCGGGCCTGTCTCGGTCAGGCCGTAGAGATGCTTGAGGTACCAACCGAACTCGTCCTCGACGGTCCGGATGGTCGCTTCGGGAGGAGCCGACCCCGCGGTCGTGACCCGCACGTCGTTGTCGCCGCTCATGTCGGGTCGGTCGTTCTCCTCGTAGTAGTCCGCGAGCATGTTGAGGACCGTCGGCGCGCCACAGAGGAACGACACGTCCTCGCTTCGAATGGTCTCGACCACCTCGGCGGCGTCCACGCCGCGCGTGCAGACGTGTTTCGCACCCATTCCCGTAATCGCGTAGATGTGTCCCCAGCCGTTGACGTGGAACATCGGCAGGGTCCAGAGGTACACGTCGTCGTCGTAGAGTTCGTGGTGGACCGAGAGGATGTAGGCGTGGAGGGTCTCGGTGCGGTGGGTCCGCATCACGCCCTTCGGGTCGCCCGTCGTCCCGGACGTGTAGTTGATGGTGATGACCTCGTCTTCGGCCATCTCCGGGCGCTCGTACGACTCGGGGTCGGCGTCCGCGAGGAGGTCCTCGAACTCCTCCCAGTCGCCCTCGGTCTGGTCGGCGTCGTTAGAGACGAAGACCTCGGTCGGAACGTCGTCGCGGACCTCCTCGATTTTCTCGGCGTAGGCGTAGTCGGCGACGATGGCGTCCACGCCCGCGTCCGACAGGATGTACTCGTAGTCCTCCGGCGTGAGCCGATAGTTCAGCGGCGTGTGGACTGCGCCCAACTGCATGATGCCGTAGGCCGATTCGAGGTGGTAGTGGGTGTTGGGGTCCAGCACGGCCACGCGGTCGCCCTTCTCGATGCCTCGCTCGGCGAGCGCCGCCGAGAGGCGGTCGGCCCGCTCGCCGAACTCGTCGTAGGTGTAGCGTTCGCCCGTCGTCGCCACGACGGCCTCTTGGTCGCCGTAGTGTCTCCGCGCCCTGTCGAGGAAGTCGGTCACCAGTAGCGGCTTCTGCATGCTAGAAAATTCACGAACTTTCACGATATATGTTGGGGTCCGGGTAAGAATACGTGGACGGCGCACCGACTGGAACGGTCCTGCGTCTCGCACCTGCGAACCGGGAACCCTTTTCACCGCCCGGCGCGTGGGTTGCACACATGGACGTGGCGGCACCGGACGGCGGGACGACCGAAGGGAAGCCGAAAGTCAAAGACTACATGACCCGCGACGTGGCGACGGTCTCGCCCGACGCCACCGTCGAGGAGGTCGCCCGGCGCATCGCCGAGAGCGACGAACACAACGGCTACCCGGTCTGTGATGGCCGACGCGTCGAGGGGTTCGTCAGCGCCCGCGACTTGCTGCTGGCCGGAGACGAGGAGCCGATATTCAAGGTAATGAGCCAAGACCTCATCGTCGCTCACCCCGACATGGACGTGAACGACGCGGCGCGCGTCATCCTCCGGTCGGGCATCCAGAAGTTGCCGGTCGTGGACGACGCGGGCAACCTCGTGGGCATCATCTCGAACACGGATGTCATCAGGTCCCAGATAGAGCGCGCGACCCCCGAGAAGGTCGGTAAACTCATGCGCACGCTCGAATCCATCCACGACACCGAGGTCGAGCAGACCCGCCGAAACGTCCCGTTGGACGAACTCACGCCGACGCAGGGGAAAGTGTACGCCGACGAGTTGGAGGGTCGGACCTACGAGCTGGAGCGCGGTCTGGCCGAACCGCTCGTGGTCATCGACTGCGCGCCCGACAGCGAGTCGGGCGAGTTCCTGCTGGCCGACGGCCACCACCGCGTGATGGCCGCCGACAAGATAGACATCGACACGATGGACGCCTACGTCATCCTCGTGGACGAGGAGGTCGAACTCGGGATGCAGAAGACCGCCCAGAAAGAGGGGCTGGAGGGCTTGGAGGACGTGAAAGTGGTAGATTACGCCCGCCATCCCCTCGTGGAGACGACCAAGCGACTCCAGTAGTTCGCGGGAGATTCGCGAGGCGACCGGTCGCTGGGTGCGCCAACTCTCGAACGCGTCTGATTTTCGATCGGTCCGCACTCGCATCGAGTAGCCGCCTACTCGGTTCGACGGTGTGCAGGCCGTTACCGTGCCTCTCTCGGGGGTCTGCCCCGTCCGGCCAGCAGAAAATAAACCGTCTTACGGACCAGACCGCCACTCTGCGAAAAATCAGGGGGAATCGAGATGGAAAATTTTACACTTCCCTGTTGATTTTCCCCTATCATGCAGTCAACGGAACCGCGACAAAAACAGCCGGTCATCTCCGTCGAGAACCTGCGGAAGACCTACGGCGACGGGAGCGTCGTGGCGGTCGACGACGTGTCCTTCGAGGTCGAACGCGGGTCGGTCGTCGGGTTGCTCGGTCCCAACGGGGCCGGGAAGACCTCCATCATCAAGTCGATTCTCGGCGTCGTCCTCCCCGACGAGGGCGACATCCGAGTCGACGGCGTGAACGTCCACGACGGCGACAACGTGTACGAGAAGGTCAGCGCCGTCCTCGAAGGCGCGCGAAACGTCTACTGGCGGCTGACGGTCCGGGAGAACATCTCCTTTTTCTCGTCGTTGCAGGGCATCGACCCGCAGGACCACCGCGAGGAACACGACGAGTTGATGGAACTGCTGAACATCGACCACAAGGCCGACGAGGTCGTCAAGAACCTCTCGCGGGGGATGAAACAGAAGACCGCGCTGGCCTGCGCGCTCGTCCGCCAGACGCCCGTCCTCTTTCTGGACGAACCGACGCTCGGTCTCGACGTGGAGGCCTCCCACGACCTCCGTCAGGAACTCGACCGCCTCGTGACCCAAGAGAACCGGACGGTCGTCCTGAGCAGTCACGACATGGACGTGATGCAGGACCTCTGTGACCGCGTCATCATCCTCGACGACGGCGACATCGTCACCGACGAGTCGGTTCCCGACTTGGTGGAACTGTTCCAGACCCAAGCCTACGAGGTCGTCGTCGAGGAGGACATGTCCACGACGGCCCGCCAGTCGCTCGAAGGGGAGTTCGACGTGGCCGACTGGCGCGAACGGGGCGAGTGGACGGTCTGTGAGGTCTCGCTGACCGACAAGGACCGCGTCCACGACCTCATGCGAACCTTAGCGGAGTTCGACCTGACGCCGCGGTCGGTGTCGGTGGTCCAACCCGACCTCGAAGACGTGTTCCTCGAAGTGACCGGCGAAGACGAGCGAGCAGACAGCGAGAACGAGCGCGGAGACGAACCGACCGACGAGCCTCGAACGGTGGAGGGTCGAGCGTGAGCGCCCGACACCTCTATCTGTTCGGCCGGGCGTCGTTCTACAAGTCGCTCATCCTGATGCGGCGCTACCTGTTCAACACGGTCGCCCAAATCGTCAGCATGTACCTGCTGTTCGCGGTGATGTTCTTCGGCGGCCGACAGATCGCCGGGGCAGCCATCACCAACTCGATAGAGGGCATCATCGTGGGCTACTTCCTCTGGATGCTCATCATGAGCGCCTACTCGTCCATCGCGGGCAACATCAACAACGAGGCCCAGTGGGGCACGCTCGAACAGCTCTACATGTCGCCGCTCGGGTTCGACCGTATCGTCGGCGTCAAGACCGTCGTGAACGTCTGCGTGAGCCTGTTCCTCGCCTCGACGCTCCTCGGGTTGATGGTCGTGACCATGACGGTCGTGTCCGCTGGCGTCACGCTGAGTTTCGACGTTCTCACGATTTTCCCGATTCTCGTGTTGACGCTCGCGCCCGCGGTCGGACTCGGCTACATCTTCGGCGGACTGGCGCTCCTCTACAAGCGCGTCGAGAGCGCGTTCCAACTCATGCAGTTCGCGTTCATCGGCCTCATCGCGGCCCCCGTAGAGCAGTTCCCGGCGTTCAAGTTCGCGCCGTTCTCGCTGGGGAGCTACCTCCTCCGGGAAGCGATGAGCAACCAGAAGAGCCTGCTGGAACTCCCGACGGCCGACCTCGCGCTGCTGGCTGGCGTGGCAGTCGTCTATCTGGGCGTCGGCTACGGTCTCTTCCGCATCATCCAGCGGAAGGCCCGCAAGCGCGGCGTGCTGGGCGAGTACTGACTGCCTCGTCTTTTTCTCGGTCTCGGAAGACACCGGGACTCCTCTCCGGACCCGGCGCGGATGTACGCAGATTCATTATCCTTCGAGCAATTATTGCAACTATGTACGACGAGGACGACCTCGCGGAGATACGCGACGCGAAAGACGAGTGGGAGGAAGAGACCTTAGACCCCGTACTCGACGCCTACGGGGAGCGCAAGGACCGATTCGCCACCGTATCGAACCTCGAAGTTGACCGACTCTACACCCCCGACGACGTGGCCGACGTGGACTACGACGAGGAGATCGGCTTCCCCGGCGAGGAGCCCTATACGCGCGGCCCGTACCCGACGATGTACCGGGGTCGGACGTGGACGATGCGCCAGTTCGCCGGCTTCGGTACCGCCGAGGAGACCAACGAGCGGTTCCACTACCTCATCGACGAGGGCCAGACCGGGCTTTCGACCGCGTTCGACATGCCCTCGCTGATGGGCAAGGACAGCGACGACCCGCTCTCGGACGGCGAGGTCGGCAAGGAGGGCGTCGCCGTGGACACGCTGAAGGACATGGAGATTCTGTTCGACGGCATCGACCTCGCGGAGGTCTCGACCTCCTTCACCATCAACCCCTCCGCGCCGGTCATCTACGCGATGTACATCGCGCTGGCCGACCAGCAGGGCGTCCCCCGCGACGAGATTCGGGGCACGCTCCAGAACGACATGCTCAAGGAGTTCATCGCCCAGAAGGAGTGGGTCATCCCGCCGGAACCCTCGCTGGACATCGTGACCGACACCATCGAGTTCGCGGTCGAGGAGACCCCCAAAATCAAGCCGGTCTCCATCTCGGGCTACCACATCCGGGAGGCTGGTTCGACCGCGATTCAGGAACTCGCCTTCACCCTCGCGGACGGCTTCGCCTACGTCGAGGACTGTCTGGACCGCGGGATGGACGTGGACGAGTTCGCGCCCCAACTCTCTTTCTTCTTCAACTCCCACAACGCCATCTTCGAGGAGGTCGCCAAGTTCCGCGCGGCCCGGCGCATCTACGCGAACGTGATGGACGAGTGGTACGGTGCCGAGGACGAGGCCAGCAAGCAACTCAAGTTCCACACCCAAACCGCGGGCCAGAGTCTCACGGCTCAACAGCCCCTGAACAACGTCGTCCGCGTGACGATTCAGGCGCTCGCGGGGGTGCTGGGCGGGACCCAGAGCCTCCACACCAACAGCTTCGACGAGGCGCTCGCGCTCCCCTCCGAGAAGGCGGTCAGGGTCGCGCTCCGGACCCAACAGATAATCGCCGACGAGTCGGGCGCGGCCGACATCGTGGACCCGCTGGGCGGGTCGTTCGCCGTCGAGAGCCTGACCGACGAGACCGAACAGAAGGCGATGGAGTACATCGAGGAGATAAAGGAGATGGGCGACGGGTCGGTTCGCGACGGCGTGCTGGCGGGCATCGAGCAGGGCTACTTCCACCGCGAGATTCAGGACGCCTCCTACGAGTACCAAGAGCGCGTCGAGGAGGGCGACGAGACCGTCGTCGGCGTCAACAAGTACGAAATCGAGGAGGACACCCAGCCCGAAATTCTCAAAGTGGACGAGGAGGTCCAAGACCGCCAACTCGACCGCCTCGCCGAGGTCAAGGAGGAGCGCGACGACGAGGCAGTCGAGGCCGCACTCGACGCAATCGACGACGCCATCCAGAGCGACGAGAACGTGATGCCCGCCATCGTGGACGCGGTGAAAGCCTACGCGACGATGGGCGAGATTATGCAGGTGTTCGAGGCCGAGTACGGGAGCTATCAGGAGACCGTCAACGTCGCTTGACGCCCGACTCCGCGGGCCAGTCGCTCGTCTCGACGGTCGGCGAAGGGTCCGCCAGCGAATGCGTGATATTTTATATGTTTGGCGAGACACCGGAACACGATGAGTCGAAAAACGGTCGTCGCCGTCGCACTCGTCGTGCTAGTACTCTTGGCGGGGTGTAACTCGCCGTTCTCCGGCGAAGAAGGAACCACCTCCACGGAGCGACCGGTCGAGGAAGCGACCGAAACCGCGGCGGTGACGACGACGGAGGTGACGCTGGACGACGTGACGCTTCCGGAGGGTGCGAACCGGCGGCGTATCGGGAACGCGACGGCACTCGCCGAGGCCTACGCCAGCGCCGTTCGGAACAGTAGCTACGAAATCGAGTTCGAGAAGTCTCGGGTACTCGAAGACGGTACGCGCACCGACTACCGCAGAACCGTTCGCAAGAAAAGCCTCGAAACGGACGAGGAGTATCAGTATCAGAATCGGACCTCCGACGACGGGAACAGAACTGTCGTCTCGTATCTCGACGGCACCGAGTTCTACGAGAAGTTCGTCACCGACGAGACGGCGTATCAAGTGAGTACCGTCCCGCCGAACTCCGTAGACGAGTTCCAGCCGAAGATAGGGATGGTGACGTACGTTCGGTCACGTCTACAGGCGGGAGAGTACGAGGACCCCCGGCTAGTGCGACGCGACGGACGACGGTTCGTCAAGTATCGCCTGACAGATATAGACAGCGACGCGAAGTTCGTCCTCGCAGACTCGATAACGAACGTTTCGGGGTCGGTGCTGGTCGGTCCGAACGGAGTCGTCCGTCGCATCTCGATGAACCTCACGAAGGGCGGACGCGGACCGGACACCTACCTGCGGAGCGAGTTCCGTCTCGTCGGCACTGACGAAGTGACCATCCGCGAACCGGACTGGACGGACGAAGCGTTGACGCGAACCGACGACGAGAGGGCGTAACGAGACCGGTATAGTTGCATTCCTAACTATTTGGATAAAAATTGCAACTGTAACTAGAAAAAATATATTAGGGATGCCCTCGATTGTTTTCATGCACATGAGTTCGAGAAGAAACTTCCTCAAGAAGCTCGGTGCGGCAAGTACGGCCGGTCTCGCTGGCGCTAGTGCCCTCTCGGGAACCGCGGCGGCAGACATGCCAGCGGTCGACTGGCGGCCAGCCGACCCCAGCAACTACACGAGTGCGAACCGCGGTGCGGCCGAGATCGACTGGATCATCGTTCACACTGTCCAAGGGTCGGCCAGCGGTGCGGTCAGCTGGTTCGAGAACCCCGACGCCAACGTGAGCGCGCACTTCACCGTCGCCGAGGACGGCTACCTCTATCAGAGCCTCTCGGAGGTCAACGTCGGCTGGCACGCGGGCGACTGGAGCTACAACCAGTCCTCCGTCGGCATCGAACACGGCGGCTACGTCAGCGGCACCTACGAGGACGCCCAGCTCCAGAAGTCGGCCGACCTCGTCGCCTACCTCTGCGAGCAGTACGGCATCCCGAAGCAGCGCGCCACCTACGTGCCCACCAACGCGGGAGACAACGAGACGGGCGGCATCATCGGTCACGACCAAGTCCCCGGCAGCACCCACACCGACCCCGGCGACAACTGGAACTGGGACTACTTCATCGACCTCGTCAACCAGTACTGAATCCAGAGCGACGCGGACCGACTCGCCGACGCGACCGGTCGGCTACCAAATTTTTTCCGAGCGCACGACGATACGTGGTGCATGGAGTACACCGTCCAGTACTACGACCTCGTGTTGGTCGCCATCTTCGCCACGATGGCGGCGGGGGCCGGAGTCGGCCTCCTGACCTCGCTCGCGCTCCCGACCGCGGTCACCATCGCGGGCCTGACGGCGGCGCTCCTCATCGCGCACGGCCTGTTCGTCAGGGGACCGGTGGACGGTCCCGAGGACCTGACCGACGAGGTCGATGTACTGAACTAAGCGGTCGAAACGCTCGTTTCGAGCGGTGTTCGAGGGGAGACAGGTCGCCGACGAGGAGCGTACCGCGGCGTTTTCGAACTCGACGCGACCGACGGGCGCGCTTTCGACCGAATCTGGCGTGCTAACTCGCGGCAACATTTATTGCTCGTCTCGATGAGTATTCGAATCGAACCATGCCCGAAGATACCGCCGAACTAGAAGCACGGCTCGAGGAGCAAGACGAGTTCGAGCCGCCCGAGGAGTTCGTGTCGCAGGCGAACGTCTCCGACGACTCCATCTACGACGAGTTCGAGGACGAGTGGCCCGAGTGTTGGGAGCGGGCGGCCGAACTGTTGGACTGGGACGAATCGTACGACGACGTACTGGACGACTCGGACCCGCCGTTCTACGAGTGGTTCACGGGCGGGAAGCTGAACGCCTCGGCGAACTGCCTCGACCGCCACCTAGACGAGCGCGGCGACGAGGCGGCCATCGAGTGGGTCGGCGAACCCACCGACGAGGAGAACCGGACTTACACCTACGAAGAACTCCACCGCGAGGTCAACGAGTTCGCGGCCGCGCTCCGTGAGATGGGCGTCGGCGAGGACGACGTGGTGACGATGTACATGCCGATGATTCCGGAGTTGCCCGTCGCCATGCTGGCCTGCGCGCGTATCGGTGCGCCCCACTCGGTCGTGTTCGCCGGGTTCTCGGCGGAGGCGCTGGCGACCCGGATGGAGAGCGCGGATTCGGAGTACCTCGTCACGGCGAACGGCTACTTCCGGCGGGGCGACGCCTTGGACCACTACGAGAAGACCCGCGAGGGCTTAGACGACGTGGGCCACGAGGTGTCGGACGTGGTGGTCGTGGACCGCCTCGGCGAACACGACCACGGCCACGACTTGGAGTCGAACGAACACTACTATCAAGACCTCGTGGACGAACAGTCGGGCGCGGAGGTCGAACCGGTCTCCCGTGACGCCGAGGACATGCTGTTCCTGATGTACACCTCGGGGACGACCGGCCAACCGAAGGGCGTCAAGCACACCACGGGCGGGTATCTGGCGTGGACCGCGTGGACCTCCCAAGCGGTGCTGGACGTGAAACCCGACGACACATACTTCTGCTCGGCCGATATCGGCTGGATTACCGGCCACTCCTACATCGTCTACGGCCCGCTGGCGCTGGGGACCACGACGATGATGTACGAGGGCACGCCCGACCACCCCGAGCGCGACCGCCTCTGGGAGATCATCGAGGAGTACGAGGCGACCCAACTCTACACCGCGCCGACCGCGATTCGGGCGTTCATGAAGTGGGGAAGTCAGTACCCCGACGAACACGACTTGTCGAGCCTTCGGCTCCTCGGGACGGTCGGCGAACCCATCAACCCGCGGGCGTGGAAGTGGTACTACACCAACGTCGGCGACGAGTCGTGCCCCATCGTGGACACGTGGTGGCAGACCGAGACCGGCGGGATGATGGTCACGACGCTACCGGGCGTCAAGACGATGAAACCCGGCTCCGCGGGACCGCCGCTTCCGGGCGTGGACGCGCAGGTCGTGGACGCCAACGGCGACGAGGTGGACGCTGGCGAAGCGGGTTACCTCACGGTCCAGAAGCCGTGGCCGGGGATGCTCCGGACCCTCTACGACAACGACGAGCGGTACATTCAGGAGTACTGGGCCGAGTACTCCGACACCCAATC
This sequence comes from Halorussus salinus, assembly GCF_004765815.2. Classification (NCBI taxonomy): domain Archaea; kingdom Methanobacteriati; phylum Methanobacteriota; class Halobacteria; order Halobacteriales; family Haladaptataceae; genus Halorussus; species Halorussus salinus. The sequence continues at coordinate 1,125,857 of NZ_ML974127.1, read as the reverse complement.
CGACGACATGGACGACTGGGTGTACTTCCCCGAAGACGGCGCGAAGATAGACGAGGACGGCTACATCACCGTGCTGGGGCGCGTGGACGACGTACTCAACGTCTCCGGGCACCGACTCGGAACGATGGAAATCGAGTCGGCCATCGTCGGCGTCGAGGGCGTCGCCGAGGCCGCCGTTGTCGGCGGCAAGCACGACGTGAAAGGCGAGGCGGTCTACGCCTACGTCATCACCGAGGACGGCTACGACGAGGACGACGAGATGCGCCAGCGAATCGAGGAGGGCGTCGAGGACGCCATCGGTCCCATCGCCCGGCCCGAGGCGGTCGTGTTCACGCCCGAACTCCCGAAGACCCGCTCCGGGAAAATCATGCGCCGCCTGCTGGAGGACATCGCCAACGACGAGGAGTTGGGCAACACCTCGACGCTCCGGAACCCGGAGGTCGTCGAGGACATCCAGCGGAAGGTCGGCGGGGACTGAGGACGCTCGGCGGCGAGTAACGAGGGATTTCGGTTCTCTGTCTCTCGATTTTCGACGGTGGCACGGGTCGGGGAGTTCGACGGTGACTGTGTCAGTGAGTCTCCCGACCGGCGGGCGCTCGACTGGACGAACTACCGGCAGACGCTCGGTGACGCAAACTACTGGCAGACGCTCAACTGGACAAACTACCGGCAGACGCTCGGTGACGCAAACCACCGGCGGGCGGGGTAAAGGGGCCGGTCGCTCGCGTACAGTTCAGTCGCTTCTGCGGGCCACTATTTCCGCGCCGATGCGGTGCGTTGCGGTGAGGCGCGGAAATATCCCGCAGAACGACCGCGAGCGACCGGGGGCTTTCGAGGCGTTCTGCTCCCTCTCTCCGGCGGTTGCTTCGGTACTCGGAGTCGCTTTCAATCCAACTCGTAATGAGCGACCGGGGGCTTTCGAGGGGTCGTTCTCCCTCCTCCCGGCGGTCGCTCCCCCGACTCGAAAACTATCGTTCGTACCGACCGGTCCCGAGAACCCGATTCTCACGCGTCCAGCCAGTCGTTCGCCGCCACCGACTCGTCCACGTCGCGACAGATGTCCGCGCCCTCCTTCCGGACGCGTTCGGCCGAGGGAAGCGCCTCCTCGTCCCGAATCGTCGTCTCCACCCACGTCGCCAACCGCTCAGCCTCGGTCTTGCCCGCGACCTCGCCGACCTCCTCGATGGACCGCTCGTAGACCTGCCGAGGAGACCGCCCGTCCTTGTCGGCCTCGTACTCGTCTCGGGTCCCGATGGCGTCCCGGACGGCGCGGTCGATGTCGCGCATCGACTGCTTGATGCTCATGGTACTCGTGAGGGGCGGTTCGCGGGAATACTTGGTGGGCGATTCGGGTCTCGGTGGATAGGAACCGGGAACGTTGGCTAATAGCTCTGGTGACACTGTGGTTGTGACCGCACAGAACCGTGACCACTACGCGGCGATAGCGAACCGCACTGAAGCCGACGCCTCTCATACCGCACAGCGCCGCGACGGCCACGTCCTCCCCAACCGACTGCGGTCCTCACTGCGTTGCGGTCCTCGTCCCTCGCACGGGTGGGCGCGGCCTCGTGCCGCGCCCGCGCGCGCCAACCACGGAAGAACCTACCTGTATACTTCCTAAAAATCCTAAAAGTTGCCCAAAAATAGAAAGAGATGGTTTAGCAACGATGCTCGACGGTTAGTCCTCGGGGTCCACGACGGTCGCCTCGAAACTCGCCTCGCCGCCGTGAGCGTACTCCCCATCGCTCTCCGGCGTCGAGCGAACCGTCTCGAAGAACCGCGAGGTGATGACTTCGCTGACGACGCTCGTGAGCGAGGCTTCCTCCTCCTCTTCGACGGTGCCGAGGAGACCCAGCGGAATCTGGGCACCCGCCATGTCGGCGTGGCCGCCCGCGCTCCCGATCTGGCCGAACGCCGACCGGAGCGTCCCGCCGAGGTCGATGTCGGTCCCGCGAGCGCGCGCGGAGACGTACACCGTGCCGTCGCGGAAGCCGTAGACCAGCGTCGTCGTGATGGACTCCATGTTGAGCAGGTGGTCGGCCGCCTGCGCGAGCGCGTCGCGGTCCGACAGCGACCCGACGCAGGACGCCAGCACGGTTCCCTCGATGCGCCGGTTCCGGATGGCACGCGCGATGGTCTCGAACGTGTCGGCGCTGACCGACGGACTCTCGACGCGTTCGAGCATCCCCACGTCGGCGTGGGGCAACAGGTACGACGCCGCCTCGAAGTCGGCGGTCGAGACCTCCCGCGAGAAATCTTTGGTGTCCACCCGGATGCCGTAGAGGAGGCCCGTCGCCACCTCCTCGGTGAGGTCGATGCCGAGGCGCTGGATGTGTTCGGCCAGTAGCGTCGAGGTCGCGCCCACGTCGCTCCGGAGGTCCACGAACTCGGCCTCGGGCGGTTCCTTCGGCGGGTGGTGGTCCACGACGATGTTCACCGGGGTCTCCTCGGGCAGTTGGTCGTTGACGCCCGGCCGGGAGTGGTCCACCAGCGCGATGCCGCCGAACTCGTCCAAGTCCAACTCCTCGCTCGAATCGAAGTTCCGGAGGTCCAACTCCAACAGGTTGACGAACGCGCGGTTCTCCTGATGGGAGATGTCGCCGAAGTAGCAGGGGACCGCCTCGACGCCGACCTCCTCGGCGACGCGACAGAGCGCGACCGCGCTGGCGATGGCGTCGGGGTCGGGGTTGTCGTGCATGAACACCGCCAAGGTGCCCTCGACCCGCCGAATCGCCCGCCGGAGGTTGACGGTCCGAATCGCGTGGTCGCCGGTCGCCACCGCCAGCACCTGCTCGACCAGCGCCGCGGTCGGGTCGATGACGTGGTCGGAAAGCGCGGTTATCGTCCCGCGTTGGCCGGGGTCGCAGTCCTCGCCGAGGTAGCCGACGACGTACGCCTCGGGGAACAGCTCCGCCGCGAGTTCGGCGGCCTCGCGGTTGACCTCGGCGTCGCGGTCGGCGACGACCACCACGTCGGCACCCTCGACGCCCGCCCGCACCGTCTCGGGGTCGGTCGGGTCGCCGAGGGTGGCCGAGACGCCCTCCTCGCGGAGCGCGTCGATGCGACTCTCCGCGTCGTCTACGACCAGCATGCTGTGTTCGCCGTCGGCTATCGCCTCCACGAGGGTCTGACCGACGGTTCCGCACCCCAACACCAGCCGCGAAACCATTCTACCCGCGGGTTTCCGTTGCGCGGCCTAAAGTCTACCGTCTACGGTCGCTCCTCGCGCTCGGGAAGTGGCGTCGGAAAAATCGAAACGGGAAAAGTCGAGGTCTCTGTCAGGCCACGATGCCCGCGGCGGCGTCGGTCGCGTACTGCCAGACCGGACCGAATCCGGGCAACAGCAGGACGGTCACGATGGCGGCGGCGGCCAGCGCGGCGTAGAGGCCCGCGGGCTTGGACTCGATGTCGAAATCGCCCGAGGAGTCCTCTATCCACATCGCCTTCACGACCCGCGAGTAGTAGTACAGCGACAGCGCGCTGTTGATGGCACCCACGGCGGCGAGCCACCAGAATCCGGCACCGACCGCGGCACCGAACAGGAAGTACTTGCTCATGAACCCGCCGCCGACCGGCAGGCCAGCGAGGTTGAACAGGAACAGGGTCATGACCGTGCAGGCGAACGGTGCCTGCGAGGCCAGCCCGTTGAAGTCCTCGAACTTCCGGCCGACCGACCAGTACTCGGTCAGGGCGATGAACAGGAACGCGCCCGTGTTCATGAACCCGTAGACGAGCAGGTGGCTCATGCCGCCAGCCAGCACGAACTCGTTGTTCCCGCCCGACAGCGCCGCGAGGCCGATGAGGACATAGCCCGCGTGCCCGACCGACGAGTACGCGAGCATCCGCTTGACCGTGTCCTGCGTGGCCGCCGCGAAGTTACCGAGCGTCATCGTCACGACGGCGAGAATCTGGGCCGCGAGGACCCAGTCCACGCTCGTCGCGGCCCCCGTGACCAACTGCTGGATGGGGAACGCGACGACGAACACGCGGAACGCCACGGCGAACCCGGCGGCCTTCGAGGCCGACGAGAGGAACGCCGAGATGGGCGCTGGCGCGCCCTCGTAAGCCTCGGGTGCCCAGAAGTGGAACGGCACCGCGGAGGTCTTGTAGGCGAACCCGCCGAGCAGCATCACGATGCCGAGTCCCAGCACGCCGGTTAGGTCGGTTCCGCCGACCGAACTGGCGATGTCGGGTAGCAGCAGCGAGCCGGTGACCGCGTAGACGAGGCTGATGCCGTAGGCGAGGATGGCCGACGACAGCGCCCCGATGAGGAAGTACTTCAGGCCCGCTTCGACGCTCCCGCGGTTCTTCTTGAGGATGGCGACCAGCGCGAACGACGGCAGGCTGGACAGTTCGAGGCTGACGAACGCGACCGCGAGGCTGTTCGCGGACGCCATCAGCGTCATCCCCGTCGCGGCGAGCGTGACCAGCGCGTAGTACTCCGCCTGATAGGAGTGGTCGCGCAGGTAGTCGAAGCTAGCGACCGACACCAGCGCGGTCACGCTGGCGAACACCAGCGCGAAGAACAGGCTCATCGTGTCCACGACGAGCGCGTCTCCGTAGAGGGTAATCGGGGCTTGCCCCGTGCCCTCGAACAGGTACCACGCCGAGAGACCGGCCGCGACCAGCGACCCGAGGGTCGCGGTTCCCGCCAGCACGCCCCGACCGGTCGAGTCGGGGGTGATGCTGTCGAAGATCAACAGCAGGAGGGCGGTCAGTCCGAGTACAATCGACGGACCGAGCGCCATCCACGTCGGGAGTTGAATCGCCATCTATGCACCACCTCCGACCGCCGGAACCAGCGGATCCACTGCGTCCTGAATCATCGTGTAGAAGATGTTCGGGTCCACGCCCAGCAGGATGACCAGCAGGATGAGGACCACGAGCGGGGCCACGTCGTGGAACGCGGCCGGACCGACCTCGTAGTCGGTTTCGACCTCGAAGGTCCCGAACAGCGTGCGCTGCATGGCGAACAGGAGGTAGCCCGCGACCACGACGATGCCGAACATCGCGGCGGCCGTGAACCACACCGAGCCAGCGAACGCGCCGAACGAGCCGAGGAAGATGAACAGTTCCGCGGCGAAGCCAGCCATCAACGGCAGGCCCATGTAGCCGAACGCGCCCGCGACGAACACCGCGACGGTGAACGGCATCTTGCTCGCCAGCCCGGACATGTCCTGCACCATCCGGGTGTGGGTCGTGTTGTAGATGACGCCGACCGACATGAACATCAGCCCCGAGATGAGACCGTGGGCGACCATCTGGAAGGTCGCACCGCCCATGCCGTAGAGCGTGTACGCCACGAGTCCCAGTATGACGTACCCCATCGAGGAGACCGAGGAGTACGCCACGATGCGCTTGAGGTCGGACTGGGCCAGCGCCAGCATCGCGCCGTAGATGACGCTGACGACCGCGAACACCGCGATTATCTGGGCGTTGTTCTGTGCGACCTCCGGGAGCATCGTGAAGTTGAACCGGAGCAGTGCGTAGGTACCCATCTTCAGGAGGACCCCCGCCAGCATAATCGACACCGGCGTCGGGGCCTCGACGTGGGCGTCCGGCAGCCACGTGTGGAACGGGACGACCGGGACCTTCACCGCGAATCCGGCGAACATGGCGACGAACGCCGCCACCTTCAGCGTGCCCGCCTCGAGCGGGCCGAGACCGCCGAGTTCGCCCGCGCGGAGCGCTTGGGCGATGGCGGGCATGTCGAGACTCGTCACCGAGTCGCCGAGGCCGAACACCAGCGCGATGAACCCGATGAACATCACGAGGGAAGCGATGTTCGTGTAGACGAACATCTTGATGGCCGCGTACTTGCGCCGCGGACCGCCCCAGACGCCGATGAGGACGTACATCGGAACCAGCACCATCTCCCAGAAGACGAACCACTGGAAGAAGTCGAGCGCCGAGAAGACGCCCAGCAGGCTGGCTTCGAGGAACAGCATCAGGCCGTAGAACTGACTCTGGCGCTCGTCGATGGGCGTCCACGACGCCAGCAGGGCCAGCGACGTGAGTACCGTGGTCAGCGCGACCAGCGGCATGCTGATGCCGTCGAGGCCGACGTGCCAGTTCAGGGCGTAGGGTCCGGCGGTGACCCACTCGAAGTTCGTCTCGAAGGCCAGTTCGCTACCCTCCAAGAGGGCGTTGCCGCTGGCCTCGTACGTGCTGTACATCCAGAGGCTCCCGCCGAGCGGGAGCAGGCTGAGCGCGAACGCGAGTTTGCCCGCCAACTTGTTCGGGGCGAGGAACACAGCGAACGCACTCGCCAGCGTCACCGCGATGAGTGCTTCGATCCACATTCAGAACCAACCTCCCACGAGTCCGAGAACGACGAGCAAGACGACGAAACTCGCCGTCAGCAGGAAGGCGTAGTTCGAGACCACGCCGGTCTGGATTCGCTTGATGCGGTCGCCACCCGTCAGGCTCACGCTGGAGACGCCGTCAACGACGCCGTCGATGACGCCTTGGTCGAACTTGTCCGCAGCGCGGGCCAGCGGCAGGGTGAGACCGGTCGCCAGCCAGACCTGATACTCGTCTTGGTAGTAGTTGTTGAACAACACCGTCTTCGCGCCACCGAGTTTGTCGGTGTGCTCGTCGGGGTCCGGCACCGCGTAGAGCTTCCACGCGAGTCCGGCACCCGCGAGTGCGAGTGCGAGCGAGACGCCAGCACCGAGGAGAACCGTCGTGACCTCCGACCCGACGTACCCGGCCGAGTAGTGGGCGAAGTCGTGGGTCAGTTCGCCGTAGTGGTGCGCCGATAGTGCTTCGGGTCCGGCGTCGAGCCACTGGTGGAGGAAGTCGATGCCCTCCACACCCAGTACCTTCTGGACCGGGAGCAGGTTCGCGACGCCCGCGACGGCCGCGAGCGTTCCGAGGACCGCGAGCGGCCCTTTCACGTTCCAGCGCACGCCGTGGGGGTCACGCGCGGTGTCACTCCGGGGTTCACCGTGGAAGGTCAGCGCGACCATCCGGAAGGTGTAGAACCCGGTGAAGAACACCGCGAGCAGGCCCATCGCGTAGGCCGCCAGCAGGAGCGGACTGTTGAGGCCGTGGACGAGCGCCTCGTAGAGAATCTCGTCTTTCGACCAGAAGCCCGAGAACGGGACGATGCCCGCGAGCGCGAGCGACCCCGAGAGGAACGCGTAGTAGGTCACGGGCATCCGGTCTTTCAGACCGCCCATGTCCCACATGTTCTCGTTGTGGTGCATCGCGATGATGACCGACCCCGCACCGAGGAACAGCAGCGCCTTGAAGAAGGCGTGGGTCATCAGGTGGAAGGAGGCGGCGACGTAGCCGCCAGCGCCCAGTCCGAGCATCATGTAGCCGTACTGGGAGATGGTCGAGTACGCCAGCACCTGCTTTATTTCCTTCTTGACGACGCCCATCGTCGCGGCGAACAGCGCCGTGAAGCCGCCGACGAACGCGATGAGCGCAAGCACCTGCGGTAGCAGGGCGTAGAATCCGTAGATGCGCGCGACGAGGTAGACGCCCGCCGCGACCATCGTCGCCGCGTGAATCAGCGCGGAGACGGGGGTCGGACCCTCCATGGCGTCGGGCAGCCACGTGTGCAGGGGGAACTGCGCGGACTTGCCGACGACGCCGCCCAGAATCAGGAGTCCGAGGACGGCGAACCACGCCTGCGGGTCGAGACCGAGGAACGTCGTCACCTCGGCCGCGCCCTCACCGGCGAGCGCGAGTTCGGCCAGATGGGGGAACGACTCGGCGGCCTCTGTGCCGACGAACATCGACGTGCCGAAGGTGGCGAAGACGCCGACGACGCCGACGAGGAAGAAGTAGTCACCGAAGCGGGTGACGAGGAACGCCTTCTTCGCGGCGCTCGGCGGCGCGTCGTCGGTCTGCCAGAAGCCGATGAGGAGCCACGAACACAGCCCCACTAGCTCGAAGAACATGAACGCCATGAGCAGGTTGTTCGCGAACACGAACGAGAGCATGCTCGCGGTGAACAGGCCGAGTCCGGCGTAGTACCGGGGCAGGCCCGTCTCGCCCTCGTCGTTCATGTAGCCGAGGCTGAAGATGTGGACCAACAGCGCGACCAGCGAGACGATGATCAGCATCATCGTCGAGAGTGGGTCGAGCAGGATGCCGAAGTGGAGGTCCACCGCGGCCTCACCCATGCCCGCGATCCACGTCGTCGAGACGTGGTACATTCCGTCGGAAGCGCCCCCGACGGCCACGAACGCCCACACGGACAGCAGGAGCGAGCCAGCGGTCGCGAGGATGCCGGGAATCGCTCCGCCCTTGGGGAGCAGTCGAGGAGCGAACGCTCCGACGAGCAACGCGATCAGGAACGATACGAACGGCAGGGCCGCGATGGCCGGTGCCAGTTCGAAGGGGAGTGCTGCCATACGTTTACCACCTCATCGTCGTCGCTTCGGTCACGTCCACGTCCTTGAAGTTGCGATACAACACGAGGATGATGCCGATACCGACCGCGACCTCCGCGGCCGCCAGCGCCAGCGTGAACAGGCTGAACGTCTGGCCCGTCAGGTTACCGTGGAACTGCGAGAACGCGACGAGGTTGATGTTCGCCGCGTTCAGCAGTAGCTCCACGCTCATCAGGAACAGCAGTGCGTTCCGGCGGGTCAGGATGCCGAACACGCCGATGGCGAAGACGGCGGCCGAGAGCAGGAGGTAGTATTCGACCGGTACCATCACTGCTCACCTCCCGTCTCGTCGGTCCGCTCGGTACCGCCGTCGGACTGAAGCTCCGACGAGGTTCGCGAACCGTCGGTTGGCTCACCGCCGTCCGCGATGACGCCGTCGCCCGGCGTCTCCTCTACTGCTTCCGAACGCAGGGCCGAGACGATCTCGCCGCCGTCGTCGCGTCGGGCCAGCATGACCGCGCCGACCAGCGCGCCGACCAACACGAGGTCGATTATCTCGAACGCGACGAGCATTCCCTCGCTCGGCACGGCGTTCTGTGCGTTGATGTTGAACATCGCGTAGCCGATGCTCGCGGTAATCGAGGCTCCGTCGGGGAACCCGGCGGCTTCACCGAACTCCGCGCCGACGAAGATCCACGCCATCACCGCGAAGAGCGCGAGCGCGGCTACACCGGGCCACTTACGGCCGCCGTCGTCGATTTCGCTGTTACTCATAAGTCGGTCACCTCCTCTGTCTCAGTCTTGGCCTGGCGCGTGAGCATCACGGCGAACGTGATGAGAACGAGGACCCCGCCGACGTAGACGAGGACCTGCATCGCCGCGAGGAACTCCGCCTGTAACAGTACGTAGTGTACAGCGACGGAGAGCAGCGCGACACCCAGCAGTAACGCCGAGTGCCAAATGTCCCGCACCAGGACGACGCCCAGACTGCTCGCTATCGTGACGAGAGCGAACAGCCCGAACGTGAGTAGCTCGTATACCATTTCAGTCACCTTGAAGTTCTCGTATTCGTCCTTTTAACGTTTCGAGACTGGACTACTGGTAGTCCACCTCGCCCTCGCCCTCGCCGATCCACGCGCCCCGGTCGGGTTCGCGGGATTCGAGGGGGTCCATGTCCTTGTACCACGGGACGTTCTTCAACTGCTCTTTGTTGTACACGAGGTCGTCTTTGGTGTCGCCCGTGAACTCGAAGTTCTCCGTGAGCAGGATGGCGTCCACCGGACAGACCTCCTCGCACAGCCGACAGTAGATACACTGTCCGATGTGGAGGTTGTACTGCTCGCCGTTGCGCTGGTCGTCCTGAACGATCTGAATCGTGTCGTTCGGACAGACGTTCTCGCACTGGCGACACCAGATGCAACGCTCTTGGCTGAACTTGTGGACCCCGCGGAAACGGGGGCTTACTTCGGGTGCCACGTCGGGGTACTCGACCGTGAACGTGGACCCGTCCAGTGCGTGCTTCAGCGTCGTCGCCATTGATTTCAGTACTCCGATCATTAGAGCATCACCCCGACGATGACGGCCGTCAGGACGAGGTTAGCGAAGCTCAACACGAGCATGCCCTTCCAGCCGATCTCGATGAGTTGGTCGATGCGAACGCGGGGAACCGCCGACCGCGCCCACTGCGTGAACAGGAAGACTGCCCAGATTTTGATGATGAACCAGATGAATCCCGGCAGAATCGGACCGGACGGACCGCCGAGGAACACCGTCGCAACGATGGCACCACCGAGGAAGATGTGGATGAACTCGCCCATGTAGAACAGGACGAAGTAGATGCTGGAGTACTCGGTCATGTACCCGGCGACGATTTCGGTCGGCGCTTCCGGGATGTCGAACGGGTTACGCCCGATTTCCGCGAGGTTCGCGACCATGAACAGCACGAACGCGAAGGGGTTCACGAACGCGAACCACGACGGAATCGTAACGCCAGCAATCGTCACGAGCGGTTCGGCCTGCTGTGCGACGATTTCGCTGGTCTGGAGCGTCCCCGTGAACAGCACGACCGACGCCGCCGTGACGACGAGCGGAATCTCGTAGGCGATGTTCTGTGCGATGGCGCGCAGACCGCCCATCAGCGAGTACTTGTTGTTCGACGCGTAGCCCGCCATCGTCAGCGCGAGCGTCGCGATGGAGGCGACCGCGAACACGTAGGCCAACCCGGTTTCGGGGTCGGCGAGTTGGAGATTGATGCCGAAAATCGAACCCATCGGAATGACCGCGAAACCGAGCAGCGCCGACCCCGCCAACACGATGGGCGCGAAGTCGTACGCCGGTCGGTCGACGCCGTCCGGGATGATGAGTTCTTTCGCCATCAACTGGACCGCCGCGGCCGGAATGATGAGGAGGCCGAACGGACCGATGCGGTTGACGGCGATGCGGTCGGTGAACGACGCGGTTATCTTCCGCTTGGCCCACGGCCCGGCGACCCCGGCGTTGGCCAGCATGACGTTCGCGATGATGAACGCGCCGATGAACCCCGCGATGGCTTCCTGCCAGATGGCCATCTCGGAGCCGAACAGCACTCTACCGATGGTTTCGGGTAGCAGGGTCGGTTCGGCCTGCAAGGGGAGCAACATCAGCGGTCCACCTCCCCGAGAATCACGTCGAGGCTACCCAGCGCCGCCACGAGGTCGGGCACGTACTCGCCCTCGGCCATCGCCTCCAGCGAGTGGAGGTTGTTGAAACACGGACTCCGAATCTTGAACCGACCGGGCTTGTCGGTGCCGTCCGACCGGATGTAGATGCCGAGTTCGCCCTTCGCGCCTTCGACGGCGCGGTAGACCTCGGTGTCCGGGTCGGGCTTGAGCGTCCGGGGGACGTTCGCTTGGATGTCGCGTTCGTCCTCCGGCCAGTCCTCCAGCAGGTCCACGCACTGGCTGATGATCTTCGCGGACTCCTCGACTTCCCGCATCCGCACGAGGAGACGGGCGAAGTTGTCACAGCCGTCTTCCGTGATGACATCCCAGTCGAGTTCGTCGTAGTAGCCGTAGGGGTCGTCGCGGCGCAGGTCGTAATCGACGCCCGACGCGCGAGCGACCGGTCCCGTACAGCCGTACTGCTTGGCCACGTCGGGTTCGAGGACGCCCGTCCCGATGGTGCGCTTCTGGAAGATTTCGTTGCCCGTGATGAGGTCGTGGTACTCCTCGAGGGTCTCGGGCAGGTCGTCCATGAAGTCCCGAATCTTGTCGAAGAACTCGTCACGGGGTTCGGGTAGGTCCCAGACCACGCCGCCCAACCGGAAGTAGTTGAACATCATGCGCTGACCGGTCAGGTCTTCCAAGATGTTCTGGACCTTCTCGCGGTCGCGCATGGCGTACATGAAGATGGCCGTGAAGTCGCCGTAGATGTCCAGACAGAACGTCCCGAGCGCGAGCATGTGCGACGCGATGCGGCACAACTCGGCGCTCATCGTCCGGACGATTTGGGCGTACTCGGGCACCTCGATGTCGTTCAGGTCCTCCGCTACGCGAGCGTAAGCCCACTCGTTGAGCAGGCCCGCCGACGCGTAGTCCCACCGGTCGGGGTACGGCATAATCTGGTGGCGGTAGGTGCCTTGCTGACACATCTGCTCCTCGCACCGGTGGAGGTAGCCGATGTCCGGCTCCACGTCCGCGACCTGCTCGCCGTCCAGCACCGTCTTGACGTGCAGCACGCCGTGAGTCGCCGGGTGGTGGGGGCCGATGTTGAGGAACATCGTGTCCGACTCGGAGTCGGTCCCACGCTGGTTCTCGGCGATGGGGTTGACGTGTTCCTGCAGCGTGACGATTTGAGGTTTGTCTTGGTCGTAGTCGGAACTCAGCGGGTGGCCCTGCCACGTCTCGGGCAGGAGGATGCGCCGCAGGTCCGGATGGTTCTCGTACTCGACGCCCACGAGGTCGTAGGCCTCCCGCTCGTGCCACTCCGCCGTCTTGTACACCGACGCCGCCGACTCGCTGGTCGGGTTCTCCGGGTCGGTGGGGACGACGACGCTGACCTCTTGGGTCGGGTCGTCGTACTTCTTGAGGTGGTAGATGCTCTCGTAGCGGTCGGGGTAGTCCTGCGCGGTGAGCATCGAGAGGTGGTCGAACCCGGCTTCGTCGCGCAGAATTTCGAGGGTCTCCTCGACCTCGTCGGGTCGGACGACGAACCCTTCGGCGTTCAGGTGGGTCTCGCGGTCGAGGACCCGCTCGCCGAGCATGGCTTCGAGCGCGTCGTAATCGACGCCCTCGACCGCCGGAAGGTCTCCTTCGGGGGATTTCTCTTGGGAACTCATGGCGAATCAGCCCAGTTGTAGCGCATGACGAGGGTGTCCTCGTCGATGTCGTCCGCGAGCTTGTCGATGAGCTCGTCCTGTTCGAGGTCGCCGAACTGCTCCAGTTCGTAGGGCTTGACCGTCACGGGGCTGGTCTCGCCGTTGGCGATGCGCTCTTGGAGCTTGACGACGCCGTAGACGAGCGCCTCGGGCCGGGGCGGGCAACCGGGGACGTGGATGTCCACCGGGATGACCTCCTCGGCCCCCTTGATGACGTTGTAGCCCTCTTGGAACGGGCCGCCCGAGATGGAACACGAACCCATGTTGACGACGAACTTGGGCTCGGGCATCTGGTCGTACACCCGCTTCATCCGAGGAGCGAACTTCGAGACGATGGTCCCCGGAACGATCATCACGTCGGCCTGTCGCGGCGACGCGCGGGGCACGCCCGACCCGAATCGGTCGAGGTCGTGCTTGACCGCGTAGGTGTGCATCATCTCGATGCTGCAACAGGCGATACCGAACTGCAGCATGAACATCGACGAGCCCCGCACCCAGTTCATGAACTTGTCGAACTTGGTGAGGATGAACGGCGACGAGCCGAACGCCTCCCGAAGCTTCGAGTTGAACCGGTTGTCCACGCCTTCGCCCATCCGGGCTTCGCGGGTCTTAGTCTGTGGGTCTGTACTGCTGTGAATCGTATCCCGTGGTTCGTTACTCATTATCTATCCACGCTCCGTTGCGAACGGTCGGGGTTGCGTACCCACCGTACGGCACCGTTACGCCACGCCCAGCCGAGACCGACGACGAGAACACCGATGAACAGCAACATCGGGGCCAGCGTCTTCACCAGTCCGACGCCCTCCATCGAAACCGCGCTCCTGTAGATGACCGTCCAAGGGAAGATGAGGACGGTCTCGATGTCGAAGATGACGAACAGCAGCGCGACCATGTAGTACTGTATGTTGAATCGGATTCGCGTGCCGCCCGTCGGCACCTCGCCGCTCTCGTAGGTGGCGTATTTACCTTTCTCGGGCACGGTGGGCCGGAGCAGGCTGGAGACCGCCATCATCCCGAGCGGTATCAACAGCCCCACCAGCGCCAACGCGCCAATAGCTATCCATGGATTCATGCCGATATTCTCCTACCATCCCGAGATTATGAGCGCACCCTCATAAGCGTTGATTCTTGCGATTCGGACGAATCTGGCCGCCTCAACCCCCTTTCGTCGGCTTGACGGATTCTGTCGGGAAAGCGAATATTTCGTGTCGGAGTTGACGCTCCGAGTGGGAACGTCTTCGGAACCGACACAGCGCGATACCACATCCCTGACGTTAAGCCCACCAAACCGGCCAGAAAACGACGAAACGGTCGGACGCGCCGACTTTCGGGGAAGTGAGTCGGTCGCCGCCGCCCGTCGTTTCGGTCGCCTCGGGGGCCGCGACATCGCGCTCGCGCGCACGAAGAATACAAAGCAAGTCCGTCGCCGTCGCGGTCCCTTACTCGCTCGACTCGCGGAATCCCGGCGTGCCCTCCTCGTGGAGTCGCCGGGACACGTCCGCGACGCCCGCCTGCAAGTCGTCGTGGTACTCGACCAACCTGTCGCGCAGGTCGTCGTGCTGACGCGAGAGCATCTGGACCGCCGACAGCGCCGCGTTGAACGACTTACCCGCGTCCACCGCGACGAGGGGCGCGCCCTGTGGCATCCCCACTACGGATGGCAGGGACTTCTCTTGGACGGGCACGCCGACGACGGGAAGCGGGTACGCGATGGAGGCGGTCATGTTCGGCAGGTCAGCGGACTTTCCGCCAGCGCCCGCGATGATAACGTCGAGGCCGCGCTCCTCGGCGGTCTCGGCGTAGACGTACATCAACTCGGGCGTGCGATGGGCCGAGACGACGTACGTCTCGAAGGTGAACCGCGCCTCGGGCGGGTCGTCGTAGTCGGTGACCTCCTCGAAGCCCAGTCGCGTCAGCGCGTCGTAGGCTCCGGGGCGGCCCTCCTCCGAGCCAGCCATCACGTCGAGGTCCGAGTCGCTCCCCATGACGATGCCGATTTCGGGGGTGTCTTCGGGGTCCCTGTCGCGCTCTGCCTCTGCTCGCAGGTCGTCGATGAGAGTCTGAAGTTCGTCGTCGCTCATTCGAAGGTCACCTCGTCGCGCAGTTCGCGCGCCGTTTCGAGGAGTTCGTCGGTCGATTCGGAGTCCCGCCGGACCACCGTCAGGTGGCCCATCTTCCGCAAGGGGTAGACCTCGTGTTTCCCGTACCAGTGGAGGCTCGCGCCCGGATGGGCCAGAATCTCCTCGTCGCCCGAGGAGTCTGCGGGGCGGCGCTCGTCGCCGTCGCCCAGCAGGTTCGCCGACACCACGGGACGCCGGAGGTCGGTCGCGCCGAGCGGTCGCCCCGTCACGGCGCGGGCGTGCTGTTCGAACTGGGAGGTCAGCGCGCCCTCGATGGTGTAGTGGCCGGAGTTGTGCGGTCGCGGGGCGATTTCGTTGACCAGAATCTCGCCGTCACTGGTCTCGAACAACTCGATGCCGTACACGCCCCGTCCCGACAGCATCGCCAGCACGTCCTCGGCGACCTCGCGGGCGCGCTCGGCGACCGCCTCGCTCGTGCGGGCCGGGACGACCGTCTCGCGCAGAATCTCCTCGCGGTGGACGTTCTCGCCGAGCGGGAACGCCGCCGTCTCGCCGTCTCCCTTCACGCCGATAATCGACACCTCGCGCTCGAAGTCCACGAACTCCTCGACCACCGCGCCGCCCTCGATTTGGTCGAGGGCTGCGTCTATCTCGCTCTCGTCGGCGATTGGGACGTTGCCCCGGCCGTCGTAGCCGCCCTCGCGGGCTTTGAGCATGACAGGGTAGCCGAAGTCTTCGACTGCCGCCAGCAGGTCCTCGCGGTCGTCCACCCGCCGGAAGTCGGGCACCGGCACCCCGGCGTCCCGCAGGGCGCGATTCTGGACCAACTTGTCCTGAATCGTCCGGAGCGTGTCGGGGTCGGGGTTGACCGGCACGCCGTGTCGCTTCGCGACTCGTTCCAGCACGTCGGGGTCGGCCAACTCGATTTCGTACGTCAAGTAGTCGGCGCACGCGGCCAACTCGTCGATTCCCTCCTCGTCGTCGAACTCGCCGACGATTTGGTCGCGGGCGACCGGCGAGGCCGGGCAGTCGGGCGTTGGGTCCAAGACGACCACCTCGACGCCGAGCGGCGCGGCCGCCTCCGCCAGCATCCGACCGAGCTGTCCCCCGCCGACGACGCCAATCGTCTCTCTGTCGCTCATCTGGTCGGCAGTTGTAGACGCCCCTGCATAAGATTTGCCAACTAGGGTGAGTGTTGTGCAAGAATGTGGTTACTTCTCGTCGGTTTCGCTCACCCGGACTCGCCGCGTTGCTCGGGTGGAAGGGCCTCCTCGTCCACGAAGAAGACCGTCTCGCTCCCCCAGAGAGTGAGTTCCTCCTCGAAGGCCCGATAGCCGTCGAGTTGCTGGGCGACGACCTGTCGGTCGCCAGCGCGGGCGACGACGACCGGAGGCGGGTTCGACTCGATTTCCTGCACGTCGGTCGTGCTGTCTACCTCCGCGCCGTACATCTCGGTGTACCACGGGAGCGGCAACCGGTCGTACCACCCGCCGCCAGCGGCCCACCGGTCGTTCTCCGACTCGTCGGCGACGTAGAAGTCCGACCCGTAGTACAGCACGTCGGTTCCCTCGTTGTTGGTCGCGGCGTAGCGCACGCGTTCGAGCGTCGGCCGAATGCCCTCTGCGGGTTGGCCGTACTGGACGAGCGCGTTCCGCTCGGACTCGCCGTCGTCCAAGTACTGGTCGGCGGGGTGCATGTACGTCGTCGTGGCCGCAGTCGCGGCGACTTGCCCGGCGACCAACAGGACGAGGAGCGCCGCCAGCGTCGCACTCATCGCGTCGCCCTCCGTGACGGCTTCGCTCCCCCACCGGACGAGGATGGCCAGTCCGACCCCAGCCGGAATCGCCAGCGGGACGACGGCGTGGACGACCTCCCACGGGAACGCGTTCTCCACGATGACGGGGTAGCCGATGATGCTGACGAAACCCCAGTAGAACGCGAACGCCACCACGTCGCGGGGCTTGTCGCCGACGTAGCGGTCGGTCAGGAAGCCGACTCCAGCGAGCGCCAACAACGCCGCCGAACTCTTCCAGAGGACCGCCCCGAGCGACCGGAACGTGTCGATGTACGACTTCTGGTTGCCCTCGCCCCACTTGCCGACGAACGACTCCCACGACCCGACCGTCGCTTCTTCGATTACCGCGGGGAACAGCCCCGGATTCGAGAACGCCTTCCAGAGACCCGGTTCCGCGATACCCCGCGAGCGCGGCGCGTAGAAGAATATCACCACGGCGAAAAAGAACAGGAGGCCTAGCACGACGTGGAGCGTCCACCTGCTGGACAGGAGGCGAACGACCAGCTTTTTGCCGAAAGCCCCGAACGGACTCCGGTCGTTCTCACCGGCCGACCGGTAGGCATGCACCGCCTCGTAGAGCGGTCCGGGGAGGGCCTCGGCCCTGTCCTCGCCCGAGAGTTGGAGTCGGTGGTCCAGAAGCAGGACCGCCGCGCCGACCCACGTCACGACGTAGACCAGCACGTTCTCCTTGGTCGTGAACGCCAGCGCGAGCATCAGCGTTCCGGCGTAGAGGTATCGGGGCTTGCGGGTGTCGAACAGTCGCGTGTAGAACGCGAGCGCGTACACCATGAACGCCGCGAGGAGAACGTCGTTGCGCATGAACCGCGAGTAGTAGAGGATGATGGGGTTCGCCGCGAAGAACAGACCCACCGTCACCATCTCGACGCGGTTGAGTCGCTCGCGGAACAGCCACGCGGTCAACGGCAGGAGGCCGGAGACCACCGCGACCGGCGCGCGCGCCACGAAGTCGCTCGCGCCGAACAACTGAAAGAGATACTTGTTGACGTGGTAGACGAACGGGCCGTGGATGACAGCGTGGTACTCCCAGATGCCGTTCTCGGCGTAGCGCAGAATCCAGTAGCCGACCCGGCCCTCGTCCCAGTGGAACACTCGCGACCCGAGCGCGAAGAACCGAAGCGTCAGTGAGAACAGCGTCACGGCCAGCACCGCGAGCGCGGCGCGCGTGCCCACCGTTCGCCCGAACGCACTCGTGGACTCGCGCGCCCAGTGGCGGACGTTCGCGGACTCCTCGTCTGCGGTCATCGTTTCCGGGAAGCATCCCGAGGGATACAAGTTTTCCGGAGAACGGTAGTTCTTTTACTCGGCCAAACCTCCACCCGGACATGGTTTCGCTCGGTCTCGTCGTCTCGCGGTTCAACCGCGAAGTTACCGACCAGATGGAAGAACACGCCCACGAAGCCGCCGCCGACCGCGGGGCCGAGGTGGTCGAGACCCTCCGCGTCCCCGGCGCGTACGACGCGCCGCTGGCGGCCGACCGGTTGGCCCGGCGCGAGGAGATAGACGCCGTGGCGGTGGTCGGGACGATAGTGACCGGCGACACCGACCACGACCGAGTCATCGCCGACGCCGCCGCGCAGGGGCTGACCGACGTGAGCCTCGACCGCGACGTGCCCGTCACCTTCGGCGTGAGCGGACCGGGGATGTCTGGCGCGGAGGCCCGCGAGCGCGTGGACAAAGGCAAAGAGGCGGTAGATGCGGCAGTCGAACTTGCGGAGGAACTCTAACATGCACTTTTCAGATAGAATCCAACGAGTCGAACCGAGCGCGACGCTGGCTATCAGCAACCTCGCGTCCGAACTGGAAGCCGAGGGCGCGGACGTGGTGGACCTGAGCGTGGGCGAACCCGACTTCCCGACGCCCGAGAACGTCGTCTCCGCCGGGAAGGACGCGATGGACGCGGGCCACACGGGCTACACCTCCTCGAACGGAATCCCCGAACTCAAGGCCGCCATCGCCGAGAAGTTGCGGAGCGACGGGCTGGACCACGAGGCCGAGAACGTGGTGGTCACGCCCGGCGCGAAGCAGGCGCTCTACGAGGTCGTCCAGACCCTCGTGGACGACGGCGACGAAGTGGTCCTGCTGGACCCCGCGTGGGTCTCCTACGAGGCGATGGTCAAACTCGCGGGCGGCGACCTCAATCGCGTGGACCTCGCTCCGCACGACTTCCAACTCGAACCCGCGCTGGACGAACTCGGCGACGCCATCTCCGACGAGACCGAACTGCTGGTCGTCAACTCGCCGAACAACCCGACCGGCGCGGTCTACTCGGACGACGCGCTCGCGGGCGTCGCCGACCTCGCGGTCGAACACGACGTGACCGTCGTCAGCGACGAAATCTATCAGGAAATCACCTACGGCCCGGAGCCGACCAGCCTCGGCACCTTCGAGGGGATGGCCGACCGAACCGTCACCGTCAACGGCTTCTCGAAGGCCTACTCGATGACCGGGTGGCGACTCGGCTACTACGCCGGTCCCGAAGAACTCGTCTCCCAGTCCGGAAAGCTCCACTCTCATTCCGTGTCGTGTGCGACCAACTTCGTCCAGCACGCGGGCGTCGAAGCCCTCGAACACACCGACGAGTCGGTTTCCGAGATGGTCGAGGCGTTCGCCGAACGCCGCGAGTTCCTGCTGGACAGACTCGACGCGGAAGGCGTCGCGGCTCCCGAACCGGACGGCGCCTTCTACCTAATGATGGAGGTCGCCGAGGACGACCAGACGTGGTGCGAGCAGGCCCTCGAACAGGCCCACGTCGCCACCGTGCCGGGGAGCGCGTTCGGCGCGCCGGGCTACGCCCGCATCTCCTACGCCAACAGCAAGGAGCGAATCGGCGAAGCGGTAGACCGGCTCGTGGACGCCGACCTGTTGTGAAACGAACCCCTATCGACTGAGAACTTCCTTCCTTCTTAAGGGTCGCCCCGTCGTAGTGAGCGGTAGTCATGTACGACACCCTCCTCGTTCCCATCGACGGAAGCCCGCCCGCCGAACGCGCCGCGGAACACGCCCTCGATATCGCTCGTAGATTCGACGCGACGGTCCACCTCATAAACGTCGTGGACGTGCAGACCGCGGGCGGACTCTTCAGTGCGGGCGGCGTCGATCAGGAGTTCGTCGGCCGACTCGAAGAGCGAGCCAGAGCGACGATTTCGGAGGTCGAGGAGTTCGCCGGACCCGACGACGACGTGCGGACCGCGGTCGTCAAGGGCAAGCCCTCCGAGGGAATTCTCGACTACGCCGACGAGAACGACGCGGACCTCGTGTTCATGGGCACCCACGGCCGGACGGGACTGGACCGATACACCACCGGGAGTGTGACCGAGCGCGTCGTCCGCCTCTCGGACGTGCCGGTGTTCACCGTCCGCGTCACCGACCGGAGCGTCGTCGGCGACGGCTACGACGACGTGTTGATTCCGACCGACGGGAGCGACTGCGCCGAGGTCGCGGTCGAACACGGACTCGCCGTCGCCGAGCGGTACGACGCGACCGTCCACGCCGTCAACGTGGTCAACGTGCAGGCCGTGGCGACCGGTGCCGACTCGTGGAGCGAGGAGGGCGTGGACGTGGCGGCGACGACCGACCTACTGGACAGCCTCGAAACGCGCGGCGAGAACGCGACCGAGCGCGTCGCCGAACGCGCTCGCGAGGCAGGACTCGACGCCGTGACCGAGGTCCGCGACGGGGTTCCGGCCCGAAGTCTACTGGATTACGCCGACGAGAACGACGTAGACCTGATTGCGATGGGTACCCACGGCCGGACCGGCATCGACCGCTACTTCCTCGGTAGCACGACCGCGAAGCTCGTCCGGAAGTCCGAAGTGCCCGTCCTCTCGGTCCGCGCGCCGGAAGGCGAGTGAGCCAGCCGGGGTCGTCCCGGCGGGTCGAGACGCCTATTCGAGACTCAGGCCGGGATGCCACCGGTCTACGCCATTCTCTGCTTTCACCTCGTCCATCTGCGCGAGGAGCTTCACCGCGAGGCTCGCCGTCTCGGCGGCGCGGTTCTCGCCCTCCGTCAGGAACTCGCCGGTCTCGCGGTTGGCGAACACCGAGCAGACCGCGCCCGCCCGAAGCCCGTAGATGTTCGCGAGCGTCATGATGGCGCTGGCCTCCATCTCGATGTTCTTGACGTTCGCGTCCTTGAGATTCTCGACGAGTTCGTCGCTCCCGGCGGCCTCGAAACCCTCGAAGCCGGGGCGACCCTGCCCGGCGTAGAAGCTGTCGGCGCTCATCGTGACGCCGGTGTGGTAGTCGTAGCCCAGCCGCTCGGCGGCCGCGACGAGCGCCGAGACGACCTCGTAGTCCGCCACGGCGGGATAGTCCTCGCGGACGTAGGCGTCGCTGGTGCCCTCTTGGCGAACGCCGCCGGTCGAGATAACCAAGTCGCCGACTTCCATCTCCGGCTGGATGGCACCGCAGGAGCCGACTCGGACGAACGTGTCCGCGCCGACGCGGGCTAGCTCCTCGACCGCGATGGCGGCCGAGGGACTGCCGATGCCGGTGGAGGTCACGCTGATGGGCGTCCCCTCGTAGTCGCCGGTGACGGTCCGGTACTCGCGGTGGCTGGCCATCTCGTCGGCCGAGTCCCAGAACTGCGTGATCTTCTCGATGCGCTCGGGGTTGCCGGGCAGGAGGACGGCGTCGGCCACGTCCTCCTCGCCGACCTCGATGTGGTACTGCACGTCGTCGTTCGGGTCTTCGCTGTCGCCGGTCATGCCCGTGGTTGACTCGTCGGCGGGGCTTAAAGGGTTCGTCGCGGCCTCGGGAGCGAGACGGCCACGGCTCGGCGTGGGACGATGCGGCCGGGTTCTGTAACATCTCAACTTTCCACCCGGCGCTCGCGGGCGCGGCGGCTCGTGCGCCGCGCCCACCGTGCGAGGGACGCGGCCGCGGATGCGGCCGCGAGGCTGGGGAGGAGTGAGGCTCACGGTGGCTGTCGCGGAGCGGTCGCGGTGCGGTGACTCCTCGGAGTCGGCGTCAGTGCGGTCGGTGGTCGCTGTCCGGTCAGTGGCCGCTCTGTCCAGTCGGTGGCCGGGGTTCCACTCGATGGTACGGCACGCTCCTCGGGGTCCGCCCCGAGACAGCTACGAATAGTGTTGCGGCGATTGCGCTCCACTACCACGACCCGGATTTCTCGTGTGGCACAGCCCTCTCTCAGGTTAGTCGGACTGGCCGTTACGGGGTGGGGCAGTACCGTCGTCCCGCCAGCGAACGACAGCACGGCCGAGCGACACTGCTGACTGACTCGCCAGCTATCTGGCCCGCAACGGCGCGAAACGTCCGGGCGAGGTTCGTGCCGTTCTCGTACTTCAACCTCCGCACGGAACGCGAGCGAGTCGGGACTCCTCTATCTATGTCTACTGATTGAATTTAGTTCTTTTAGCAAGGGAGAGAGTTTTTATCGCACCCAGTGTCACTCCTCGCGGACGATCGCTCGGCTCCTCGTTCGCACCCACCGCTCGCAGACGGGAGATATTTGACCGACGGCCGCCAACTGCCGCCACCATGGACGAACTCATCGAGGAGGCCCGCGACGCCCAAGCGCAGGCCCACGTTCCCTACTCGGACTACACGGTCGGCGCGGCGCTCCGGGCCGCCGACGGGAGCGTCTACGTCGGCTGTAACATCGAGAACGCCAACTACAGCAACTCCCTGCACGCCGAGGAGGTCGCCATCGCCGAGGCGGTCAAGGAGGGCCACCGCGACTTCGCGGCGCTGGCGGTCAGTTCCGGCGCGCGCGACGGTGTAACTCCCTGCGGGATGTGTCGCCAGACGCTCGCGGAGTTCTGCGACGACGACCTGCCGGTGGTCTGTGACGAGGGCGGCGACGACGGGAGCATCGACGCGAGCGAGTACACCCTCGGCGAACTCCTGCCGAACACGATTACCGAGGAGATGCTGGAGTAGCGGCCCGACTTCGACCGCGGAATCGCCTCGGAAGTCACGCGTCGAGAGGTGCGCGGTTCGCTACTGGCCGAGCCAGTCGTTGTCCGACACGTCGTATCCGTTCGCTCGGCAGTATTCGCGCGCTCGGCGGCGAACCGCCTTCGAACTCGGCCGCTCGCCGTCGCTCTCTAACTGCTCTAATATCCAGTTCGTTACGACCGTCACTCCCTCGTCGTCGTCGTCCGGCGTCACGTCTTCGAGCGCCCGCAACGTCTTGCGATACATCTCGTGTTGCTGTTCTCGGTCGTCGGCTTCCGTGCGGTCGATGTCGTCGGCCTCTCGAATCCGGCCCATCGCTGATTCGACTGTCACGATACGTGTTACGACGCGAGGATAGTAAACGTGTGACCGACATTCGCGTCGAGGAGCGACGAATAGAAACGAAGCGGTCGCCGAGGTCGGTGGCTACTCCTCGCCAGACTCGTAGTGGTCGCCCGCCGCGTCCGGAATCCGGGTGCGGCCGACGAACGCCAGCACGACGATGACCGTCACGTAGGGAATGATGCCGATGAGTTCGCTCGGGATGGAGTAGCCCAGTTGCTGGAGGCGAATCTGGAGCGCGTCCAGACTCGCGAACAGGAACGACGCGCCGAACGCGCCGATGGGGTTGTAGTTACCGAACAGGTAGGCCGTGATACCGATCCAGCCGCGACCGTTGACCATCGTCGCGCCGCCGCCGATGAACTGCCCGACGCGGCCCAAGGCGAGTCCGGCCCCGCCGAGGCCGGAGAAGAACCCCGAAAGCAGGACGCCCGAGTAGCGGACCTTCCGCACGTCAACGCCCACGGTGTCCAGCGCCTTCGGGTTCTCGCCGCTGGCCTCTATCCAGCGACCGAACGCGGTCCGGTTGAGCGCCCACCACGCCGCCGGGACGGAGAGAAGCATCATCACGACCGGCGGGTTCATCTCGATGAATCCGAGATTGAAGTTGTTCAGCGTGGCGACCGGCGGGCTGTTGACCTGCCCCCAGATGACCTTGCTGGCGAACGGCGCGAGACCGAGCGCGATGAGCCACACCGCGAGACCGGCGATAATCTGGTCGGCCTTGAACTCGATGCAGACCACCGCGAACAGGAGCGCGAACAGCACGCTCGTCAGCACCGCGGCGAAGAAGCCGACCCACAGTTCGAGTTGGGTCGGGTTCCCGCCGCTGATGGTCCCGGCGACCGCGATGGAGGTGAACGCCGAGATGATGAGCAGTCCCTCCAGTCCGATGTTGATGACGCCGCTCTTCTCGGCGAAGATACCACCGAGCGCCGCGAACGCGATGGGGACCGCGAGTCGCAGGACCGACCGGACGTAGTTGGCGTCCACGATGCGGACGATTTCGGAGACCGGACTCTCCGGGAAGAACAACTCGACCGCGAGGAGTGCGGCGACGATTAGCACCGCGGCACCTGCGAGCCACCGCTGTTTGCGGGTGGGTTCGGCGTAGCTCATCGCTCGTCACCTCCCTCGTTACCGCCGGTAGTTCCGTCTGTCGGTTCGTCCGCGGGCGTGGCCGCACCGTCGGCCGTCTCTCCTGCGGTGGCCGTCGCCTCCCCGCCGTCGGTGGCGACCGTCTGCTGGTCGTCGCCGAAGCTGAACCGCGCGCCGACCATCCGGAAGAACTCCGGCATGGCGATGAAGAGGATGATGAGACCGCGCAGGACCCCGACCAACTGCTTGGGGACCGCGAGTTGGAACTCGATGGCGAGGCTCCCGGTCTTCAGCGCGCCGAACAGGAGTGCGGCCGGAACCACGCCGAGCGGGTTGTTGCCCGCGAGGATGGAGACCGTGATGCCGTCGAAGCCCAGCGACGGGATGCCGGTCTGCCACCGCGAGGCGACCATCAGCACGTAGACCGCGCCGCCGAACCCGGCGAGCGCGCCCGAGACGGCCATGCTGGAGACCATCATCTGTTTCGAATCGACGCCGCCGTACTCGGCGGCCTCGGGTTGGACGCCGCTGGTCCGCAGGTCGAAGCCGAACGACGTGCCGTTGAGCATCCAGTAGACGCCCCCGACGAGCGCGAGCGCACCCACCAGCGCGAACATCGAGAACACCGTGCTGTCGAAGAAGACCGCCTGCAACTGCGCGAAACTCGGAATCGCTCGCGTCTGGACGGTCTGGCTCTCGGGGTCCTTGAACACCTCCGAGACCAGCGTGAACGCGATGCCGGTCGCGACGAAGTTGAGCATGATGGTCGTGATGACCTCGTTGGCGTCGGCGTAGGCCTTCAGCGCGCCGGGAAGCGCGCCCCACAGGCCGCCGACCAGTCCGCCGACCAGCAGGCCGACCGCGATGAGGAGGACGCCGCCGACGACGCCCGCGGGGACGAAGGGGGCGACCCAGAGGACCGACAGCGCGGTCCCGAGTGCGCCCAACAGGAGTTGGCCCTGCGTCCCGATGTTGAACATCCCGGCGCGGAACGCGACCGCGACCGAGAGACCCGTGAACAGCAACAGCGTGGTCTCCTTGAGCGTGATGGCGAAGTTGTACGGCGGCCACGCCGCGCCCACCAGCATGACCCGGTAGACCGCGATTGGGTCGTAGCAGAACGACCCGACGCCAGCCATCGCGAAGAACGGCGAGTCGCAGGTCGCGACCCACCCCGACACGAGGACGATGACCGCGCCGACGACGACCGAGAGGCCGAGCGCCGCGAAGCTGATGAGGATTCGCTCGGCGGCCGAAGCGTCCACGAGGCGGCCGAGCGCGCGGTCCGCGCGGGTCTGCCACGACTCGTCGCCCGACCCACCGTCAGACGCGTCGGGGGCGTCGGACGAATCGCTCATCGCTCACCTCCCGCGGCGTCGGCGATGCTCGGCGCGTCCTCGGGCGTCTGGCCCGCCATCAGCAGGCCGAGTTCCTCCTCGGTCACGCGGTCGGGGTCCACCACGTCCACGATTTCCCCCTCGTACATCACGCCGAGGCGGTCCGAAAGCTGTTGGACCTCGTCGAGTTTCGACGAGACCAGCAGGACGGACTTGCCCTCGCGGCGCAGGTCCAGCAGGCGTTCGTGGATGAACTCGATGCTCCCCACGTCCACCCCGCGGGTCGGGTGGGAGGCGACCACGACTTCGGGGTCGCGGGCGAACTCCCGACCGACGACGAACTTTTGTTGGTTGCCGCCGGACAGCGACTCGGCGTCGGCGTCGGCGTCGGGCGGGCGCACGTCGTACTCCTCGATGATGTCCTCGGCGTGGTCGCGCGTGTGGTCCCAATCGACGCGCCCGCCCTCGGCGAACTCGGGGGTGTGCTGGCTCCCGAGCAGGCCGTTCTCCACGAGGTCGAACTCCATGACCAGTCCCCGCGCTTGGCGGTCCTCGGGCACGTAAGCCATCCCGGCGTCGATGCGCTCGCGGCGCGAGAGGTCGGTCACGTCCCGGCCGTACATCGAGACGGTTCCCTCCTCGGGCGTCCGGAGGCCCGTCACCGCTTCCACGAGTTCCGACTGCCCGTTGCCGTCCACTCCGGCGATGCCGAACACCTCGCCCTCGCGGGCGGTCAGGTCCACGCCGCCGACCTGCTCGACGCCCCGGTCGTCGGTCACCCGAAGGTCCTCGACCGCCAGTCCCACCTCCCCCGGTTCCACGGCGTCCTTGTCGGCCTCCAGCAGGACTTCCCGGCCCACCATCAGTTCGGCTAGCTCCTCGCGACTCGTCGCGTCGGCGTCCACGGTGCCGACGTTCTCCCCGTCCCGGAGGACCGTGATGTCGTCGGCCGCCTCCATCGCCTCGCCCAACTTGTGCGTGATGAAGATAATCGTCTTGTCCTCGGCCGCCAACTCGTCGAAGACGCCGAACAGGTCCTCGACCTCTTGAGGGGTGAGGACCGCGGTCGGTTCGTCCAGAATCAGCACGTCAGCGCCGCCGTACAGCGCCTTCAGGATTTCGACGCGCTGTTGAACGCCGACGCTCACGTCCTCGACTCGGGCGGTCGGGTCCACGTCGAAGCCGTAGCGTTCGCTCAACTCCCGAACGTCCTCGCGGGCCTGCTCGCGGTCCATCGCGAGTCCGCCCCACTTGCGAGGTTCGTGGCCGAGGACGATGTTCTCGGCCGTGGTCAGCGTATCGACCAGCATGAAGTGCTGGTGTATCATCCCGACTCCGGCGTCGATGGCGTCCCGCGGCGTGTCGAACTCGCGAGGTTCGCCGTGCAGGTTGACGGTCCCGCCCTCCGGTTGGTAGAGACCGTACAGTACGTTCATCAGCGTCGTCTTGCCAGCGCCGTTCTCGCCGAGGAGGGCGTGGACGCTCCCCTCCTCGACTTCGAGGTCGACCTCGTCGTTGGCCACGACGCCGGGGAATCGCTTGGTGATTCCCTGTAGGTGGACGGCTACGCTCATCTTTGGTCGGTGTTCTTCGTCTGCCCGTTTAAGCGACCCGGATTTGTGAAAGAGCTTTCAGGGAGAAGACGTGTTCTGAAAGTCGTAACTCGGCGTTTCTCCCGTTGTCGGCGACGGAGTTCGCCCGACGGAGCCTCTGCGCTCGCGGGCTACTGACTCGTGGTCGTCCCCTGTCCGACCGCGGCCGGTTCGGTCGGCACCTGAATCTCGCCGTCGATTATCCGCTGTTCGGACTGCTGGAGCGCCGACTTGACCTCTTGGGGAATCTCGGACTCCAACTGAGACCCGTACACCGCCTCGACGCCGTTCTGTTCGAGACCGAGTTCGTTGACCGTCCCGCCCTCGAAGTTACCGTTCACGACGCGCCGGATGGACCGGAAGACCGCCTCGTCGACGTGTTTGACCATGCTGGCCAGAATCACGTCGGCGTACTCCGGGAGGCTTCTGGACTGGTCTGCGTCCACGCCGATGGCGTACCGACCGTTGTTCTGGGCCGCCCTGAACACGCCGTTGCCGGTGCCGCCCGCGGCGTGATAGATGATGTCGGCACCGTTGTTGTACATCGAACTCGCGATGGACTGGCCCTGCGCGGGGTCGCTGAACGACCCGGCGTACGCCGAGAGGACGTTCACCTCGGGGTTCGCGTGCTGGACGCCCGCGAGGTATCCGGCCTCGAACCGCTTGATGAGCGGGACCTCCTGTCCGCCGACGAACCCGACGGTCGGCTGGTCGTTGGTCTGGCCGCCGCCCGCGCTGAACTCCCTCGTCGTCATCAGCCCCGCGAGGTGGCCGACTTGGAACGACCCGAGATGCTCCTTGAAGACGTAGCTGGCGACGTTCGGCAGTTCGACCACGGTGTCCACGACCATGAACTTCTGGTCGGAGAACCGTTGTGCGTTACGTTGGAGCGCGTCGGCCTGCACGAACCCGATACAACAGACGAGGTCGTAGTCGGGGTTGCGCGAGCGAGCGAACCGCCGCTGGAGCGTCGCCACGTCGCTCGGACTCCCCGGTTCCGCGTTCTGGAACTGCACCGCGAACTCCTCGGCCGCGCGCTGGACCCCCGAGTTGGCCATGTCGTTGAACGAGTTGTCCCCCAGTCCGCCGGTGGCGTACACCATCCCGACGTTGGTCGGGTCCTGCAAGCGTCCGACCGTCCCGAACGCGGCCGCCCCGCCCACCGCTTGCAGAAACCGACGCCGTTGTTTGCGTTTCCCCCGCATACCCACCACGTTCAGCATCGACCGTGATGAATCCGATGCTTTCTTGCCAGTCGTCAGCGCCGAAACCGAGAGAAAAGCGTCGATACGTCGGATTCCGGGCGTTCTACGGCTCTGTAGGCACGTCGATATCGCCGTTGATGACCTTCTCGCGGGAGTCTTTCAGCTTCGACTTCACGGAGTCGGGAATCTCGGAGCCGAGTTTCGACCCGTAGACCGCCTCGACGCCGCCCTGTTCGAGACCGAGCGCTTGGACCGACCCGCCTTCGAACTCGCCGTCGATGACGCCCTCGACCGAGCGGTAGACGGCCTCGTCCACGCTCTTGACCATGCTGGCGAGGATGACGTTGCTGTACTTCGGGAGGCTCTTGGACTGGTCGGAGTCCACGCCGATGGCGTACCGGCCCTTGCTCTGGGCCGCGTTGAAGACGCCGTTGCCGGTGCCGCCCGCCGCGTGGTAGACGATGTCCGCGCCGCTATCGTACATCGAGTTGGCGATGGACTGGCCCTTGCCGGGGTCCGCCCACGCGCCCGCGTACGCTGAGGTAACTTCCACGTCGGAGTTGGCGTGTTCGACGCCAGCCTTGAACCCGGCCTCGAACTTCTTGATGAGCGGGGTCTCCTTGCCGCCGACGAAGCCGACTTTCAGGTCGTCGTTGGTCGAGGCCGCCACTTCGGTCCCCTCCGCGGACGCCGTGGTCTGGAAGTCACGCGAGGTGAGGAGGGCCGCGAGGTTGCCGACTTGGAACGAGCCTTGGTGTTCCTTGAACGTGTAGCTCGACACGTTGTCCTTCTCGACGGTCGAGTCTACGATCATGAACTTCTGGTCGCCGAACTGCTCGGCGTTCTCCTTGAGCGCGGTCGCTTGGACGAACCCGATACAGCAGACGAGGTCGTAGTCCGGGTTGCTCGACCGGGCGAGCTTCTTCTGGAGCGCCGACACGTCGCTGGGACTCGACGGCTCGGTGTCCTTCGATTTGACCGAGAACTCGTCTTCGGCCTGCGTGATGCCCTTGTGGGCCATGTCGTTGAACGAGTTGTCGCCGAGACCGCCCGTCGCGTACACCATCCCGACGTTGGTCGTCTCCGATCCACCGCTACCGCCGCCACCGCCGCCGATGCAACCCGCGAGTCCTGTTCCGAGGAGTCCTGCGCCGCCGACCTTGAGCATCCGCCGTCTACCCGTGTCAATTTTCGCCATCTTATCGTATCCAGTTCGGCAGGTCATCATAAAACCGTCGCTTCAGAATCAAAAATTGTGGAAAATAGCGGGTAGATGACGCCTCGCCGACGTTTTCGGGGCGGAGCGTTTCGGCGTCGAGGTTCCGAGTCGCCGCGCTCGTTCGAGATTCGCCCCGAGTCGTCTCGCTCAAGACTACCCGAGAATCGTCCCACCCGAGACCCCCCGAGGAGCGTCTCGTTCGGGGCGTCAGGACTCCGCCTCGACGGCCTCCTCGACGGCCTCGCTGGCGGTCGCCACCAGCGCGTCCACGTCGTCGCTCTCGGCGTAGACGCGGACGTAGGGTTCGGTGCCGCTCGGTCGGACCAACACCCACGAGGCGTCGGGGAGGGTCGCGCGGACGCCGTACTCGGTCGCCACTTCGGCGTCGGAAAAGGCCTCGGGAATCGCGGTCTCCAGTCGCTCCATCACGGCCGCCTTCGCGTCGTCGGGACACGAGACGCTGACCTTCCGGTACGGTCGCTCGGTGACGGGTTCGCGCAGGGGCGCGAGACCGTCCGCGTCGGCGACGAGTCGGGAGATGACGGCCGCGCTGGTCACGCCGTCTATCCACCCGCCGAACTGCGTGTGGACGTGCTTCCACGGTTCGGCCGCGAAGACGACCTCGGTGTCGTCGCGGGCCGCGGCGATGCCCTCGTGGAGCGCCCCGAGGCGGACGCGTTCGACGCGACCCCCGGCCTCCTCGACCTGCTCGTCGATTCGCCCCGAGGCGTTGGGCGTCGTCACGACCACGGGGTCGCCCGCGTCGCTCCCGTCGGTGTAGTGGGCCGCGAGGAGGGCGACCACGGTGTCCTCGTGGACGACCTCGCCGTCGCCGTCCACGATGACGATGCGGTCGGCGTCGCCGTCGTGGCCGATGCCGAGGTCTGCCTCGGGGTCCTCACGAAGAAACTCCCGGAGGTCTTCGAGCGTCTCGGGGGTCGGCTTGCTCTCGCGGCCGGGGAAGTGACCGTCCACGTTGGCGTTCAGGGTGACGACCTCCGCACCGAGCGCCCGGAGGACTTGGGGCGTCGCCACGGCGGCCATCCCGTTGCCGCAATCGACCACGACGCGCAGGCCGTCGAGGGGTGCGCCCTGTTGCTGGGCGTACTCGATTACGGCGTCGCGGTAGTCGTCGAGGACGCTCACGCGCTCGCTGTCGCCCCACCGGTCCCATCCGACGGACGGGTCGTCGGCCGCGACGCGCTCCTCGACGGTCCGCTCGGCGTCCCGGTCGTACTCCTCGCCGTCCACGAACAGTTTGATGCCGTTGTCGGTCGGCGGGTTGTGGCTGGCGGTCAGCATCGCGCCGCGGCGACCCCGCGAGGCGTAGGCGAGCGCCGGAGTCGGAAGCTGGCCCGCCCGGCGAACGTCCGCGCCCGCGCTCTCCAGTCCGGCCTCCATCGCGGCCGCGAGGGCCGACCCCGTCTCGCGGCCGTCTCGGGCGACGACGAACTCCTCGCCATCGCGTCCGGCGGCCCGCCCGACTGCCAGCGCGAGTTCCGGCGTCACCGTATCGACTGCGCTCCCGCGGATGCCCGCGGTCCCGAAGAGAGTCATACTGCCACGTGACGCCCGCGGGCACTTAGCTTTCCGCGATTCGGCGCGGCGGGCGCGGCGACCGCGGCGCTCGGCGCGCGAGGCGACGCCGAGGGCGTTCGGTCGAATCCCAAGGAAAGATATACTCCCGTCCGACATACCTCAAGACATGGAGCTACCGGACATCACCGACCCGCAAGGGCTGTTCGACATCGTTCTCTGGGGTATCGTACTACTGGCCGCCGTCGGTCTCGCGTACATGGTACTGTTCGGGACCTTCTGAGCGGTTCGGCGAACCGAGCAGGAGCTACCGGACTGTCGATTTTCGGAGTGGTCAGATGGAGGTGAGCTGTCGCCGACGAGCGGCGGCAGGGACTCAGAGTTCGACGCCGCTCGGGATGAGACTGTGCTGGCGAAGGAGGTTCCCCTCGTCGTTGTAGACGAGGAACGTACTCTTGTCGTACTCCACGAGGTCGTCGCCGTTGATGCTTATCTCGACGTGGTAGCGGCCGTCCATGTCCCCGGTGGATTTCCCGTACTTACGGGCCGCGGTGATGAACTTCAACACGTCGTCGGCGTCCTCGTTGAGTTCCAGCACGAAATCACCCGTGATGCGGTTCGTAACGCTGACGACGCCCGTGGTGTCGTCGTCGTCCACGGGACCCTGAAGCCGGAAGGCCACGTCGGTCTCCTCGGCGTCGAGCAGTTCGTCGTCTGTCCCCGTGAGGCGCTCGCGGAGCGTCGAGGAGGGACCCTCGAAGTCTATCATTACCGTCGGTTTCTTGGCTTCGGCGTCCTCCTCGACCCAATCGACGTTCCGAACCTCCAGCGTGAAGTAGTCGCGCCTCATTCCGTACCACCACCTACGGCCCGGCGCGTCATGAACGTAACGCCACTGGCAGGACGCCGACGACTCGAAGAAAGTCGTGCTTTCTCGCGGACTCGTCGCCCCATCGCCGCGCTACCCGAGCGATTCGTCGCCCCATCGCCGCGCTACCCGAGGAGAACGAGTAGCAGAAAGAAGGCCACGAGAAATCCGACGAGGACCAGTATCGCCTTCACCCCGTCGGTCAGTAGCGGCGAGTTGTTCTCTCCCGTGATGTCGCCGTCCATCCCGCCGAATCCGCCACCGCCGTCTCCGTCCATGTTCGGCCGGTCAACTGTCTCGGGTATAAGTTTTCTGTAGCTCCGCGACGACTAATTCGGCCGACGGACCGACAGGCGTCGCGGAGCGACGCGCGCCGACCGCAACCGACCGAACCCAACTGATCGGAACTCACTCTCGGCGCGCGAGGAGCAACGTCCCGCCGAACAGGTAGAGGAACGCGACCCCGACCGGAATCGGCAGGCCGGGGAACCCGCGGGTCCAGAGCAACCACGTCGCCGCCGAGAGGACGACGCCCGCCAGCCCGAGGAGAACCCCCATCGCCGCCACCGGGTCGGTGAGCGATTCGACGCGCTCCTCGTACCGGTAGAGGAGGACGCTCAGTACCACGGCCGCGCCGACGAGGGCCGCGCCGACGGTCCACGCTTGGTAGGCGGCCGCTATCGACTGGCCCTCCTGATAAGCGAGCGCGCCGAGGGGCGTCCGGACCGCGACGGCCTCCGAGATGTCGATGCCGAAGACGTACCGCACCTGAACGAACGGGAAGCGGACGAACAGAACGCTCCCGAGACCGTCGAGCGTCGAGTAGGTGACGTTCCACGGGAGGAGCGCCGAGAGCCACGCCGCCACCACTGCCAACTCGCCCGCGTACTCCGACCGAACCCAGACCATGCGCGAGACACCGAAAGCGGGGGAGTAAAAACTACCGGGACGGGCGAGAAGGGGAATCGTCCGTCGGTCGGGAAAGAACGGTAGTTCGACTGGTGACGCCACTACCCGTACAGCGACTACCGGCTACACAGGAATCGGAAACAGCACTGAAGCCGACTCGAAGGAGTCACCGCACGGCACAGCACCGCGAGAGCCACACCCTCCCCAACCGATTGCGGTCCTCGGCCGAAGGCCTGCGGTCCTCATCCCTCGCGTGGAAAGGCGCGACACGCAGAGCGGTCGCGCCCGCACGCGCCGGGATGAAAGATTGGAAGTCGCTTGACCGCTGGAACTCGCCCGACGCCGACGCTCAGTTCCGGTCGTCGCGTGACCGATAATTTAAGTACCGTCGCTGTGACGTGGGGCGTGAACCCTCGCGGGCGCGCGACCGCCGTTCCCGCCCGCGATTCACTACCATGTCTCAGTCGCCTCTCTCCGAGTGGACCGACGACGTGCGGATTCGCATCCGGGAGTTCCAGCGGACGCTCCGCCGGACCGCCGAGGTCTTCCGGGGGACCACCGTCGAGGCCGACGAGTACGACCCCGCGGAACACGGCCCGCTGGTGACGTTCTCCGGACTGACCGGCTACGACGAAATCGAACGCTACTGGGTGGACGCGCCGTTCGCGTTCGTCTCCATCAACTACGACGACGTGGAGAACGAGTACCTGTACCACGTCGTGGAACCCGAGCTAGACGACCTCGAAACCGAACTGCTCGACCGGCTGTTCTCCGACATCCGCGACTCGCTCATCCACCGCCGGGAGACCCGCGCCGACACCGACGACGCCGCCACCGCCGAGGCCGTGCTGAAAGACGAACTCGAAGAACTCCTCTCGATGTACGGCGTCGAGGTGGAGGCCGCGAGCTTCTACCGGCTCTTTTATTACCTCTTCCGGTCGTTCCGCGGGTTCGGGAAGTTGGACCCGCTGATGGCCGACCCCCACATCGAGGACATCTCGTGTGACGGCTACGACTTGCCGCTGTTCGTCTACCACGACGAGTACACCGACATCGAGACCAACGTCGTCTACGCCGAGGAGGAACTGGACAACCTCGTCGTGCGCCTCGCCCAGCAGTCGGGTCGCCACGTCAGCATCGGCGACCCCGTGGTCGAGACCACCCTTCCCGACGGCTCGCGCGCGGAGTTGGCCCTCGGCGAGGAGGTCACTCCTCGGGGGTCGGCGTTCACGATTCGGAAGTACGCCGACGAGCCGTTCACGCCCATCGACTTGGTTGAGTACGGCACCTTCTCGCTCGACCAAATGGCGTACCTCTGGCTCGCCATCGAGTCGAACAAGTCGCTCGTGTTCGCGGGCGGGACCGCCTCGGGCAAGACCACCTCGATGAACGCCATCTCGATGTTCATCCCGCCGCGCTCGAAGGTGCTGACTATCGAGGACACCCGCGAGTTGGCGCTGTACCACGACAACTGGCTGTCGTCGGTCACGCGCGAGCGCCGGGGCGAGAGCGCCGACATCACGATGTACGACCTGCTTCGCTCCGCACTGCGCCACCGCCCGGAGTACATCGTCGTCGGCGAGGTCCGCGGCGAGGAGGCCATGACCCTCTTTCAGGCGATGAACACGGGCCACACGACCTACTCCACGATGCACGCCGACTCGGTGCAGACGGTCATCAACCGCCTCGAAAACGAACCCATCAACGTCCCGCGGGCGATGATTCAGAGCCTCGACATCCTGTCGGTTCAGACGCTGACCTACGTCGGCGACGAGCGCGTGCGCCGCAACCGCGTGCTGGCCGAAATCGAGGGCATCGACCAGCGGACCGGCGACTTGGACTACTCGACGACGTTCTCGTGGAACGCCACCGAGGACACCTTCCGGAACAACGACAGCAACGTCTTGGACGAGATTCAGGACGAGCGGGGGTGGTCCCGGAGCGAACTCCTCGAAGAACTCCGCGACCGCGAGCGAGTCCTCCAGTACCTCCGCGAACGGGGCGTCTCGGACTACCGGCGGTTCACCGCGATGATAAACGAGTACTACTCTCACCCCGAGCGCGTGCTGGACACCATCGAGTTGGACACCGAGGTCTCGACCGGGTTCGACTGATGTGGGGGTTCCTGCCGCTCCTCGCGGTACTCGCGTTCGCGGCCCCGGTCGCGCTCGCGCCGGTATCGCGCCGGGCCGACCGGCTCCTCGTCTTTCTGGCGCTGACCGCTTTCGGCGGGTGGGTCTCCGAGCGCGGGCGGCGACAGACCGTCCGCAGGCGACTCCTCCAGTCGGTCCACTCCGCCGAGACCTACCGGATGTTCGCGGCCAAGACGCTGTTGTACACCGGCTACGCCGCGGTGGTAGGGAGCATCGTCGGCGTCTACGTCGTCGCGGGCGTGCTGGCAATTTTGCGCGTCTCGCCCGAGGAGATGCGGGCGACCTTACCCGGACAACTCGACTTCCTCGCCGGATTGCTGGTCTTGCCGAACCTCTCTGCGGGGCAACTGTTCGCCATCCTGCTGGCGAGTAGCACGACGCTCGGGGTCGCGTCGGGTGCCCTGACCTACTGGCTCCGGTGGGAGAACCTCTCGTACCGGGCGAACGCCCGCGAGCGCAAGATAGACGAGAGTCTAGCCCGGACCGTGGCGTTCGTCTACGCCCTCTCGCGGTCCGGGATGGCGTTCCCCGAGATTCTGCGCACGCTGGCCGGGAACCGGGAGGTGTTCGGCGAGGCCGCCGACGAAGTCGCGGTCGCGGTCAAGGCGATGGACTACGCCGGACTCGACATGCTGTCGGCCATCGAACGCCTCGCCGACCGCACCCCCAGCGAGAAGTTCGGCGAGTTCGCCGACAACCTCGCCAGCGTCCTCCAGAGCGGCCAGAGCATCTCGTCGTACCTCGACACCCAGTACGAGCGATATCAGGAGGACGCCGAGGCCCAACAGGAGTCGTTCCTCGAACTGCTCGCCACGCTCGCGGAGGGGTACGTCTCGGTGTTCGTCGTCGCGCCGCTACTCTTCATCACCATCCTCGTCATCATGGGGCTGATGGCGCTGGGCGACACCCTGCCGCTCCTCCGGATGCTGGCGTACTTCGCCATCCCGCTGGCGAACGTCGGGTTCGTGATATACCTCGACAGCATCACCGAATCGCTCCGCGCGAGTCGCGAGGAGCGCGACATCGACCTCGCGGCCGCGGCGCTCGCGGGCGTCCGACGCACGGACGCGCCCACGGCCGAGCGGTCGGGCGTCGAGCGGCCGGACGAGACTCCAGCGCTGTCCGACGGCGGCCCGACCGCCACGGTCGGCGACTCCGCCGACTCCGATTCGCCCGCCGACCCGGCGGTCCTGAACTTCGAGCGCCTCGACGCCTTCGAGGAGGTCCGCTGGTTCCGGGAGGCGCTGTCGGACCCGGTTCGGACCCTGCGGGAGAACCCCGACGTGGTCCTCTACGCGACGCTCCCGGTCGGCCTCCTCTCGATTCTCGTCCGGTCGTGGCCCCACCTCGCGGCCGGGACGCTCACGCTCCGGGTCTTCGACGACTTCGCGGTGCAAGCCGCGCTGTTCGTCGTCGGGTCGTTCGCCCTCGTGCAGGAACTCCACCGGCGGCGCATCGCCGCCATCGAGGCGGCGGTCCCGGACTTCCTCGACCGCCTCGCCAGCGTGAACGAGGCCGGGATGTCGGTGGTCGAGAGCCTCGAACGCGTCGCCAGAAGCGACCTCGGGGCGTTGGACGCCGAGGCCGGGCGGCTCTGGACCGACATCGAGTGGGGCGTGGACGCCGAGACCGCGCTCTACCGCTTCGAGGACCGCCTCGACACGCCGACCATCACGCGGACGGTCACGCTCATCGCCAACGCGATGGCCGCAAGCGGCGACATCGCGCGGGTCCTCCGCATCGCGGCCGACGACGCACAAGACACGCGGCGACTCAAGCGCAAGCGCCGCCAAGAGATGCTGACCTACCTCGTCATCATCTACCTCTCGTTCGTCGTCTTCCTCGTCATCGTCGGCGCGCTCAACAGCATCCTCATCCCGAACCTGCCGACCGACGCCGCCGCGCCCGCGACCGGTCCGGCCAGCACCGGCCCGCTCTCGGGCATCTCGGAGGTCGATACCGAGGCCTACACCTTGCTGTTCTTCCACACCTCGCTGGTGCAGGCGGTCTGCTCCGGGCTTGTCGCCGGACAGATGGGCGAGGGGAGCGTCCGGAACGGCGCGAAGCACGCGACGGTCCTGCTCGCGGTCGCCTACGCGGTGTTCCTCTTCCTGCCGTAGCTCGCTCTCTGACGACGACCGCGAGCGAGGAGGTCCCCGAACGTCTCACTCCGTCTCGCCACCGGTCACGAGGACCGGCCGGTCGGCCTGCAGAATTACGGACTGGGAGACGCTCCCGAAGATGGCCTTGCCCGCGGGCGAGCGGTTCCGACCGCCGACGCAGATGCAGTCGGCGTCCTCCGCCTCGGCGAAGTCCAGCACCGCCGCGGCGGGGTCGCCCGACCGCTCGGCGACTTCGACCTCGATACCCTCGTTTTCGAGGAGTTCCTCGGCGCGCCGAACCGACCCGACCTGCGTCGCCGACGCGCCGCCGGGGTTCTCCGTGAAGACGTGAAGTAGCGTCACGTGGACCTCCTCGGCGGCCTTCGGGAGGTCGGCGACTGCGCTGGCCTGTCTGCGCGCCCGGTCGGTCTCCTCGTCCACGGCGATGACGACGTGGTACATGGTCACATGGACGGGAAACGTGGTCTTAGATGTTCGCCTCCGTGCGGAGGTTCGACAATAGGTTGTGACAGGGTCGAGCGTCGCTTTCGCCGGTCAGGTCTCGTCGACGCTCTCGGCGTCGGCGACCTCCGAGACGAGGACGACCAACCCGAGCGGAATCCCGAGCGCGATACCGACCGTGACGACGCCGTAGACGGCGAGACCGAGCGGCGTCGGCTGTAGCTCGACTAGCCCGAGGAGCTTCACCGGCGTCAGGTCCTCCGGTCCGATAGCCCCGAGGACGGCACCGATAGCGCCGGTGATGGCGACGATGACGAAGTAGAACCCGACGACGAACGACCGTCCGCGGAACGTCTCGCTCACGACCGAACGTCGGAACGGCGGAAGGATTAGCCTTTTCATCCGTACGCCCTACCCTCTAGTATGACCGAGAAAGACATGCTGGCCTACATCCTCGGCGGCATCGCCGTGTTGATGTTCACGATGGGTATCGTACTGGCGGTGACGTGACCCGAGCCGATTCGAACTCGGAGACGGGTCGCCTCCTCGTAACGGGCGCGACCGGGACCGTCGGGTCGCACGTCGTGAGCGCGCTCGCGGACCGCGACGAATCGATTCTCGCAGGCGTGCGCGACCCCGCGAGCGCCGCCGACCGATTCGCCGAGGAGGTCGAACTCGCGGCGTTCGACTTCGAGCGACCCGAGACGTGGGGCGAGGCGCTGGCGGGCGCGGACCGACTCTTCCTGATGCGTCCGCCCGCGGTGTCTGACGTGAAGCGCCACATCACGCCGTTCGTGGACGCCGCGATTCGAACCGGCGTCGAACACGTCGTCTACCTGTCGGTCGTCGGCGCGGAGAAAAACCCCTTGCTCCCCCACCGAAAGGTGGAGCGCCACCTCGAATCGGCCGACGTGGCCCACACCTTCCTGCGGGCCTCCTTCTTCATGCAGAATCTGAACGAGGTCCACCGCGAGGAGATAGTCGAGCGCGACGAGATATTCGTCCCCGCGGGCGACGGCGCGACGAGTTTCGTGGACGCCCGCGACGTGGGCGAGGTCGCCGCCGTCGCGCTGACCGAACCGGGCCACCGCAACCGCGCCTACGACGTGACCGGTCCCGCCGCGCTCACCTACCGGCAGGTCGCCGGGGTGTTCGGCGCGGTCCTCGACCGCGGTATCGAGTACGCCGACCCCTCGATTCCCGAGTTCGCGTGGCACATGCGCCGCCGCGGGTTCGACTGGCCCTACGTCGCCGTGATGGTCGGTATCTACACCACCGCGCGGCTCGGTCTCGCCGACCGCGTGACCGACGACGCGTCGCGGGTACTGGGCAGAGACCCCCGGACGCTCCGAGAGTACGTCGCCGACTACGCCGACGAGTTCCGGCGGTAGACGACCGCGGTTTTCGGGATAGCGGACGCTATTCCACAGAAAATAACGGAAAAACGATTGGAGTCGATTGTTCGTCTTATTCGTCTTCGACAGCCTCGCCGCCGTCGGTGGCGACCTCCTCGCCGCCGTCGGTGAGGGCCGTCTCGCGCTTGCGCTCGAACCACGCCCACTCCTTGGTCTTCATGCCGTCCTCCTCGAGGTCCCACGGGTCGCCGCTGCCCACGAGGGGACCTTCGAGCCACGAGGTCAGCAGGTTGTAGACGAAGATGAGCTGACCGAAGCCCATGATGAACGCGCCGACCGTCGCGATGAGGTGGAGGTCGGTGAACATCGAGACCAACGCGTCGTTGCTGAAGACGTAGGTCGCGTAACGCCGGGGCATCCCGCCGTAGCCGAGGATGAGCATGGCGATGAACGTCACGTTACTGCCGATCATCGTCAGCCAGAAGTGCCACTTCGCGAGGGTGCGCTGGTACATCCGACCGGTGTAGAGCGGGAACCAGTAGTAGATGCCCGCGAAGCCAGCCACCGCGATAGCGCCCATGACGATGAAGTGGAAGTGCCCGACGACGTAGTAGGTGTCGTGCAGCACGAGGTCAACCGGAATCGACGCGAGGAACACGCCCGTCACGCCGCCGATGATGAAGTTCTGGACGAACCCGATGCAGAACAGCATCGGCGCGGTCAGACGGAGCTTCCCGTTCCACATCGTCGTAATCCAGTTGAACGTCTTCACGGCGGATGGGACCGCGATTGCTAAGGAGACCGCCATGAAGCTCGCCCGGATGCGCGGGTCGATACCCGTCGAGAACATGTGGTGTGCCCACACGCCGAACGAGAGGACGCCGATTGCCAGCGTCGAGTAGACGACGAACTTGAACCCGAACAGCTTCCGGCCGGAGAACCGCGGAAGGATGAGACTCACCAGTCCCATCGGCGGGAGGACGAGGATGTAGACCTCCGGGTGGCCGAAGAACCAGAACAGGTGTTGCCAGAGGATGGGACCGCCGCCTTCGGCCGCGAAGAACACCGTGCCGAAGTTACGGTCCAGCAGGAGCATG
Organism: Halorussus salinus; assembly: GCF_004765815.2. Classification (NCBI taxonomy): domain Archaea; kingdom Methanobacteriati; phylum Methanobacteriota; class Halobacteria; order Halobacteriales; family Haladaptataceae; genus Halorussus; species Halorussus salinus. Next base: position 1,086,067 of record NZ_ML974127.1, on the reverse strand, counting down.
ACGAGCGCGCTCCCCAGCAGGGGGAACGAGAACAGGATGAGGCCCGACTGGGTGATCATCGTCCACGAGAAGATGTCGAGGCTCTCCCAGCCGACCTCCTCGCCGCGCTCGGTGAAGATGGTCGCGATGAAGTTGATGGCTCCCATCGTCGCCGAAACCCCCGAAAGATGCAGTCCCAGCAACATCAGGTCCACGCCGGGGTTGGTCTGCTCGACCGACAGCGGCGTGTACATCGTCCACGAGGTCTGGGCGGGGTCGATGGTCTCGGTCAGCGACGCCAGCGGGAACCCGGCCCAGATGAGGATGGCCGCGGGCGGGAGCAACCAGAACGCGATGGCGTTGATGCGGGGGAACGCCATGTCGTCCGCGCCGATGAGGAGGGGCACGAAGTAGTTGCCGAACGCCGCGATGATGGGCGTCCCGAACAGGAACAGCATCGTGATGCCGTGAGTCGTCAGCAGGGCGTTGTAGAAGTTCGCCCCGATGAAGTTCTCGGCGGCCGTCGCCAGTTCCGCGCGCATCAGCAGGACGGCGATGCCGCCCCAACTGAACGCGACGAGACCGTACAGTCCGTAGAGGATACCGATGTCCTTGTGGTCGACAGTCGTTAGCCAACGCACGATTCCGGCAGGCTTCTCGCTGTGAGCCTGCCCAGTCTTTTCGCCGACGTACCCGCCGCCCGCGAGGGGCCTGTAGGAGCGCCAGTCCTCCATCCGCGAGAGGAACGTGGCGACCCCGAACAGGAGCAGCCCCATGACGACGGTGAGTGCGATTTGCCCGGCTTCTACCATACGCGTCCGTCAGGACTACAAGGTAAAGAAAGGTTAGGATACGCCGCCGGGGCGTCGGGTAGTTTCGTGATAACTAATTACAAACTTCGCGGAGAGCAGTCGGGGAACTGTCGTGAATAGACGTGTCCGACGAAGGAAACGACCGACTTACTCGCCCGACTCCGCGGACTCGATGAGGTCGGCCGCGATGTAAGTCAGGTACGCCAGCAGGACGAGCGGGACGACCAACAGCGCGAACGCGACCGCGGAGGTCAAGCCTTCGATGGCCCACGGGGAGCTGACCGTGAACAACACGATAAAAAAGCCGATGATGAAGAGCGGGATGATGTTGACCGAGATGTCGAGCCACGTCTCCCGTTCGAAGATGGGGGTTGCCATAGGCGACGTTACTCACGGGGGTCCCAAATAGGTTGCCGATTCGAGTCGGCCGCGCGGGCCGCGCTACGCCGCGTCTGGTCGGCCTCGGGCGCGGCGGGTCGCGTCAGACCGCCTTCGGTTGCCAGAACGACCCGAAGATGCCACCGAAGAGGAAGATGACGCCGCCGACGAGGATGGCGACTCCTCGGAGGTGGACCGAACCGGTCGTGAAGTAGGCGATAGCGCCGCCCAACGCGAGACACAGCACCGACGCCGTGACCAGTCCCTTCCACGGGTCGGCGATGTATCCCGACTCGCGGAGGATGCCGACGACGCTCCCGACGAACAGCAGGAGTCCGCCGACCGCGACGGGGAACAGCGGCCAGACGATGCCGACCTCGAAGATGGCGAGACCGAAGGCGACGAACAGCGGCCACGGACTCGCCTTGCGGTACTCGTCGCTCAGTCCGGGTTGCTCGTCCATACCCACGACTCAGGGGAGTAGCGACTAAAGGGCACCGCTCCGGGTTCGCGGGGGTTTAAGCCGTCGTCCGAACGTCTTCGTGGCGACAGGAACTCAGACAGGGACGAGCGTCAGCACGCTGTAGGGGTCGTTGCTCTGCCACGAGTAGACGAAGAGGAACGCGAAGTACACGACGACGAGGAGACCGAGCAACTTCAGGCGGAAGACGCGCAGGTCGTCGTTCTCGTCTCGGTAGGTGTCCCGAAACTGTTCGCGGCGCTCGTCGTCGAGGCGCTCCCAGTGGTCGATGCCCTCGTGGAGGACGAGGAGTCGGTCGCTCTCTAGGGGGCGGCCGCAGTGGGGACACTCGGCTGGCGATTCGCCCGGCGGAACGTCGGTCTCGTAGGTCGGGGTCGGTCGGTCGGTCATGAGTTCAGACGAACGGCGGTGCGGCGCTCGGTGCGGAGACTATCCAGAGGCTCGTCATGGTGTAGAGGACCATCACGACGACGAAGGGATACTGGCTCCGGACCGCCTGCAACCGGCCCGGAAACACCTCGTACGCGCTCGCGTGTGCGACCCAGACCGCCAGCAGGTGCCCCAACAGGACGAACGCCACTGCGAGCATCCCGAACCACCCCGGCAGAGTGACGACGGAGGGGTTGATGGGCGGAGACAGCGGGTTCGACAGCGCCGACACGAGCGCGGGCGACAGCGAGACGAACAACCCGAGGAAGTGCGCGAGGTGGTAGCCCGCCGCGATGGGCAACAACGACGCCGCGAACCGACGCGCGATGGCCTCGGACGTGAGGTAGGTGTCGGCGGTCCGGCGCGCGAACCGCGAGGCGAGCCGCCACGCACCCAGAAACAGCGCGTAGCCAGCGAGGAGTGCCGCCGGGTACAGCACGACCGGCGGGAGGCCAGCGCCGACGACCCAGTTCGCCGCGTCCACCCAGAGGGGCGTCCCGACGAACCCGTCGTAGGTCGTGACCCAGAGAATCGCCACGACGAAGGCCACGCCGTCCCGGCCGTCGTCGGGGAGCGGGTCGGTCAGCGCCGCGCCCGGCGGTCGGAGTTCCAGCCCGGTCGCGCGGACCTTCTCGTCGGTCGAGCCCTCCTCGTCGTCGCTCGCTCGCTGAATCGGCGCGACACGGCCGTAGTACCGAAAGAGGCGCGCTATCGGGTCCACTTTTCCGAACCACGCATCGGGGCCGAAGACGAGCGCACCGGCCAGCGTGACGACCGAGTAGCCGACGATGACCCACGACAGCAGGCGCGGGTCGTCGGCCAGCGGGCTGACGACTTCGAGCCAGACCAGTCCGAGGAGGCCGACGACGCTGGGCCACGCGCCCAGTCGCTCGGGGTACTCGCGGTCGAGCGTCGGCACCCACTCGGCGACGGCGCGCCACGGGTTCAGCGCGGGCCAACTGTTGCCCACGAGGTAGACCGTGGCGACGTAGCCCGCCCACCAGCCCACCCAGACGACCAGAATCGCGGCGTTGCGAAACATCGTCTCCGGGCCGAGGAAGCCGACCGCGACGATGCCCAGCAGGGCGACGACCGAGAGGACGCGGGTCAGCGTCACCGCGGCGTCGAGTGGCGCGCCAGCGACTCGCCGCCAGCCGTGGACCGCGCGGATGAACGCCCGATCGGTGACGAAGCTGGCCAGCAGGAACGACGCGCCGACGACGCCGCCGCCGGTCAGCAGGAACAGCCACGTCGGGACCGCGAGGCTTCCCGCGGCCGCACGCAGGCCTCCTCCGTGGCCGAGGGCCGTCCCGGTGAACGCGGTTCCGACCGAGAGCGTCCCCGCGACGAACGCGAGCGCGGCGCGCACGAGGAGTCGAACGTTCGACCGTCTCATCGGTTGCCCTTGGGACGGTCGGAACTTGTCGCTTCCGGACCGTCCGAGGTCGGGCGGGGCGGAGAAATCCCGATAGCGGCGGGGCAATTCCGACGAGGGAGTCGGATGGCCCAGCACAGTTTTATGGGCCGATGTGGTACGGGGCGTCGGGGGAGAGTTACGTGGAACGACAAGGTACACCGACAGGTCCCGGAGAGCGCAACGTGAACGAATCAGTCGAAGCCGCCGACCAGCCAGACGACATCGCGGAGATGGACATCACGGAGCCGACCGTGACGTGGCTCGAAGTGTCCCATCCCCAACAGCCGATTCCCATCGGCGAGAAGGACCGTGTTCTCGACAGTCACTTCAACGAGCAGTACGACGTGTGGGAAGTGCTACTGGTCGCGCTTCCCGACGAGGACGAGGAAGAAGACGAGTAGTTAAATCATATCCTTCTGCTTCAGTCCCTCGATGAGGTCGTCCACGAGGGAATCCACGTCGTCGTAGGGGAAGTCCTGCGTGTCGGACATCTTCGTGGACAGCTCCATCGCGGTGAAGCTCACGTCGCCAGCCTCGAAGCGCGTGCCCGGCCCGTTCGGGAGCGCGGGGACGAGGTCCATCGGGTTGCTGACGGGGAAGTCTGCGCCCTCGAAGGCGTCGGTGAACTGTTCGCGGAGTTCGGCTTCGGTTTCTTCGTCTGCCATGTGCCGTGATATGTGTCGTTCCGGGCAAAAACGTTCCGGAACAACACAGAACTCGTTTCCAGTTTCTTTTACCTTCGGACGCGGTCGGTCCCCGAAACGAGGCAGTCGGCGCAGGTAACGAGACCGACGTGACTGACCGACCGCTATATCGAATTTCGAAAACGCCGAGAGTAGCCCGTTGCCGATAGCACGAGGAGGTGACGGCGACGCGCTTCGTCCCGCTCGCGTCCCGCCTTCGTCTTGTCTCGCTCGACTCACGAACCGATTCGTCTCGGGAATCCGAAACCGCAAAGACTCTACCCTCGCGGGGTTCGCGTCGAGACACGATGGCACGCGACAAGATGGCACGCGAACGCGGACGAGCGGTCGCTCGGCGCGTCGTTCTCGGCGCGACGGGCGTGAGTATCGCCGGTGCGCTCGGGACGTTCGGCGCGTTGGCGACCCGCGGTAACGACGCGGTGGCGACTAACGACAAAGGCACGATGGCGACCGACGGCGAAGGCGCGGCGGCGACCGACGACGGGGACGCGACGGCGTACCGGACGATTGCGATTCCCGCGGGCGAGACGCGGACGTTCGAGGTCACGACCGGTCAGACGTTCGAGAACGTCCTCCTCGATATGACCGCCGCGGGCGCGTCGGCGAGGATACGCGCGACCGGCGACGGCTGGACGGTCCGGAACGTCGCCTTCGCGGGCACGCATCCCGGCGGTCACTACCTGTTCACGCCCTCGGTCTCGGCGGACGGCACCGCGACGGTCGAAAACATCTACATGGGCGACGGGCAGACTCCTCGGTCGGGCGACGGAGCCATCCGAGTGGACGGCCGGACTCATTGCGGGACCGTAGAGTTCCGAAACCTCCACGTCGCTCGCTTCGTCGGTAACGGACTCCACGGCTCGGACCCCGGCGTCCTCGACCGCGGACGAGGCGGCGTGGTGAACGTCTTCGACAGTTACTTCGACAGCAACAACGTCGCGAACGTCCGCCTCGGGTCGCTCGACGGCCGGACCTGCCGCGTCGAGAACTGCGTAGTGACGGACGGTCGCACGCGCCCCTGCGGCGTCGGCCGCGCCGCGCCGGGCGCGACCGTGAGTCGAGGTATCTGGGCGTGGTGGGGGCCGGTCGAGGTGCGCGACTCGGACGTGGGGAGTTCGCCCGCGAGAGTCGAGCAGGCCCCCGACTCGGGCGGTTCGCGGATTCGCTCGCAGGGCACGCGCTGGGGGACCGACGCGGACACGAGTCGCGTCCCGGCGGGCGTCCCGACTACGCCCGAGGAGGCCGTCCGCGGGACGTGACTCGGCGGTCGTAGTACAGCGACTCGCGCGCGACGCGCGTGGGCCGATAGTCGCTTTTAAACCCGCCGGGGAAGCACTACCACCATGGACTTCGATTTCGACCTCCTGCGCGAACTCACCGAGACCAGCGGCGTCCCCGGCTACGAGGACCGAATTCGGGACCTCGTGCGCCGGGAGTTCGAGGGCGTCGTAGACTCGGTTCGTACCGACGCGATGGGCAACGTCGTCGGAACGGTCGAGGGCGAGGCCGACTACTCGGTCGCGGTCGCGGCGCACATGGACGAAATCGGCTTCATGGTCAAACACGTCACCGAGGAGGGCTTTCTCCGCGTCGATACGCTCGGCGGGTGGGACCCCGACGTTCTCCGCGCCCAGCGCGTGACCGTCCACGCCGAGGAGGACGACCTGACCGGCGTCATCGGGTCGGTTCCGACCCACGTCAAGGACGACGGCGACGACTTTTCGGTCGAGGACGTGAGCATCGACCTCGGACTCCCCGCCGACGAGGTCGAGGAGCGCGTCTCGGTCGGCGACCTCGTGAGCATGGCCCAGACCACCGAGCGAGTCGGCGACAACGTGACCGGCAAGGCGCTGGACGACCGGGTGTGTCTGTTCGCCATGCTCGAAGCCGCGAAGCGAATCGAGGACCCCGACGTGACGATTCACTTCTGTGCGACGGTCCAAGAGGAGTTGGGCGTCCGCGGCGCGCCCGCCCTCGGCGTGGACCTCGACCCGGACCTCGCTATCGCGCTCGACGTGACCGTCGCCAACGACGTGCCCGGCGTCGAGAAGGAGAGCGAGTACGTCACGAGACTCGGCGACGGCGCGGCGATAAAGCTCAAAGACTCCAGCGTCGTCACGACGCCGAAGGTCCACCGCCGGATGCGCTCGGTCGCCGAAGACCGGGACATCGACCACCAACTAGAGGTGCTTCCCTCCGGTGCGACCGACACCTCGGGCTTCCAGAACACCCACGGCGCGAAACCGGTCGGCGCGATTTCGATTCCCACGCGCTATCTGCACACCGTCACCGAGAGCGTCCACCACGCCGACGTGGAGGCGACCATCGACCTGCTGGCGGCCCTCCTCGACACCGAGACGGGCGACCACGACTACAGCCTGTAGCACACGAGTTTGCCTCTCGGGGTTCGCGCGCTCGGTGCGTCTTTCCACCGACCATCTACTCCCACCGACCACCTAGCACCTGTACCGCGAGCGACGAGCGAGAGCGCGGCGCTCCGCGCCGCGCGACGCGAGGAGCGAGCGGCCCTTTTTTGATCCACATTTTTTCGAGGAGTGGTGCCCGAGGCCACCCGACGACGAAAAAAGGTGGGTCGGTATCGAAAGTATAGAGTACCCGCCACCGCTAGCCCCCGGTATGAGCACGGACGAAAGCGAGTCGGTCACGCGGCGCGGATTCATGCGGACCGCCGCGGGTACCACGGCGGCCGCGGGCGCGGCCGGAACCGCGGCGGCGCAGGAAGAGGGCGGCGGTGGTGGCGGCAGTCAAGAAGTCGTCGTCGGTCCCGGCGGGAGCCTCGTGTTCGAGCCCGCCGAGATAACTATCGCGCCCGGCACGACGGTGAACTGGGTCTGGGAGTCGGACAACCACAACATCGTCGTCGAGAGCCAGCCCGACGGCGCGAACTGGGGGGGCACCGAGGGCGGCGCGAGCCAGACGTACAACACGGGCCACGAGTACTCCCACACCTTCGAGACGACGGGAACGTACGAGTACGTCTGTCAGCCCCACGCTACCGCCGGGATGGTCGGCTCCATCACCGTCCAAGAGGGCGGGGAGCAGTCCGGCGGCGGTGGCCCGGCCATCCCGAGTAGCGCGAAGACCCTCGGCATCGCCACGACCGCGGCGCTGGTGTTCACGCTCGGTCTCGCCTACTTCTTCATGAAATACGGCGGCGACTACGGACAGGTCGAGTAACTAACGGTCGTCGCGATTTCGCTTTTTCGGCGCTACACCGTATCCGGCGACTCGTGGAGCGTCAGCTCGACTTCGCGGCGCTGGCCTTCGAGGTCCTCCACGATGCGCTCGACGACGCGCTCGGCTTCTTTCAGGACCAGCGGTTTCACCTTGTCGATGACCCAGTCGAGGGAGACGAGTCGCGGCAAATCGAGCATGTCGGAACTCGCGGAGTCGGCGTCGAACTCGATGACGAGTCGGACCCGCGAGGCCTCCTCGCGGTCCGACGGCGCGGCGTCGGGTTCGGGGGCGACCAGCCACTCTCCGTGTGCGTGGAGGTCCTTCGTGATGCGCCAACCGATTCGCTCGGGGCGGTCGAACTCCGTCACCTCCGAGCGGACGACGTAGTTCAGTTTCCACCACTGGAGGTGGATGTCGTACTCCGTGCCGGGACCGCCGTCGCCGCTGCGCTCGACTCGTTCGAGGTGCTTCGAGTAGTTCGCGTAGCCCGGAAAATCGACCAAGAAGTCGTAGGCTTCTTCGGGCGGCACGTAGACGACGGTGCTGAGTTCGACGCTGTCCACGATGGTGAAATTAGGACGAACGCGGCGTAAAACTTCCGGCTGGCCGAGAAATCGACCGTAGTCGGGAGCGAACCGGGTCTCGACGGGCCGTCACGTCCCAACTCGCCACTGCTTCGACGGGTTTAAGTTTTGCATGGCCTTCGATTCGGGTGAGACAGGCGTCTACTGTCTACTGCCGCTCCGTCGCGGATTCGCCGTATTGGCGACCCGCGACGACGGCGACGACGGACAGTAACCTGTTTCACTGACCCGTAGGAGCGTCCTGCGTACTACGGAGGTGAACAATGGCAGATCAGGAGATAGAGCAAGCAGTCTCTCGCGCACTCGAGGATGCACCCGAGCGGAACTTCCGCGAAACGGTGGACCTCGCGATCAACTTGCGCGATCTCGATTTGAACGAACCGTCGAACCGCGTAGACGAAAGTATCGTCCTTCCTGCCGGTACTGGACAGGAGACGAAGATCGTCGTGTTCGCGGAGGGCGAGACCGCCCTCCGCGCCGAAGACGTTGCCGACGAGGTTTTCGACAGCGACGAACTCGAAGACCTCGGTGGCGACGACGACGAAGCCAAGGACCTCGCCGACGAGACCGACTTCTTCATCGCGGAAGCGTCGATGATGCAAGACATCGGTCGGTATCTCGGTACCATCCTCGGTCCGCGAGGGAAGATGCCGGAACCGCTTCAACCCGACGACGACGTGGTCGAAGTGGTTAGCCGGATGAAGAACACGGTCCAGCTTCGGAGCGGCGACCGGCGGACCTTCCACACGCGCGTCGGCGCGGAGGACATGGACGCCGAGGAGATCTCGGACAACATCGACGTGATTCTCCGCCGACTCCACTCCAACTTGGAGAAGGGTCCGCTCAACATCGACAACGTCTACGTCAAGACGACGATGGGACCGTCCGTGGAGGTGGCCTAACATGTCGGCCGAAGCAGAGCGCAAGACCGAGACCATCCCCGAATGGAAACAAGAGGAGGTCGACGACATCGTCGACCTCATCGAGGGGTACAGCAGTGTCGGCATCGTCAACGTGACGGGCATCCCGTCGCGACAGCTCCAGACGATGCGGCGCAACCTCCACGGGAGCGCCGAACTGCGCATCAGCCGGAACACGCTCCTCGAACGCGCTCTCGACGAAGTCGACGAGGGCGTCGAAGAGCTGAAACAGTACGTCTCCGGCGAGGTCGGACTCATCGGCACGAACGACAACCCGTTCGGGCTGTATCAGGAACTCGAAGCCTCGAAGAGTCCGGCCCCCATCAGCGCGGGCGAGGTCGCGCCCAACGAAATCCTCATCCCCGAGGGCGACACGGGCGTCGACCCCGGTCCGTTCGTGGGCGAACTCCAGTCCATCGGTGCCGCCGCGCGCATCATGGAAGGGTCCATCCACGTCACCGAGGACAGCGTCGTCGCCGAGGAGGGCGACGAAGTGTCCGAAGAGGTCGCCAACGTCCTCGCGGAACTCGGCATGGAGCCGAAGGAAGTGGGACTCGACCTCAAGGGCGTGTTCTCCGACGGCGTCCTGTTCGAGGCCGACGAACTGGCCATCGACATCGACGAGTACCGTGCGGACGTGGAGGCCGCCGCGGCCCGCGCCCGCAACCTCTCGGTCAACGCGGTCTTCCCGACTGCCCAGACCACGCCGACGCTCGTCCAGAAGGCCGAGGGCGAGGCCAAGAGCCTCGGTCTCCAAGCCGAAATCGAGAGCCCGGATGTCGTGCCGGACCTCGTGAGCAAGGCGGACGGACAGGTTCGTGCGCTCGCCGCGCAGATCGACGACGAGGAGGCCCTGCCCGAGGAGCTGTCTGACGTAGAGGCTCCCGCCGCAGGTGCCGCCGAAGAGGAATCGACCGACGAAGAAACCGAATCCGACACCGACGCCGAAGAGGAAGCCGACGCCGACGACGACGAGGAAGACGACGACGACGACGGCGGCGACGCGCTCGGCGCGATGTTCGGATAACCAACCACCAAACTACTAACAATGGAATACGTTTACGCTGCACTCATCCTGAACGAATCGGGCGAAGAGATCAACGAAGAGAACCTCACTAACGTACTCGACGCCGCTGGCGTCGATGTCGAGGAGTCCCGCGTCAAGGCGCTCGTCGCCGCGCTCGAGGATGTCGACATCGACGACGCCGTCGAGCAGGCCGCGGCCGTGCCCGCTGGCGGAGCCGCCGCGGGCGGCGCTGCCGCAGAGGGCGGTGCCGACGAGGAGTCCGCCGACGAGGAAGGCGGCGACGACGACGAAGAGGAAGAGGCCGACGCAGACGAAGGCGGCGACGACGACGACGAGGCAGACGGCGAAGGCCTCGGCGAACTCTTCGGTTAAATCGGCATCTCGATTCAGCACTGGATTTTTCTTTCGCGTCCGACCGGGTAGCGGTCGGTGTATCGGTCTCGAAGAGTTCGAACGTCGCCGAGATTCTACGACCGAAGCGTAAACGGGTGCCACTACTCACCACTGCGGCCGCACGGCGGACTCTCGCCGACAAACAGGAGTCGCCGCACGGCACCGCGACCGACATGGGAATTCGCGCCGTATCCGTTTCGGACGACGGTTCCGCCCACGGCGACAACCACGCTTTCACGAACCCAAATGAACTTTCAGTGAGGTTTCCGTAAGGGTCAAAGTCTGACGGCAAGAATTGACACCCATGAGCGCAGATTCGGAACAGCAGTCGATTCGCTGTCTCGTCGCCAAAGTCGGACTCGACGGTCACGACCGCGGCGCGCACGTCATCGCGCGGGCGTTCCGCGACGCCGGATTCGAGGTCATCTACTCGGGGCTCCACAACGCCCCCGACGAAATCGTACAGGCCGCGGTCCAAGAGGACGTGAACGTCCTCGGTATCTCCATCCTCTCGGGCGCCCACAACACCCTCGTCCCCAAGATTATCGAGGGGCTGAAAGAGTACGACGCCTTCGAGGACACCCTCGTCCTCGTCGGCGGAGTCGTGCCCGACGACGACAAAGCGGAACTCAAGGAGTTGGGCGTCGCCGAGGTGTTCGGTCCCGGCACGCCGATGGAGGAGACCATCGAGTTCGTCCGCGAGAACGCTCCCGAGCGATGAGCGCCGAACCCGACCACGCCGAGCTAGTCGAGGAGTTACTGGCGGGCAAACACCGCGCGCTGGCCCGCACCATCACCAAAATCGAGAACCGCGCGCCGGGCTATCGAAACCTCGTCTCCCGGCTTCACCAGCACACCGGCGACGCCGAGGTAATCGGCATCACCGGAAGCCCCGGCGCTGGCAAATCGACGCTCGTGGACAAGATGGCCAACTACTACCGCGAGCGCGGCGAGACGGTCGGCGTCATCGCGGTCGACCCCTCGTCGCCGTTCACGGGGGGCGCGGTCCTCGGAGACCGCATCAGGATGGCGAGCAACGTCGGTGACATGGACGTGTTCTTCCGGTCGATGTCCGCCCGCGGGACGCTCGGCGGCCTCTCGACCGCGACCACGGACGCGGTGAAGGCCCTCGACGCGTTCGGCAAGGACAAGATCATCATCGAGACGGTCGGCGCTGGCCAGAACGAGATAGACATCGTGAAGTCCGCAGACACGGTCGCGGTGCTGGTCCCGCCGGGGAGCGGCGACGACGTGCAGATGCTCAAGGCGGGCATCCTCGAAATCGCCGACGTGTTCGTCGTCAACAAAGCCGACCTCGACGGCGCGGACCGCACGGTCCAAGAGTTGCGCGAGATGGTCCACATGCAACAGGACAACACCGCCAGCCTCGCGACCGGCCACCACGGCGCTGGCGCGACCAGCGGTCACGGCGCGGACACCGACGCGGAGTCCGACGACGATGGCGAGAGCGACGAGGAGACCCAGAGCTGGGAACCTCAAATCGTGGAGACCGTCGCCAAGGACGGCGAGGGCGTCGAGGAGTTAGTCGGGACGCTCGCGGACCACGCCGACTACCTCGACGCGTCGGGACTCCTCGAAGAGAAGGCCCGGATGCGCTACGCCGAGGAGATTCGCAATCTCCTGCGCGACGACGTGGGGACGCTGTTGGAGGACGAAATCGAGCGCCGGGGCGGCATCGAGGCGTTCGCCCAGCAGGTCCTCGAACGCGAGACCGACCCCTACTCGGTCGCCGACGATATTATCGACCCGCTCGAAGACTGCCTCGAAGAGTAGTCGTTCTCCTCGTTTCCGTCGAATCTCTTTTCCGAGACTCGCATCGACCACCGGTTCGATTGTCGATTGCATCACCGCAGAACTAAGCACGCGCCGTCCGTACGACGGCACGTGACTCGGTTACGACGCTGGTATCGGCGACTCGACGGGTGGACGAGGAGTCTCTCGCGGGCCACGTACGCGGTCGTGACGGGCCTCGTCGCCTTCGTCACGTACATGCTCGTCGGCGGTCTCCTCGGTGAGTTCGCAGTCGCCGGTGCGTTTGGAGCCGGTTTCGCACTCACGGTAGTCTACTACGTGATGGACCCCCGAGAGCGATAGCGGCGCACTGGCCGAACGCGAGGACGGATAGCGTGGCGCTCTTGGGACGATGGTCGGCAGAAAAGCCCGTCTCGCGAACGGAAAGCGTGAAAATCCAGCGAACTTAAATCTCGCTCTCGAAGTCGTCGAGCGAGTAGGCGGGTTCGGCTCCGCGGCGGTCGAGCGTCTCGTTGGCCAGCAGCCAGTAGACGACCGACAGCGCCTTGCGACCCTTGTTGTTCGTCGGGACCACGAGGTCCACGTTGCTGGTGTTGTTGTTGGAGTCGCACATCGCGATGACCGGGATGCCCACCGTGATGGCCTCCTTGACCGCTTGGGCGTCGCCGATGGGGTCGGTGACGACCAGCACGTCCGGCTCGATGTAGCCGTCGTACTTGGGGTTGGTCAGCGTGCCGGGGATGAACCGGCCGGTTCGGGCGCGCGCGCCGACCGCGTCCGCGAACTTCTCGGCGGGGAAGCGGCCGTACTGGCGCGAGGAGGTGACCAGAATTTGCTCGGGACTGTAGTTCGACAGGAAGTCCGCGGCCGTGCGGATACGGCCGTCGGTCTTCGACACGTCGAGGACGTACAGTCCGTCGGTCCGGACGCGGTGGATGAACCGCTCCATGTCTTGGGTCTTCTGCTGGGTCCCGATGTGGACGCCAGCGCCCAGATAATCCTCAACGGGGATGAGGAGGTCGGCCTCCTCTTGGTTCTCCATGACGTTCTCGTCGAGGTTCGGTCCCTCGTCTTCGGTCGTTTCGTCGTCGTCAGCCTCGGCCGCAACGTCCTCGTCGGGTTCGACCGACGGTTCCGCACCGGATTCGCCCTCGGGTTCGGGGTCGATCTCCGATTCCGCGGCGTCGAGGCCTTCGTCGTCTACCTGTTCGGGGTCGTTTTCGCTCATAGTCGTGATACGTTTTGCTCGATACGAATGAGTTCGTTGAGCTTGGCGGTTCGCTCGCCGCCGACCGCGCCCGTCTTGATGTACGGGGCACCGGTCGCCACGGCGAGGTGTGCGATGGTCGTGTCCTCGGTCTCTCCGCTCCGGTGGGAGATGACCGGCTGGTAGCCGTTCTCGACCGCGAGTTCCACGGCGTCCACGGCGTCGCTGAGGGTGCCGATCTGGTTGGGCTTGACCAAGATGGAGTTGCCAGCGTCCTGCTCGATGCCGGTCTCCAGTCGCTCGACGTTGGTGACGAACAAGTCGTCGCCGCAGACGAGCGTCCGGTCGCCGACTTTCTCGGTCAGTTCGGCGAAGCCCGAGTAGTCGTCCTCGTCGAGGGGGTCCTCGACGTACGCGAGGTCGTACTCGTCCACGAGGTCGGCGATGTACTCGATCTGCTCGTCGGTCGAGCGAGTCGTCTCGCGGTAGACGTACTCGTCCTCGTCGTCGTCGTACATCTCCGCACCGGCCACGTCGAGACCGAACTTGATGTCGAAGCCGAACTCGTCCGACACCGCGTCGGTCGCCTCGGCCATCAGCTCGAACGCCTCGTCGTCCTCGATAGAGGGTGCCCACGCGCCTTCGTCGCCTTTTCCGGCGGCGATGTCGCGCTCGGCCAGCAGGTCGTGGACCTCCTGGTGGACCGCCGCGTTGGCGAACACCGCGTCTTGGACGTTGGGCGCGCCGACGGGTGCCGCGAGGAACTCCTGAATCGCGGTCGCGTCCGCGGCGTGTTCGCCACCGCCGATGACGTTACCGAGCGGCGTCGGGAACTGTTCGCCCCGGAACGCGCCGCCGAGGTGCTGGTAGAGCGGTGCGCCGGTCACGTCGGCCGCGGCCTTCGAGGCGGCCATGCTGATGGCGACCGCACTGTTCGCACCGATTTCCGAGAAGTCGTCCGTGCCGTCGGCCGCGCGAAGCGTGCGGTCCACGTCGCGCTGGTCGCCGACGAAGACCTTGCCCTCCAGCCGCGGAACGGCGTGTTCGCGGGCGCTGGCGATGGCTTCGCTCGGGTCGAGTTCGATGGCCTCGTACTCGCCGGTCGAAGCGCCGCTCGGGGCCGCCGCGCGGCCGAAGCCACCGCTCTCGGTGACGACATCGGCCTCGACGGTCCGATTACCTCGGGAGTCGAGAATCTGTCGCAGACGGACCTCGCTGACGAGCGTCATTTCTCACCTCGTCGGACGGTGAACGGCAGGACGCCAGCGTCGTACTCGTCGGCCGCGATGAGTATCGGCTCGGTCTCCTCGGTGTCGGTCAGCACGGGCGCGCCGTACGACACTTGCAGGGCGCGCGCCCCGATGATGCGAGCCTTCTCGTAGCGGGAGTAGCGTTGCTGAGCCATTACTGGTAGGGAGCGACGATATCGACGAGGTCCTTGTGCGAGACGAGCATCCGACGACAGCACTGTCGCTCGACGCCGAGTTCGTCGAGGACCTTCTCCGGGTCCTCGTCACCCTCTTTCGTCGCCGACCGTGCTTTGAACTCCTCCCAGTACTCCCCGACGACCTTACCGCACGTGAAACAGCGGACTGGTACCATCATGGGTTAACGTGTCTCCGTCGTGGACCGCGGGTTTCCTGTCATGGTGATTAGCGGTAGGATTTCTGGTAGCGGGCGCGAGCGCCGGGGCCGCCCCACTTCTTGGGTTCGGAACGCCGCGAGTCGTTGACCAGCAGCGACCGGTCGAACTCGATGAACGCGTCTCGCAACTCGGCGTCGTTGGTGTACTGCACCAGACCGCGCGCGATGGCGGTGCGGACCGCGTCGGCCTGTCCGCTGATGCCGCCGCCCTGCACCGAGACTTCCAAGTCCACGCCGTCGCGCAGTTCGTCGCCAGCGATGCGGAACGGTTCCAGCATCTTCAGTTGCGCCGTCTCCGGTTCGACCAGCTCGACCGGCTGGGAGTTGATTCGCACTCGCCCCTCGCCTTCCGTGACGGTGGCGCGGGCGATGGCCGTCTTCTTCTTGCCACTCGTGTTGGTTACCATGTGACGTTAGCACCCAGATTCTTGCTGATTTCGCCCAACTGGACGAATCGAATGTTCGAGAGTCGGTCCAGCGAGGTGCCCTCAAGAACCTCTCCGTCATCGTCGTGGGGGTTGCCCACGTAGACGCGGACGTTCTCGAAGGCTTCCCGACCGCGGTCTTGCTTGTAGGGGACCATCCCGCGGATGGTCCGCTTGAAGATCATGTCGGGGCGCTTGGGGTAGTACGGACCGCTGTCCGAACCCAACTCGGCGCGCTTCTCGTACTTCGCCATCACGTCTTCTTCGCTACCCGTGATGACCGCGTCCTCGGCGTTGACCACCGCGACGCGCTCGCCGTCGAGGGCACGCTGTGCGACCTGACTCGCCACGCGACCGAGGATGCAGTCGCGGGCGTCCACTACGACATCTGCGTCGAATTCTGCGAGACTCATCGGATCACCCGTACGTTCGAGCCCTCGGGGTTCTGTTCTATCGCCTGTTCGAGTTCGAGAGCCTCACCGTCTGCTTGCTGAATCTTCGTCTCCGCGGTGGACGAGAAGTCCACGGCGGCGACGGTGACGGTCTTCTGCAGGACTCCACTCCCGAGAACCTTGCCGGGCACGATGACGGTCTCGTCCTCCTCGGCGTATCGCTCGATGCGACCGAGGTTGACTTCCGCGTAAGTGCTCCGGGGCTTCTCGAGGCGGTCCGCGACAGTACTCCACACGTCGGCGTCCGAATCGCGGGACTCCGACTTCAGATCAGCGATGAGACTAGTGAGCCTCGGATTCGTCTTGCTCATAATACTTCCTCCTGATGGGAATGAAAATTGCAGTGCAGGGAGCAGGATTTGAACCTGCGGACTCCTACGAGACAGCGCCCTGAACGCTGCGCCGTTGGCCTGACTTGGCTATCCCTGCACGTAGAACACACGTGCAGCCCGTCGCGGGCAACAGTGTGTTGTGGGTGGCCCTTCAAACCACTTTCGGTCTGACTTCCGAATCGCGCTCCCGGCTTGCGATTGCGTCGCTTGCCGGGACGGGAGAACACCGAACGGTGGTCTGAAGTGCCTTGCATGGTTCTACAGTTGTACAGCTTCTTCGAGTTCGTCCGCGCGGTCGCTAATCGAAGCGGCCGCTTCCGTCACGAGTTCGTCGATGGACAGCGACCCGTCGGTCTCGACGTGGAAGACGAACGCGTTGTCCACGTCGTGGACCTCGATCTCCTTGCCGGGGTACCGGTTCGTGAGGTCGTGGTCGAACTCCGCAGTCGAGACGAGTTCGCCGTCGTCTTCGATGACGCCGCGGAGGATTCGGGTCTGTTCCTCCTCGTCGTACTCGTCGCGGTCGCCGACGACCTCCACGCGCTGGAGGTGTCGGTAGCCGACGGCCACGCCGCCCTGATGTTTGGCGTGGTCCTTCCCCGTCGAGAGGACGGCGTCGGCTTCGAGTTCGAGCCGTTGGTCGTCCTTCAGGTCGATGATGGGGACGTTGTCGTCGGCCGGTTGGACCATCCCGTCGGAACTCACGAGGTCGCCCGAATAGGCGGTCCCCGGACCCGAGACATCGAGGCTGAGCGTGACGGTGTCGCCCTCCTCGAACTCGCCGAGCGGCGTGCTGAGGGGGACGAGACCGAGCCGCAGACCGATCTGCTCGTCGAACATCACCGACGAGTTCTCGACCATCCGGACCGTGTCGATAGACAGCGTCGGCACGTCCGCGACGATGGCGCGGCGAATCCCGTTCGCGAACGCCGGGGTCACGCCTCGAACGAGGAACCGCGACTGGCGGTCGCCTCGTTCGATGAACTCAACCTCGTAGTCTTCTGTCATGGGTTAGAATCCACTCTTGCCCTTGGGGGCACGGGTGCCGTCGTGGGGAATCGGGGTCACGTCTTCGATGCGACCGATTTCGAGTCCGGCGCGTGCGAGCGCGCGGATGGTCGCCTGCGCGCCCGGTCCGGGGTTCTGCTGGAGATTGCCACCGGGACCGCGCACGTTGACGTGGACGCCGTCGATGCCAGCGGCCTTGACCTCTTCCGCGACCGTCTCGGCCATCTGCATCGCGGCGTACGGCGAGGACTCGTCGCGGTTCTGCTTGACGACCGTCCCGCCACTACTCTTGGCGATGGTCTCGGCACCGGTCAGGTCGGTGACCGTGATGATGGTGTTGTTGAACGATGCGTGAACGTGGGCTACGCCCCATTTCTCGTCGTCGTTTGCGCTCATTCGTTACCCTCCGCTCGTTCGGGGTGGAGTTCGTCCGACAGCGGACTGTTCTCCTCGAACTGGACCGTGGACTCCTCGGCCACTTCGACCTTGTACGAGGGAGCCTGCACGCGTTGGCCGTCCACGGTGACGTGTCCGTGGACGACGAACTGCCGGGCCTGATTCGGCGTGTTGCCCAGACCCTTGCGGTAGGCGACCGTCTGGAGACGGCGCTCCAGCACGTCGGTCACGTCCAGCAGCAGCACGTCGTCCAGCTCGTCGCCCTCGTCGAGGACGCCGATTCGCTGGAGCGCCGTGACGAACTCTTCGCCTTCCATCGCCTCGGTGTCACCCTGCGCTCGCTGCGCGAGGATGTTCCGGGCCTCGCGGCGGTAGCCACGAAGCTTCGACTGGGCGCGCCAGAGTTCTTCTTTGTTCTGCAGGCCGTAGCGGTCGAGGAGACTGCGCTCCTCGGAGATACGCTCGCCCTGATACGGGTGGTTCGGCGTCTCGTAGAACTTGGTGTTCTGTCCGAGCGCCATTATTCTTCACCACCCTCTTCTTCGGCCTCGGCGGCCTGCTCTTCTTTGATCTCCTCGACGTTGACGCCGATGGTGCCCTCGGTACGCCCCGTCGAACGGGTGCGCTGACCGCGGACTTTCTGGCCACGCTTGTGGCGGACGCCCTTGTACGAGTCGATCATCTTCATCCGGTTGATGTCCTGCCGACGGGTCATGTTCAAATCGTTGCCCGTCTGGTGGGTCGTCTCGCCGGAGAAGTACTCGTTGCGGTGGTTCGCGAGCCATTCAGGGACCTCGTCGGCGAAGTTCTCGACGGCCTCGACGACCGAGTCGATCTCGTCGTCTTCGAGGCGTCCGAACGTCGCCGTACGGTCTACGCCGGATTTATCGGCGATGATCCGCGCCGCTCGGCGACCGATCCCGTTCAGTTCGCTCAGGGATCGTTCGACGGACTTCGTCCCATCGAGGTCGGTTTGCCCGATGCGGACGAAATAGCGGAGGTCCTCGTCTTCCTCCTGTGGTTCTTCCGTACTCATGGTTTGGATACTGGAAAGCGTCGAGGGAGGGATTCGAACCCTCGAGGCTTGACGCCACAGAGTTAGCAACCCTGCGCCGTGGGCCAGACTAGGCTACCTCGACACGCTTGCATTCACTGTCGCCCTCTCGGACTCGGGACCCGGCGCCCCTACAGGTTTGCAACTCAACGTACTGGGCGGCCATATATAAATACAACGAAACGCGGGCTCCTCGTCCCGGCGTCTCACTCCTCGCTGGAACGCTCGCGGTGCGATTCTCGCTCCGCCGTCGCTACGAAGGACCCCACTCCCACTCGTCGTCGTCCCCCCGGACCTCGACGCGCTCGACGGACCCCAGCGACTCCCACTCCGCGTCCCCGTCGGCGATGTCCACGTGTCGGACCGATAGGTCACTCCACGCTCCGTCGTAATCGGCGCTCAACTCGTACCGTTCGGTCGTTCCGCCCTCGGGCCGGACTTCGACGCGGAGCGACTCGTCGGGCACGTAGTCGATGGGACTCGCCGGTCCCTCGAAAGAGGTACCGTCCGCGAGGTCAACTCTCACGCGGTCGCCCACGTCGGCCGCTCCCAGTCGCTCGGCCAGTTCGCGCTCGGTCATGTCTCGGGGTTCGTCGGAATCGCGGTTAAGCGTGCGGGCCGGACGTTGAAGTCTACCGAGAGGATAGCACTTCGAGGAGGCCCGTGCGAGAAAAACTGGTCGAGGAGGACGCGGGCCGGACGCGAGCGGACGGCTACACTTCGACGTTGTTGACGTACTCGTCGTTGATCTCCCACTCGCCGTCGTCGCCCTGAACCATGTACTCGCCGTAGTAGGGGACCCGGTTGGCGACCGTCTCGCGGAACGTCGCTCGAATCTCGTCGCGGGTCATCTCGCCCATCGACCGGAGGTCGTCGTTTCGGTTCAGACACCCCTTAAGGTATCCTTCGTGCGTGACGCGCACGCGATGGCAGTTCGCGCAGAACTGCGGGTTCTCGACGGGGTCCACGATTTCGACCATCCCGCCGTCGGGGTCGTCGGCCGTCCCGCCGACCCAGTAGCGATTCCGGTGGTGCATCTCGCGGGTCTCGACCTCGTCGGCGATGTCGGCCAGCCAGTCGTGGACGCGCTGGATGTCGATGTTCCACTCGGGCTTGCCCGTGAGTTCGGGCATGTACTGGATGAGTTGGAGTTGAAGCCCGTCGTTCTCGGCGACGTGTTCGACCATCTCCTCGACGTAGCCTGCCGTGTGTTCGAACACGACCATGTTGAGCTTCACCGGGTCGAGTCCGGCATCGAGCGCCGCCTCGACGCCCTCGATGACCTTGTCGTAGGCTCCGCTCTGGGTGACTTCCGCGAAGGCCTCGGGGTCGAGCGCGTCTTGGGAGACGTTCACGCGCTCTAGTCCGGCGTCCACGAGGTCGGGTGCGCGCCCCGGTAGAAAGGTTCCGTTGGTCGTCATCGAGACTTCCATCCCGTCGGGCGTCCGCCGAATTATCTCTTCGAGGTCTTGGCGGAGCATCGGTTCTCCTCCGGTGAACTTCACCTTCTCGACGCCGAACTCGCGAGCGACCTCCAGAAACCGGACTACCTCGTCTGCGCTCATCTCGTCGTCTTGCGGGTCCATCGGCCCGCGTGTGTCGCCCAGCCCCTCGTTGTGACAGTAGACGCAGTCGAAGTTACACCGGTCGGTGAGCGAGACCCGCACCCCGGAGACCTCGCGCCCGAAATCGTCCTCCAACATAGTTCGGACCTTTCGCGTGCGGGTCCTTAAAATCGCTGTCGAAACCCCGCGTCTCGTAACCAAATTCGGTTACTATTTTCCTCCGTCGGGGTCTCTCTCCCGGCTACGGTTCCTCGCTAGACGCTCGTTCGTCGTCCGCGGACTCCGACTCGTCGACTACCGACGCGACGGCGTGGCTCCCGCCGACCTCCTCGATTCGGATGTCCACCCGTTCCCCGAGGTCCGCGCCGGGGACGAACACCACGAACGATTCGATGCGAGCCACGCCGTCGCCCTCGCTCCCGAGGTCCTCGATTTCGACCGAATACCGCTCGCCGACACCGACCGGAGCAGTCTCGCGGTCTGACATACACCGCGAAACGACCCACTGAGGATTAAGTATTCGGTGGGCCAGAGACAGTTTCGACCCTCGACCAATCGCGTCGCGTCCGACTCGAAAGTTGACAAGGCTTATCGACGCTTCGGACCGTACCCCCGGCTATGGACGCATCAGAGGTACGCGACTTGCTCCGGGAGGTCGAAGATCCGGACCTCGGCGACGACATCGTCTCGCTCGGTCTCGTCAACGACCTCTCGGTCGAAGGAGACACCGCAACCATCTCGCTGGCGCTGGGCGCGCCGTACTCGCCCCACGAGACTCAAATCGCAAACCGGGTCCGAGAGGTCCTGAGCGACCACGGTCTCGACGCCGACCTCTCGGCCCGCGTGGACGACGATATCTCCACCGACGAGCAGGTCCTCCCGAACGTCGAGAACATCATCGCGGTCGCCTCGGGCAAGGGCGGCGTCGGCAAATCGACGGTCGCGGTCAACATCGCGGCCGGTCTCTCCCAACTGGGTGCCCGCGTCGGTCTCTTCGACGCGGACATCTACGGCCCGAACGTTCCCCGGATGGTAGATGCCAAGGAGGTGCCCAAGGCCACCGAGGAAGAGACCATGATTCCGCCCGAGCAGTTCGGCGTGAAACTCATGAGCATGGCCTTCCTCGTCGGCGAAGACGACCCCGTCATCTGGCGCGGTCCGATGGTTCACAAGGTCCTCACCCAACTCTGGGAGGACGTAGAGTGGGGCCACCTCGACTACATGGTCGTGGACCTCCCGCCGGGCACCGGCGACGCGCAACTGACGCTCCTCCAGAGCGTCCCCGTCACGGGCGCGGTCATCGTGACGACGCCCCAAGAAGTCGCCATCGACGACGCCCGCAAGGGCCTGCGCATGTTCGGTAAGCACGACACGTCGGTCCTCGGTATCGCGGAGAACATGTCCACGTTCAAGTGCCCCGACTGTGGCGGTGAACACGACATCTTCGGCCGCGGCGGCGGCGCGGCGTTCGCCGAGGAGAACGACATGCCGTTCCTCGGTTCCATCCCCATCGACCCGTCGGTCCGGACCGGCGGCGACGAAGGCAAACCCATCGTGTTGGACGAGGACGACGACACGGGCGACGCCTTCCGCGTCCTGACCGAGAACGTGGCCAACAACGTCGGAGTTATCAAACGACGCCAACAACGCTGACCCATGTCCGACGACGAAGCGACGAGCGACGTGGAGCGCGTCGAAACGCTCCGGGAGATCGCCGACGACATCCGCGCCGAGAGTTCCGAGAGCAGGATGGTCGCCGCGCTCCTCTACCGGGTCAGCGACCTCTACGACCCCGACGAGGAGACGACACCGCGGGACATCTATCTGAACATGCGCGAAATTATCCGCACGAAAGAGTCGTAGGGCTCTTCAGCGGAACTTCCGGAACGCGAACAGTCCCAACACAACGCCGACGAGAACATATATGACTGGGATTCCGGCGAGTTCGTACCCGCGGCTGAGCTTCGTCGCGGGACCGGGAGCGTAGCTGTCGTTGTGGTACTCGTAGTTGTTCTGCATCCACGTCGGTCGCACGGGTTCGTACGACGCGTTCCAGACGCTCGTCTCGGTTCCGACTTGTCCAGCGAACTCTACTTGGTCGATGCCGCTGTCCGCATCGGTCAGGTTGTCCGTGTAGAGTCGCGCCTCGCCTGCGACCTTCGCTCCTCGGTCGTCGAGCAACTCGACGGTAATCGTCCGGGTATCCCCCGGACGAACCGAGGCGGGATAGAGACTGCCCTCGGTCCCGACTGTGTGAACCATGAGTTTCGTGCTGTAGATCTGCTCCGATGGATTCACGAGCGTCACGTTGGCGACCGTGGACGATTTGCCTTCGATTGTTCCTTCTGTGACTTCTACGTCGGCGATGTACGGGGTCGGAATCGGTCCGGGGTCTGCGGAGTCGATTTTTCGCGTGAAATTGAATTGGGTGTGTGCTCCGTATGTCGAGAATACAACGGTGTGATTATCTCGATTGACGTTTATACCTTTAGTGAGGTTGATATTTTGTATCCGCTCCTCGTCTTCGGAGAGATTTAATTCCGCTTCGTGAACTTGTTTCCCGTCAACTGTAACGACATACCCGGCGAGTCGAATCTGTTCATTAGTTGGATTTTCCGTCACGACTTTAACCATCGAATCTTCGTCGTCGAACGAAACTGTGTACTCAGTGTTTGATGCGGATTTGACTTCTCGATTCTCGTTTCCGGCCCCTATCGCTTCTGGCGAGGCTAATCCTACGGAAATCGGCGTGCAGACTACGAGGAGTACGCCGAAAGCGACGGTGGCATATTCGTATCTCATGTTCGGTTGCTCCCTCCGGATGACGAGCAGGCGACTTTTACCAGACACCAGTCGACCGTTTCCTCATCGTTGGTTATGCTATCTATTATGTAATTTTTACTTTTCACACCTTCGAATACGACCTCGTTCGAGGAAGGTCGTTCTTCTTCAACGAACTTGCCCGATTCGGAGTCGTAAGACCGAGTGACGACTGTCCCACTGACTACTGCTTTCGTCTTGACGACATCACTTCTCGTTTCGTAAATCGGCGTCCACAGCGTCGTCGCTCCGTCTTGTCGAGTGAGGAGCCACGTAGTCGTTCGTTCTTCGGTCATCCGCCAATCGGGTCTGCCGGAAACCTGCTTCCTCGCGAGCATGAGGTCCATCGTCGATGTTTTCGCTTGCCACTCGTAGACTGGTTCTCGGACCTTCACGTCACGGGCTACTTCGTAGTGGGTCTCGGTTTCGGTCGTCTGAGTTCTGTATTTGACTTCGATCTGAGTTTCGTAGACCGCGTCCGAAAGCTTCGTTCGGCGTGTTTTCCCGGTGAAGGTGTGATCCGGGTCGAATCTCGAAGTCGCCCAGTAGCTTTCGGTCTTCGTGATCGTGTAGGTGTGAGTCTTTCTCGTCCGGTACGTGTAGGTCTCTTCTGTCGTGTAAGTGTACCTCTCGGTGACCTCTCGGCAGCCGAATTTGAGACTACACCGCTCTACCGTTCGCGTCCCGGATTTCGTCACCGACCGAGTCCCGGTGCGCCAGACCGTTATCGTCTTCGTCTTCTCGATTTCGTTTTCGTATTGGTACTTGTGCTGCGTGCGGTACTCGGCCGGTTCGACCTTTACCTCACGGGTGCTTCCGGTTCGCTCACCGTTCCACAGACTCGAATCGGACCACTGCTTCTCGAGCCCCGTTCCCGAAACCGGATACCACTTCGATACGTTCTGCGTCTTTGTCTTCGTCGTCTGGTAGCGTCCGGAGGCGTACCATTCGTTCGAGTGACTAAGGAACACCCTTCGAAGACGCTGACTGTCGAAACGCTGCGTCTTGGTTTCGTACTCTGCATCCGCTATTTTGCTCCGCTCTTCGAGAACGTAGTTCGTTTCTTCGTTCGTCTGTTCGATTTCGTATCCCTCTTTCAGATACGTGTTTCGCCGCTCTTCCGTATCGACCGTCACTCTCCTCGTTCGAGATTTCTCGACTAGATACGAGAGGTTTCGGACGGTAACGTCGGTCCAGTACTTGCTACTCTCCGAAGTAGCGATTGTCGGGAGGTTCGTTTCGCTCCTTTTCCGGGTGTTCTCCTCGTTGTAGACCGCTACAGTCGGGGAACGTGCAGCCGAAGTAAGTGCCTCGGTCGGAATCTCAATTATTCCGACGTAGCGGTACGGGTCCTCCGTCGCGTCCGAGTGTCCGCTTTGCTCCGCTTCGACGCTCTTCCACTCGACGACGTTCGCTTCGGGGTTCGATACCGCGATTCCAAGCGAGAAGTCCGCGTAATACGTCTGTTTCGAGAAGTGATAGGGTTCGGTCGCGACGCGGATTCGAACAGTCTCCTTGTCCGCGTACGGTTTTTCAGTTAGAACTCTCGTTTCAGAGATATCCGGCGTAAAGTAGTCGAGGAAATCGAAGTTGCGCTTCGATTGCAGGTCGTAGCCATCCTCAACGATACTCGCGGCGCGCTCGTACGAACGGAATTTGGCAGTCGTGTTGTCGGGTTTCGTCGGCTCTGCACCGTACTTCCAAATGTATTTGAGGTCGGTCCCGTCTGGGTCGAACGACCTAGAGGCATTCACCAAGATGCCATGTTCTCTAGTGATGTACTTTTCCGTTCCGTCGTTCATTACATTTAGCCGAAGCTCTGGTTTACTCGGGGTTGCTGCAAATGAGCTTGACGTTTTTGTCCCTGTGAATTCCTCTCCACTACTTGCTTGTATATTCAAATCAATAAGTATATCGTACATTCTTGGTATTTCTCCTGCCCAAAAGGAATGTACGATGAGTCTATCCCCGTTTTTCTTCTGTATCCAATTATAATCGTTAGTATTTATTCTTTTTAGACGTCTATCTTCTGGTCTAAGATTAATCTCCAGTCTTTTAGAGTCTACACCGTTCAAATTGACCACCAAGACGTGATGAGCAGTGTATCGCTTAGGATCAATACGTTCGTGATACGAGTCAACGGGCCCGTTAACGAACTCGGATCGGACAATCTCGGGTTTCTCAACCGGAACGATTTCACGGCTTACCCGAGCAGTCTGGCCTCGTTTGTCAGTAGCAATGGCAGAGACGGTATACTTCTCTCCGGGCGTGAATTCGGTGTGAGAGAATTTCAGCGTCCGCTGACGACCGAAACCACGACGATAGCCGCTGCGCAGATCGTCCCTGGCAACGGCGACTGTTTCGCCATCTACTTCGACGCGAAGTCCGTTCAGGTTATCGTACTCGTCGATTCCCTCGACAGTCCCCGAAATCGAGCCGTATCGGTCGAGCGATTCGAACGACACGCTCGGCTCCGAGTCGACGGTAACCGTCGTCGTGCCGCCAGCGAAGGTGGCGACGTTGGTCGAACCGTCGTCGTACGTGACGACGGCGTAGAGTTCGTGTTCGCCCGGCTCCCACGACCGATTCAGCGAGTGGCCCTTACCGATCCGACCAGTACTGCTCCGCCACTCGACCGAGGAGACGGCACCGTTCGGAGCGTCGAGTCGAACGTCGTACCGACCGCGGAACGGTCTCGACCCGGTGAGGAGTTCGTCGCCAACGATGTGCGGTGAGTTTCGGGCGGCAGTCTTCGTGTTCGAGGAGGGCGGCTCTGCGGGTCGTTCCGAAGGCGACTCCGACTGGACCGAGACGGGGAGCGAACTCGTCGCCGTCAGGTCGTCGGCGTCGTAGACCGTCGCGGTTACTTCACGCTCCCCGTCGGTCGGGAAGTACTTCGACACGGTGTCGGTCGTCTGGCCGGGCGAGAGCGAGTGGTTGGCGATTCGATTCCCGGCGACGCGCCAGACGACGTAATCGAGCGCGGCCGCTCCGGCGGAGAGAGTCGCGGTGTAGGTCGCCGAGGAGTCCGTCGTGGAACTCGTCGGTCCCGAAACGGAGACTGTCGGAGCCGCGCCGGGCGATACGTTCACGTAGAGCGTGTCCGAGCGCGTCGCGCCGTCGTCGTCGGTGACGGTTACCGTGACGCGATAGCGGCCGGTCTCGGTCGGTGTAAATCGCGTCCGGGCGCAGTCGGCACAGTCCGGGGTAATCGCGTCGCCGGACGGAGTTCGAATCGACCAGTCGTAGCGTTCGATGCGACCGTCGGGGTCGCGCGACCCCGTGGCGTCCAAGAGAACGGTCGCGCCGCGACGCACGTCTTGGTCGAGACCCGCGTCGGCGAGCGGCGCTTCGTTCGAAGGAGTCGATTCGGTCACGGAGACGGCGTCCGCACCGAGCGTTCCGGCGGCCGTGGTCGTCACGACGAGGAGAACGGCGACAGCGACCAAGGTCGGCTTCGACATGCGGTCGGTTTGCCTCTCTTTTTCTTATAAACTTATGTATCACTATTCAGAATAGAATTAGCCTCTCGTCGCGTACTCCGGCGACCGGTATTGCGAATCATGCGGACGAAAATCGGTCAGAAAGGCACCATTACCGCCAATCCCTCATGAACATTCCTTGCTAATCTATAGCAAAGGCTTTACTGACTCCCCGATTTATTTTCAACCACTGGGCCTAACGGCCGTGAGCAACAGATATGACTGATGACGAACTCATCTGGCGAATCGCAGGTGGTTCCGGAGACGGAATCGACTCGACGAGCCAGAACTTCGCTAAGGCGCTGATGCGCTCGGGGCTGAACGTCTTCACGCACCGACACTACCCGTCGCGCATCCGCGGCGGCCACACGTACGTAGAGATTCGGGCGAAAGACGAGCCCGTAAAGTCCCGAGGAGACAACTACAACTTCCTGCTGGCGCTGGGCGACAGCTTCGCTCGGAACCCGCAGGACGAAGCCTACTACGGTAACGAGGAGATAAAGCCCCTCTCGGAGAACCTCGACGAACTCCGCGAGGGCGGCGTCATCGTCTACGACTCCGGACTCCTCGACGCCAGCGAAATCGAGAACTTCGACGAGCGCGTCGAGGAGAACGACTGGCACGTCTACGACCTCGACCTGCGGGGTCTCGCCAAGGAACACGGCCGGGAGGTCATGCGCAACACGGCGGGCGTGGGCGCGACCGCGGCGCTGCTGGACATGGACCTCGAACACATCGAGGGCCTGATGTCCGACGCGATGAGCGGCGACGTACTGGAAGCCAACCTCGAAATTCTCGAAGAGGCATACGAGTCGGTCAACGAGGACTACGAGCACACTCACGACATCCGAGTTCCGACGGGAACGCAGGACGAAGAGCAGGTCCTCGTCTCCGGTTCGCACGGCATCGCCTACGGCTCGCTGGACGAGGGCTGTCGGTTCATCTCGGGTTATCCGATGACCCCGTGGACCGACGTGTTCACCATCATGACCCAGCACCTGCCGGACATGGGCGGCATCTCCGAGCAGGTCGAGGACGAAATCGCCGCGGCGTCGCTCGCCATCGGTGCGAGCCACGCCGGTGCGAAGGCGATGTCCGGCTCGTCGGGCGGTGGCTTCGCGCTGATGTCCGAACCGCTCGGCCTCGCCGAGATTACCGAGACGCCCATCGTCCTCGTGGAAGCGATGCGCGCGGGTCCCTCGACGGGGATGCCGACCAAGCCCGAGCAGGGCGACCTCGAACACGTCCTGTACACCTCGCAGGGAGACTCGAACCGCGTCGTCTTCGCGCCGGGCGACCCCGCGGAGTGTTACGAGCAGACTCGCAAGGCCTTCGAAATCGCCTACGAGTACCAGATTCCGGCCATCGTCCTCTACGACCAGAAGCTCTCGGGCGGCCACCAGACCGTCCCCGAGGAGGTCTTCGACGAGGAGCCCAACCCCGACATCGGGAGCGTCGTGACCGAGCAGGACCTCGAAGACGCAGTGCAGGAGGCTGGTCGCTTCAAGCGGTACATGTACGACGACGAAGAAGGGAGCGGCCTCGGCGGCGTCAGCCGACGGTCGATTCCCGGCCAGAAGGGCGGGAACTTCCTCGCGTCGGGTAACGAACACAACGAAGTCGGCCACATCAGTGAGGACGCCGACAACCGCACCATCCAGATGAACCGCCGGATGGGCAAGCTCGACGCCATCCGCGACGAGTTGGCCGAGAACGCCGACCACCAGCCCGTCTACGGGCCGGAAGACGCCGAGTACGGCATCCTCAGCTTCGGTTCGACCAAGGGCGTCATCGAGGAGGCCGTGGACCGCCTGAACGACGACGGTCACTCGGTCAAGGCGATGAACGTCAGCGACATCATGCCGTTCCCGAAGGACGAGGTGACGCAGTTCCTCGAAGACGTAGACGAGTCGCTCGTCGTGGAGATGAACGCGTCGGCGCAGTTCCGCCGTCACGTTCAGGGTCAGCTCGGTCGCTTCGGCGAGAAGCTGTACAGCCTGCTCAAGTACGACGGCAACCCCTTCGAGCCCGAGGAGGTCGTCTCCGGGTTCGAGAGCCGACTCGGCGGGGACGCCGACCTGAGCCAGTACAACGTCCGCATCGAATCCGCAACGGGTGACTAATCATGAGTGCATTCAACGCAATCGGTGAAGAACGAGAGATAGACCGAGACGAGTTCACGCCCGAAATCGAACCGCAGGCGACGTGGTGTCCGGGCTGTGGGGACTTCGGCGTCCTGAAGGCGCTGAAGCAGGCGATGCCCGAAGTCGGTCGCACGCCCGAGGAGACCCTGTTGGTCACGGGTATCGGCTGTTCGGGCAAGCTGTCGAGCTACTTCCAGAGCTACGGGTTCCACTCCATCCACGGCCGGTCGCTGCCGGTCGCTCGCGCGGCGAAGATGGCCAACCCCGACCTCGAAGTCATCGCCGCGGGTGGCGACGGCGACGGCTACGGCATCGGCGGGAACCACTTCATGCACACCGCCCGCGAGAACCACGATATGACCTACATCGTCTTCGACAACGAAATCTTCGGGCTGACGAAGGGCCAGACCTCCCCGACCAGTCCGAAGGGCCACAAGTCGAAGACCCAGCCTCACGGGAGCGCGAAACAGCCGATTCGACCACTGTCGCTCGCGCTGACCTCCGGGGCCTCCTACGTCGCCCGGACCGCGGCGGTCAACCCGAACCAAGCGAAGGAGATTCTGACGGAGGCGATGGAACACGACGGGTTCGCGCACGTGGACTTCCTCACGCAGTGCCCGACGTGGAACAAGGACGCCAAGCAGTACGTCCCGTACATCGACGTGCAGGACAGCGACGACTACGACTTCGACATCACCGACCGCGGCGAAGCGTCGGAGATGATGCAGGAGGCCGAGGACGCCCTCTACGAGGGTGAGGTGCTGACGGGGCGCTTCTACCACGACGAGGACCGACCGTCCTACCAGCAGGAGAAGCAGGCCACGGGCGACATGCCCGAGGAGCCGCTGGCCGAGCGGTACTTCGACGACGACTACGAGTGGGAGCGTAGCTACGACCTGCTCGACCGCCACAAGTAACCTCGGCGTCGCCGACTGCGATCTTCGCTTTTTGGAGACCGATTCGTGAGCGCCGCGTCTCGACGGCGACTCCCGTCGGTGGCGAACCGACCGACGACGAAGCGGTGAGACTTTGTTTCTGCGAACACTCGCCGAACGCATGGCTCCCTCGATTGGCTCCCGCCGCAGTTTCGTCGCCAGCGTCGCCGTCGCCCTCGCTGGCTGTACCGGAACCTCCGAGCGCGAAGCCGACTCCGGCAGTTCCACGACGACCGGCGTCCCGACGACGGACGACGACCCGACGACCGCGGTTACCGAGTCCGACTCCGAACGGACGACCGCCGAGTCCGAGGACCGCGCGCCGACGGTCGCGTGGGACGAGGTCGCGGCGTTCCGTAAGTGGCTCACCGATTACAGCACGATACCCAACAGCAACCATCGCTTCGATTACGTGGGAGGCTACGCCGAGTCGTACGTCAAAGGCGGCCGCGTCTCGTTTCTGGACCTCTCTCGCGACAGTTTCGACGGCCACCTCGTTCAGTCGGGTAACGTCGTCCACCTCGGGTCGTTCGACGCCGCGTCGCTGACCGACCGCATCGAGGAGTCCCCCGACCACGAGCGGACCGGCGAGTACGAGGAGTACGTCCTCGCGGAACAAACCGAGACCGGCATCGAGGTGGCCGTCGGCGACGACGCCCTCCTCGCCGGGTCCGACCTCCGGAAGTGGATAGACACGCGACTGGGGAAGCGACAGCGACTCGAACAGGTAGAGCCCGATTTCACCCGCGTGTTCCGCCGACTCCCCGACCGCGGCCTCGTCACCGGGCAGTACGGCCCGCCGACCGGCGGAGAAATCGACGACGACGCCATCAAACTCTGGGGCCTCTCCAGAGAGGGTCTGTCGTCGGACACCGCGACGTGGGTCTACGCGTTCGAGACGGCCGAGGACCTGACCGCCGAGGCACTGACAGCCATCGAGGAGGGTCTCGGCCCGACCGTCGAGGAGGTCACCGGTTCCGAGCGAGACGGCCGGTTCGCGACGATTACCGCTACCCCGGTCCAGTACTAGCCGTCGGTCCCGTAGTCCGGCGCGGCGAGTTACCCGTCTTCGTCGCCCCCGCCGCCGAGCGCGTCACTTTCCTCGTCCTCCTCGCCGCTCTCGCCTCCTTCGCCGCCCTCTCCGCCTTCACCACCGTCTCCGCTTTCGCCTTCTTCGCCATTTTCTCCGCCTCCGTCACCGTCTTCGCCACCGCCGGGCATCCCGCACCCCGCGAGACCGGCGGCGAGTCCGGCGACCGAGACCTGTAGGAATCGTCTGCGCGAGCGTCGTGCCATGGACCCGTTACCCCGTCGGCGCGGAAAAGGCGGGTGGCCGTCACGGAGCAACGCGACGAGTCGCCGCGGGAGGAGCGTCGGTAACGAGCCGTTTCCGTCCGGTACGGTCGGCCGGTCGCCGGTCGGTCGTCGGTACGCCGCCGATTCCCGTCTCCAAAGACTGTTGGGTCAGCACGCGAACCGTTTTCCTATTCGGAAGGTATTTTTTCCCGTATCCGAAATACACTGGTAATGAGTACACAGTCAACGGAGGACCGAATCCTCTCGGTCCTCGAAGAGGACGCCCAAGCGTCCTACGCGGAAATCGCCGACCGGGCGAACGTCTCGAAGCCCACGGTCCGCAAGTACATCGAGAAACTCGAAGACGAGGGCGTCATCGTCGGCTACTCTGCGGAAATCGACCCGAAGAAGCTCTCTAGCAAGTCTATCGCGCTCGTGGGGATGGACGTGGCCAGCGAGAAGTACGTCGAGGCGACCCGCGACCTGAAGGCGCTGGACGAGGTGGAGACGCTGTACTCCTCGTCGGGCGACCACATGCTCATGGCGGAAGTCCGCGCGGCGGACGGCGACGCCGTGGGCGACGTTATCAGCGAGAAGATGCTGGACATCGACGGCGTGACCGCGGCCCACCCGTCGTTCCTACAAGAACGTCTGAAGTAAGCCGGTTCGTCGGTGGCCGGGTGGTGATTCGTTCTCCGGTCAGAGTTGCAGGTGAGGACGTGAGGCGTGAATTTGTCGAACTCACCGTGACGTACGACGACCGTACAGCAAACGGCACAGCTACCGCGAACCGCACGGTTGCCGACGCCGATCACACCGCCAACAGCACCGCCCGCGCCGCACCACGACCCGCGAGCGGTCGCGCCCGCACGCGCCGAGACGAACAATCGCTGTACAATTTTCTAAGAATCCTCTACCTATTTCTACAAAATAGGAACGTGTCCTAAATGCCCCGCTGGATGGCTCAGTCGGCCGTCGGAATCTCCACGCTGTCGAGCGCCCGCTGGACGCGCTCGGACGCCTCGACCAGTCGCTCGGCGCTGTTGGCGTAGGAGATTCGCAGGCACTCCTCGGCGTTGGTCCCGAAGTCCGGACCGGGCGTCATCGCCACGCCCGCGTCTTCGAGGAGGAAGTCGGCGGCGTCGAACGCGTCGCCCGGCAGGTCGCTCACGTCCACCAGCAGGTAGTACGCGCCGCCCGGCGTGTACCCCATGCTCAGCCCCCAGTCCTCGACTTCGCTCACGAGGAGGTCCCGGCGCTCCCGATACGTCTCCCGAACGTCGTCCAAGAAGTCGTCGCCGGATTCGAGCGCCGCGACGCCGCCCGACTGGACGAAGTTCGGCGCGCAGATGAGCGTGTTCTGGGCGATACGGTTGACGTGACCGACGTACTCCTCGGGCGCGACCATCCAGCCGAGTCGCCACCCCGTCATGGCGAATCGCTTGGAGAAGCCGTCTACGACGAAGGCGTCGTCGGTGTACTCCAAGACGGTGTGGTCCTCGCCCTCGTAGGTCAGGCCGTGGTACACCTCGTCGGAGACCACCGTGGCGTCGGCCCGGTCGGCGACGGAGACGAGTTCGTCGAGGGTCGAACCGTCGAGTACCGCGCCGGTCGGGTTCGCGGGCGAGTTGAGCAGGAGTGCTTCCGTTTCGGAAGTCACCGTGCGCGCGAACGCGTCCACGCTCGGGCGGAATCCCTCGTCGGCCGACAGCGGGACCGTCGAGATGCGCCCGCCGGTCTGGCGGACGAAGTTCGGGTAGCAGGCGTAGTAGGGGTCGGTCAGTACCACTTCGTCGCCGGGGTCCACCAGCGTCGAGAACGCCAGCAGGAGCGCAGGCGACGACCCGGAGGTCACCACGATGCGCTCGGGCGACACGTCCACGCCGTAGCGCCGGTCGTAGTAGTCGGCGATGGCGCGCCGCAGTTCCGGTTTCCCCTTCGAGGAGGTGTAGCCGGTTTCGCCTGCTCGGAGCGCCGCGACTGCCGCATCGGTGACTGCCGCCGGAGTGTCGAAATCCGGCTCGCCCACTTCGAGATGTACCACGTCGTCCATGCGGTTGGCCCGTTCGAGAACGTCCATCGCGGCGAACGGGGTCGTTCGCGTCGCGCGCTCCGATACCATGTGCAGTGGAGAACGGACCTGTGCATATAAAGCTTCGATGTGACAGTCAGTATTTGCCGACCGTCGAATATAACATGATAATTAATAGCATTAATCGGCCGGGGCGATTCGCGCGGAAAATTTTCACGTTTGATGTTGACATTGACCGTGAGTATTAACAACGATGGTCACGAACCGAGAATCGGGATTTGGGGGAATCCATGAAACAGACACGTAGGCGATTCTTGAAAGCGACTGGAGCAACGGGTGTGGCCGGTGTCCTCGGAAGCGGGTCCGCACTGGCACAGAACCAATCGATCACGTACTACAACGCCGGGAGCCTCGAATTCGATCCGGGGACCGCCGAGAACATCAGTCGGTTCGAAGACGAGACCGGCATCACGGTCAACGTCAACGAGGTGCCGTGGCAGAACCTCAAGACCTCGCTCATCACGCAGTGGCGAAACGAGAGCAGCGAGGTGGACGCGTTCAACGGGCCGACGTGGTGGCTGTCGGACTTCGTGTCCGCCCAGTACGTCGCGCCGCTACAGTTGGGTGACGACCACATGAGCAAGTTCCCGGAGAGTCTCCGGAACCTCGTCACGTTCGACGGGCAGGTGTACATGGCACCGCAGATCGGCAAGTGGGGGACCTTCCTCTACGACCAGCAGTACCTGTCCGAGCAGGGGATCGAGTCGCCGCCGAGCAACTGGCAGGAGACCATCGACATGGCGGCACAGCTCTCGAACGACCAGAAGTCCGGCTTCGCGTTCACGTGGGGGAACAAGGACGTGTTCACGTTCAAGCAGTTCCTCTATCAGGCCGGTGGGCAACTGTTCAACGACAACGACGAACCGGTGTTCGCGGGCGACGCGGGCCAGTCGGTGTTCACCGACTTCATCCTGCCGCTCCGCGAGCAGAACGCGATTCCCGACGGACTCCAGAGCATGGGCGAGGGCGGCGTCGGCGACTCGTTCGTCGGCGGGAACCTCGCGATGGTCGAATCGTGGACGCCGCTGGGTCCGCGGGCGCTCTCGGAAGGGTGGAGTTCCGACCGCCTCGGCGTCGCCCGGCCGCCGCAGGGTCCCGCGTCCAACACGACGTTCCAAGACACCAACGGCGTCAGCGTCTCGGCGTTCTCGCAGAACAAGGACGCGGCCCGTCAGTTCGCGCGGTTCATGAGTACGACCCAGTCGTGCAAGACCGACATGCTGGTCGAGGGCAACCCCGCGCCGGTGCCGTCGGTCTACGATGACACCGAGATTCGGGAGAAGTACCCGAGCGACTGGCTCGACGCCCAGCGGTACAACCTCGAAAACGCGCGGAGCGAGACGTACCTCGCCCAACCGCGGGTGGACGAGATACTCTCGAACCAGACCACGCAGGCGTTCCTCGGCGAGAAGGAGCCACAGGCCGCGCTCCAGAGCGCCCAAGAGCAGGTGCAGGCACTCTACGAGCGCATCGGCGTCCTCGGATAGCGCCGCCTCGCCACTCGATATTTCATGTCAACTAGTAGCCAAGGGATACGACGGACCCTCGACCGCCTGTTCGTCCCGCTCACGCTCGGACCTACACTGCTCTGGATAGCCGCCATCATCGTCTATCCGACGCTGCAGCTATTCTGGTCCAGCCTGTTCTTCGTGGACCCCATCACCGGCCAGCGGAGCTTCGTCGGGCTGGCGAACTTCACGGACCTGCTGTTGGGCGACGGGCCGTTCGGCGTGCTGAACGCGGAGTTCGCCAACTTCACGTGGAACACCATCGTCTACGTGGGGTTCAGCGTCTCCATCTCGTTCCTGCTCGGACTGGGTATCGCCACGCTGTTAGACAAGGACCTGAAAGGCCGCGGGTGGTTGCGGACCGCGGTCATCGTGCCGTGGATACTCCCGTACGTGATGAGCGGGCTGATGTGGCGCTGGATGTTCCAAACCCAGTACGGTGCCATCAACGCCGTGCTACTCAGACTGGACGTTATCGCCGAACGCATCGCGTTCCTCTCGGACGGGACGCTGGCGATGATGGCGCTCATCATCGCGGACGTGTGGGTGTTCACGCCGTTCATCATCATCATCCTGCTGGCGGGTCTCCAGAACGTGCCCGAACAACTGTACGACGCGGCGGAGGTTGACGGCGCGAGCCGGTGGTCGCGGTTCTGGAACGTCACCTACCCGTTCCTCAAGCCGTCGATTCTGGTCGCGCTCACGATTCGCATCATCTTCGACATCCGGGCGCTGGACCTCGTCTGGGTCATGACCCAAGGCGGTCCGGGGAAAGCGACCGAGGTGTGGGCCTCGTGGCTCTACCGGACCGCGATGGTGTTCAACACGCCCGGACAGGGCGCGGCGCTCGGCGTCGTACTCCTCGCGGTCACGTTCGCCATCGTCGCCGTGCTGTACAGCGTCTTCGGTGAATCTCCCTACGAAACATGAGTACGAAAACCTCGTATCTAGACCGACTGCAGGATAGCTTCGGACTCGACACCGACAACGAGTGGCCCAGCGTCGTCCGCGAGCGACTGGTCGCCTACGGACTGCTGGGGCTGTACGTGTTCGTGGTGTGGTTCCCCATCTACTACATCTTCATCACGAGCCTGAAACCGTCCGGCGCGGTCATCAACCTCCCAGTGACGTTTTTCCCGACCGAACCGACGATTTCCAACTACGTCGAAATCTTCGCCAATCGCCCGTTCGAGCTGTACACCTTCAACAGCCTCGTGGTGGCGAGCGTCACGACCGTCGTCGTCGTCTCTCTCGGGACCGTCTCGGGCTACACGTTCTCGCGGTACGACTTCCTCGGGAACAAGGCGTTGCTCCTCTCTATCGTCGCGGCCCGGATGATTCCGCCCATCGCGCTCATCGTCCCGTTCTTCGCCATCATGTCGGACCCGCCGCTCGTCGGTGGTCTGACGGGGAGCCTCTACGACACCAAGGTCGCGCTCATCCTGACGTACACGTTCTTCAATCTGCCGTTCGCGGTGTGGATAATGAAGAACTACTTCGACGGGGTGCCCGAGAGCTTGGACGAGCAGGCGAAGGTCGATGGGTGTTCGACGTGGGAGGGATTCGTGAAGATAATCCTCCCGGTCGCCAAGCCCGGTATCGCGGCCACCGCGATTCTGGCGTTCATCTTCTCGTGGAACGAGTTCGTCTTCGCGCTCGTGCTTACCTCGTCCGAGCAGGCCCAGACGCTACCCATCGCCGTCTCGCTGTTCGTCGCCGACGACTTCGTAGACTGGGCACATCTGGCCGCGGGCGGGATGATAGCGGCCCTGCCGGGCATCCTGTTCGGACTGTTCTTCCAGCGGTACATCGTCAGCGGACTGACCCAAGGAGCCGTCAAAGAATGAGGAGCTACACATGGCTGAAGTAACACTCGACGAACTGGTCAAGGAGTTCGAGGACGTGGTCGCGGTCGATCACGTCTCGCTCGACATCCCCGACGAGAGTTTCACGGTCCTCGTGGGACCGTCGGGGTGTGGCAAGACGACGACCCTACGACTCGTCGCGGGACTGGAACGCGCGACCGACGGAACCATCTCCATCGGCGAGGAGATCGTCAACGACCGGCGGGCCTACGAGCGCGACATCGCGATGGTGTTCCAGAACTACGCGCTGTACCCGCACAAGTCGGTCGAGGAGAACATGCGGTTCGGCCTCGAACAGCAGGGCACCGACGACGAGGTCATCGAGGAGCGCGTGGCCGACGCCGCGCAACTCCTCCAGATAGAGGAGCTACTCGACCGCAAGCCATCGGAACTGTCGGGCGGCCAGCAACAGCGCGTCGCGCTGGGCCGGGCCATCGTCCGGGACCCCGACGTGTTCCTGATGGACGAACCGCTCTCGAACCTCGACGCCAAGTTGCGGGTCCAGATGCGCGCGGAACTCAACAAACTCCACGAGGAACTCGACACGACCACCGTCTACGTCACGCACGACCAGATAGAGGCGATGACCCTCGCCGACCAGATCGCCGTGATGGACGCCGGGGAGATTCAGCAGGTCGGGGAACCGACGTTCGTCTACGCCAATCCGCGGAACATGTTCGTCGCGGACTTCCTCGGGAGTCCGTCGATGAACTTCCTCGAAGGCGACCTGCGCCAGCGCGAGGGCGGACTCGTCGTCGATTACGGCGGCTTCGAACACGAGATTCCGGAAGGCCATCGGTCGAAGGTCGAGCATCGCGTCGGCGAGCGGGTCGCGCTCGGGGTCCGTCCGGAGAACGTCTCGGTCGCCCAGCGGGGCTACCCCGCGACGGTCGAGGTGGTCGAACCGCAGGGCGAGAAGACCGTCCTCGAACTCACCGTCGGCGACGACCGGTCGATGAACGCTTCGGTCGCACCCGACGAGGAGGTCGCGGTCGGCGAGGAGATACGAATCGAGTTCGACCGGTCGAAGCTTCACTACTTCGACCCCGAGACCGGCGAGTCGCTGACCTTCGCCGAACAGCGGTCGGACGCCACCGACCGAGTGGCGACCGAACGATGACGCCACGATTCGACTCCACGACGCGCTCGCTCGGCCGACTCGGCGGTCGGATTCGCGCGGCGGCGTCGCCACTGCTCGTTCTCGCGGTCGCGCTCGCCGGGGTCGCGGCCGTCGGCTACCTCCGGGGCGCGTACCCGACCGCGATAGCCGTCGGCGTCGCCGCCGTCTTGACGAGCGTCTTCGTCCTGTTGACCGGCGAGTAGGCGTCGGCGAGGGGACCGTCCGTCGAGCTGCCGCCCGCCGAGCGACCGCCCGCCGAGCGACCGCAAGGATTGGGTTCCTACAGTCCCTACGCCGAACTGATGGCCACGTACCAGCGCGAAGTCCGGGTCGACGCGCCGCTCAGCGAGGTGTGGGAGTTCCACTCCCGAATCGACGGGCTGGAGGCGCTCACGCCCGACTGGATGCACCTCCGAGTCGAGGGAGTCCACGGTCCGGACGGGGGTCTCCTCGGCGACGACGCGGTGCTGGACCCCGGCACGGCGGTCCGGATGTCGATGCGTCCCTTCGACGTGGGTCCTCGCCAGCGGTGGACTTCGAGAATCGTCCGTCGCGAGGAGGGCGAGGGGTCGGCGGTCTTCGAGGACCAGATGGAGGGAGGCCCGTTCCCCGAGTGGCACCACACCCACTACTTCTACGCCGACGGCGACGACCGGACGCTCCTGCGCGACCGGGTGGAGTACCGGCTTCCGGTGGTCGGGGACCTGTTCGGCCCGCTCGGGTGGGTCGGCTTCGAGCCGATGTTCCGGGACCGCCACCGCCGGACGAAGCGGATTTTGGAAGGCTGACCGGCGAGCGCGAACTGCTCTCACGCGCCGAGCATCAGCGGCCCGAGCAACACCCCCATCAGGTGGACGCGCCGGGCACCGAACCGGGCTGGCACGAGACCGACGAGCGTGGCGACGCCGAACACCGCCGCACCGACCCACCCCGCGAACAGCCAACTCAGGCCGACCAGCAGGACGAGGACGCCGACCGAGAGCCGGAACTGGTCCACGGCCCCGACCGTCCGGAGGTAGCGGTCGCCGACCGAGAGGACCAACAGGAAGCCCGCCAACCCCGCGATTCCCGCCGCGGCGAGCAGGAGCGGGAGATTGACCGGAGCCTTCGCTTCCCGTAGCGCGACCATCACGCCGGTCCGAGGAGTTCCGAGCGCCGAGAGCGCAAAGAGCGCGAAGATGGTGTTCGCGGTGTTGACGCCGCTGGTCGCCACGACGAACCCGCGGGCGTCGGTCGAACCCGGCACGAGCGCGAGCGCCAGCACCGCGGCGACGGCCGACGAGACGCCCGGCAGGTAGCCGACGACCGCTCCGGCGAGGCTTCCGGCCGCCGCGGTCAGGCCGACCGTCCGCCGGGAGGCCGCGATAGTCGCGTCGTCCTGCTCGGGCACGCCCGACCCCGACAGGGCTTCCAGCAGGACCGGTGCGCCGAACAGCCCCGCGAACAGCGGCGTGAGCATCCCGCCAGCGTCGAGCGGCGCGGCGGGCGACAGGTCCAGCGTCGCGTGCCCGAGCGTCGCGCTCCCCGCGAACCCGGCCGCGCCGCCGCAGAACGCGCGGACCGACCCCTCCGTGAGCAGGAGGAACGCGACGACGAGACCGAGGACGACCGGCAGGTGCGCGCGGACGGTCGGGTAGGCGACGGTCATCGCTCGCGTGACCGGGACCGCCAGCGGAACCGCGAGCGCGACCGCGAGACCGCTCCCGAGCGCCGAGAGCCGAACCGCTTCGCGGCCTCGCCCCGCGATGACGAGCCGGTGGGCTGGCAGGGCGCTCGCGGCCATCGCGGCGTCGGGCACGCCGAGCGCCAGCGCGGGCACCGCGTCGAGAAACGAGTGGACGACCCCGGCCGCGAGCATCGCCGCGCCGACGAGTCGCGGCGGACCGGGCACCGCGGGCGCGACCGACGCCAGCAGGAGCGCGAGGTTGTTGACGTGCAGGCCGGGCGTGAGTCCGCTCAGGGTTCCCAGAGCCACACCGCCGAGGACGAACGCGAGCGCCGCCGCTGACGAACCGACGGTGAGTCCGATTCGGACGCCGACTACCTCCATCGGGCCACCTTCGTCCCGGCTTCGGATTTAAAGGTTCGCGCGATTCGCGCTCTCGGGCGCGACGGAACTCGCTCGCGCCCGTCAGGGCGGACAGCAACACACTTGAGACGGTAGTCCTAACGCCCGACCATGGCTACTTCGACTGCGAAGCGGCGGGTCAAGGACAACCCGCGGGCCGTGACCGCGGTCCTCTCGGTGCTGGGCTACGTCCTCGTCCTCGGGACGTTCGCGGGCGTCTTACCCATCTACCCGGAACTCGAACGCGCGACCGTGGACCTGCTGAGCCACGGTATCGCCGTGGTGAACACGTTCGCGCTGACCGCCATCCTCCTCGGCGTGCTGTGGATAAAGCGCGGCGAGGTCCGCAAGCACCGGGCCGCGATGCTGACCGCGTTCTCGCTCATCATCCTGTTTCTGGTTCTCTACCTGACCAAACTCGGCGGCGGCGGCGAGAAGCACATCGACGCGAGCGGGCTGGCCTACTACGGCTATCTCGTGATGTTGGCCATCCACATCGTCCTCTCGGCGGTGTCGGTCCCGGTCGTCGTCCACGCGGTCGTCCTCGGACTCACCCACACGCCCTCGGAACTCCGGGACACCGCCCACGCGAAGGTCGGCCGCATCGCGGTTGCGGCGTGGGGGCTGAGCCTCGCGCTCGGCATCGTGACGTACTTCATGCTCAACCACGTCTACGGCGTCGAGGAGTACGTCGTGGCGCTGGCACCCCTCGTCGTCGGGCGTCGATGAGCAGCGACGGAGACGACCGACCGTTGCGCGCGCTGTCCGAGCGCGTCCGGGATGCCCTCGGAACCGGAGTCGAGTCCGTGGCGGAACTCGACGGCGGCGAGGTCGGCCGGGTCGTCCGCGTGACCCTCGCGGACGGCCGGACCGTGGCGGCCAAGACCGGCGAGACGCCCCTCGACGTGGAGGCGTTCATGCTCGAATTTCTGGCCGACCGCGGACTGCCGGTGCCCGAGGTATTCCACCGCGACGACGACCTGCTGGTCTTGGAGTACGTCGCGGGCGACAGCGAAATTTCTCCGGCGGTCGAACGCGACGCGGCCGGTCTCCTCGCGGCGCTCCACGGCGAGCATCCGCGGGGCGAAGACGGGCGGAAGACGGAGGGAAAATTCGGCTTCCCGCGCGACACACTGACCGGCCCCTACCGCCAACCGAACCCGTGGACCGACTCGTGGGTCGCGTTCTTCCGCGACCGGCGACTCGACCACTTCGCCGCGAAAGCCCGCGAGGAGGGACTCCTCTCGCCGCCCCTCGCCGAGCGACTCGACGCGCTCGCGGGCGACCTCGACTCGCTGCTCCCCGACGACCCGCCCGCGGCCCTGCTCCACGGCGACGTGTGGGCGAACAACGTCCTCGCGGCCGACGGGGCGGTTCGGGCGCTCCTCGACCCCGCCTGTTACTTCGGCCACGCCGAGGTCGAACTCGCGTACGTCGATTTCGGCGGGTCGTTCGGCGACGCCTTCTTCGAGACCTACGACGACGAGCGCGGCATCGAGGCCGGATTTCGGGACGAGCGGTGTGCAGTGTACCAGTTGGTTCCACTTCTCGAACACCTGCTGTACTTCGAGGAGGACCGCTACGCCGCGGGACTCCGCGAGCGACTGACCGGCCTCGGCTACTGACGGGCGTCCGTTCGGTCGGGTCTCCTCGACTCGACCAATCGACATAAGACCCTCGGCGTCGAGCGAACAGTCGTGACAGGCGAGTGGACGTTCCGCACCGCACACGGGACGGCGACGGTGAGCGACGGCCGACTCGAACTGTCGGGGTCCGCACGCCAACTGGTCCGCGAGAACTGGCGCGACCGCTGGACGACCAACGCCGCGGGACGGCGCGCACTGTTCGTCTTCTCGACGCTCGGGTCGGCGTGGTTCGTCGTCCGCGCGCTCCGCGACGTTCCGGCCGTCCTCTCGGGGAACGCGGACCTGCCGTCGCAGTTCGCGGTCGCCTGCGTCTGTCTCGGTCTCCTCGCCCTCGGCTACCGTTCGACGCGGACGAAGACGGTCGAACTGCGCGACGTGCGAGTCGTCGAGCGCGTGGATGACGACGAACTCCGAGTTCGGTTCGAGGACGAGACCCGCGACTCGCTCGACATCGAGACGCCCACCGGACGCGACGCCGACGACGCGGCCGAAATCCTGCGGTTGCGGGGGGTTCGCGTGACCGACGAGACGGACACGGATACCCCTGCGTCGGAGGGGTTCCGCGAGCGACTTCGCGCAAAAGAGGAGTAGCGTTCTGAAGTGACGGAGGGTTCGGAACCGACCGCGTGTTCGTTTTCCGAAACCCAGCGGGCCGAACTCGTCAGTCCGTCCGGGGAATCGCGTAGGTTCCCGCCGCGAAGAAGACGAGCGTCAGCACTGCGAGGGCGGTGAGATTGAACTCCCACGACTCGCCGAAGGTGACGACCGGAAGGACGATTTCGTTCCCCGTTGGCACGTAGGTTAGCTCCCGGACCCCGCGAGCGAAGTACGTTAGCGGCGAGAGGTTGACAGCGGGCTGGAACCACTCCGGAAGCAGGTCGGGCGTGACGAAGGTGTCTGACAGAAAGAGGAGGGGAAGCGCGATGGCGTTGCTCGCCGCGATAACCCCGTCCTGCGAGTCGGCCAGTCCGCCAAGAACCGCACCGAGACCGCAGAACAGCGCGACGGCGAACGCGACGAAGACCGCCACGAGCGCCAGATTCGTCGGACCGAGCGACAGCGTTGCGGTCCCCGTCACCAGCGCCATCAGCCCGAGGATGAGGAGGCCCGCGATACCGATGATGGCGACGTTCACGAGGGTGTGGGCGAGCAACCACTCGGCGCGCGAGAGCGGCGTCGTCGCCAGTTTCTCGAAGCGGTTGCCCTCGCGGTGGCGCGCGACCTCCGAGCCGACCCGCGAGAGGGGCGTAAACAGCACCACGACAGCGAGGTAGCCCGGCAAGTAGTAGCCCGGCGGTTCGGCGAACAGGCCGCCCCCGCCCGGATTCGTCTGGACCAGCACCGCGAAGATGAGGATGAGGATGACCGGGAAAAAGAACGTGAAGAAGACGGCGGTCCGCCGTCGGGTGAACGACCGCCACGCCGCGCTGGCCTCCGCGCGGACTCGACCGGTCGTCGTCATCGGTCTCCTCCCGCGAGCGCGGCCTCGCCGTCGCGGTCCGAGTCCCTAGCGTCGTGACCGCCGCCAGTCGCCGCAGTTCCGCCGAGCGCGACGCCCTCGCTCGCCGCGACCGACTGCCCGGTCAACTGGAGGAAGGCGTCTTCGAGGTCGGGTTCGGTCCACGTCAGCGAGTCGTAGGCGACGCCGCCGTCGTTCAGCGCCGCGACGACTTCGCCGATCTCCTCGGGCCGGACGCCCGTCACGACGAGCCTGCCGTCCTCGGCTTCGACCTCGAAGTCGGTGTCCGCAAGCGCGTCCGCGGCGTCGGCGGACGGGGGTCCAGCGTCGGGGGAAGCGGTCCCGGACGCCGCCTCGGCGTCCAGTTCGACCACGATTCGCGTCCGGCCGCCGTACTCGGCCACGAGGTCCGCGGGCGAACCGACCGCCGCGAGTTCGCCGTCGGCCAGCAGGCCCACGCGGTCGGCGAGTCGCTCGGCCTCCTCCATCGAGTGCGTCGTGAGGAAGACGGTAGTGCCCCTGTCTGCGAGGTCTTCGACCAGTTCCCAGAGCGCGCGCCGCCCCGCCGGGTCGATGCCGGTGGTCGGTTCGTCCAGAAAGAGGAGGTCGGGGTCGTTGACCAACGCCGTCCCGACGCAGGTCCGACGCTGTTGGCCGCCCGAGAGGTTCTCGTACCACGTGTCGTCGGCGGCGTCGAGGCCGACCTCCGCGAGGACGGTCTCGGGGTCGCGCGCCTCGTCGTAGAGGCCAGCGTAGTACGCGACCAACTCGCGCGCGG
Organism: Halorussus salinus; assembly: GCF_004765815.2. NCBI lineage: Archaea > Methanobacteriati > Methanobacteriota > Halobacteria > Halobacteriales > Haladaptataceae > Halorussus > Halorussus salinus. The sequence continues at coordinate 1,042,676 of NZ_ML974127.1, read as the reverse complement.
TCAGTCGCTCGGGCGGGTCGAACGCTTGGGGAAGCAACCCGAGGCGCTGACGGTCGGCGGATTGGGGGTCGGTGCCCAACACCGAGACCGACCCTGAATCCGGCTCGGTAGTCCCGGTCAGCGCCCGGACGAGCGTGGTCTTGCCCGCGCCGTTGGGGCCGATGAGTCCGAACACCTCGCCCTCGCCGACCGACAGCGAGACGCCGTCGAGCGCCGTGGTGTCGCCGTAGGACTTGCGTAGCTCCTCGGCGACGAGTGGCTCGGTCATGTCGCAACCTTACGACGGTCCGGCCCTAAGCCCGTCGGTTCCGACGCCAGCAACTATTTGTGTCGGAGGTCGGATAGAAACGGGTATGACCGACGGACCCGACGAGTTCAGGACCGAAGTCGAGACCAAGGTCGCCGCGGAGTTCGGTGCCGAACGCGATGCCGAGCGAGTCGCGGACGCCGCCGTCGAACTCCGAGAGTCGGCGAGCGTCGAGTGGAGTCCGACGTTCATCGCCGAGCGGATGGCCGACGCGCCGAAGGGCGACGCCGTGCCCGAGAAGTGGAACTGGTTGCTCGGGTACGTCGGCGGGTCAGCCGACGACGAGGAGTACCGCCTCGGGGAGTGAGCCGGGCGCTCGCGGTCACCCGTCGAGCAGTTCGTCCTTTCGGCGCTGGAACTCCTCTTCGTCGATGAGTCCCCGCGACTTCGCGTCGCCGAGTCGCTCCAGTCGCTCGCGGAGGCTCTGTGGCTCGCCGGACGACGAACCGCTCCCGCCCGAGTCGGGCGTCTCAGCGGTGTGGCGGTAGTGAACGTACTCGGTGGCGGCGGTCACGTCGTCGGCGTCGAACCGCGAGGAGACCCAGAGGTAGTATCTCGCTCCCGACACCGCGAGGTCGATGCGGTGGCGGCGTCGTCCGTGCCGATTGCGCACGCCGACGATGTCCGCGTACGGGAGGCTCAGTGACTCGTCGTCGCCGTCGCCGACGCCCAAGCGGAGGTAGACCCGCCGGTCGGTCAGCAGGTAGACGCCGCCGCGCTCGGGCGAGACGGTCGCCTCCGGGTCGCCGAACCCGACGCCGGTCTCGTCGGCCTCGAAGCAGAACTTCGGACGCTCGCCGTCGGCGAGCGCAGTGACGAGCGCATTCGAGAGATCGGCGACTGCGTCGGCAGTCCCCGCCAGTCGTTCGGTCGTCACCGACCAGTGGTCCGCGCGTTCGGCGAGCATCGACGCGTATCGTCTGGCGTCGTCACCGGGGGACGACATGTGTCAGACGTACGTCTGACGCGGACCGAATTATAGTTGCCTCGAATTATCACGAAAGATAATTTCTACTACCTCGGATAGCCAGATTATTTTATTCGTCACGCGGTTCTACAGTTACGGAGTCGATATTGATTACCAGTCCTTGATGCTTGAGTCGGTACACTATCTGACTGTCGGTCTCGTCGTACTCTTTGGAGAGTAGTCCGGCCTTCACGAGGTTTTCCAGTTCCCGATATATCGTCTCCCGGCGCTTGTCGTCTTCGTATTCCTCGCCGTACTTCTCGAACGTCTCGATAGACGAATGGCCGTTCTCCGATACGATATCAAGGATTTTGATTCGAGTTTCGCTTGACAGTGCTTTGCCAATCTGCGTAATTTCCATTGTAAAGACGTAATATAGTACCCGAAATTAAACTTCGTTGCAAAAATACGAAACAAGATGTATTGAAAGGCAACGAAATGTAATATAATTATGTCAAAAATTCGTTGTCGATGGACAACGAGTTTAAGCAAACTTACGAAGAGACACTGGCGAGAGCGGAGCGGGTCGTCGAGACACTCGATTCGGTCGACCCGGAGGGGGTAACGCGAGAAAATTGGGAGGCGGAACTCGACGAATATGTGCAAGCGGTGAGCGAGTTCGAGGCTCACGAGACGGAACTGTACGCCGTGATTTTCGACGAGACGAGCGGAAAAGGACGAATTAGGGAGCATCTGAGGGACAACATCGGCGAGGCAGTCGAATCAGCGACTTTGGCCCGAATCAGCGGAATAAGCGAGTACGCCCGACGCGTCCGTGAACTCCGAAACGAGGAGGGATTCGTCATCGACAGTACCAGAACGAGAGCGGAACTCGGACAGAACGACTACTTCGTGGTAGAGGTCCGAGACGTAGATGAGAAGAGCAGAATCACTGCACAGACGCGCTACGAACAGTTAGAGCGCGAAGAGGCGTGTCGAATCTGCGGCCGGACCGTAGACCACCCCGACGTGCGGTATATGGAGGTAGACCACATCGAATCGTTCGTGGATTACGACGACCCACGGGCAGTGAACGACTCCTCGAATCTCCGAACCCTCTGTAACGAATGCCATCACGGCAAGAGCGCGTCGGAGAACGTCGCCAATCGGCGACGAGGTGGCCGAGAAGACGACAGGTGATTCGAGTTCGGACTACTCGTTGAACACGCTCAGTCTTGCTTGTTCGACCTCTCCACCGCGGAACGACTTCTGGAAAACTTCATGTTCGGTATCGACCTTCGGGTCGATATCGCTGGTCTTCCCGTCGAGATGGTCGGCGATGGCGTCGCCGATGTGGTACGACAACTTCGGCGGGACCGCGTTTCCGATTTGGGGCGCGACGCGGGTCCTCGCGCCGTAGAACTCGAAATCGTCCGGGAACGTCTGTAGTCTCGCGCCCTCTCGAATCGTAATGGAGCGGTTCGCTTCAGGGTGGAGGTAGCGACCCTTCTCGGGCTTGTAGAACTCCGTTCGGATAGTCACGGACGGCCGGTCCCACCACAGACGACCGAACAGGTCCGTCCCGCCTCGGGTCTTGTTCTTCCAGCACTCGGGCATCAACTCCTCGGGGAGGTCGTGTCGGTTCCCGCCCGGAGGGACCTCTCGGAAGCGTTTCTCGCTGAGTTCCGTGACGTGCTTCCGGCTCACGTGCCAGTTCTCCTCGGTCGGTTCGTTCGGCAGATCGCCGATGGCGTCCCGAACCGTCCGAGTCTCCTCGTCGGTCTTCGCGGGGAAGAACGGTACGCCGAGTTTGCTACCCAACACGAACGCTCGCTTGCGTTTCTGCGGGACCCCGTATTCGTGCGCCCAGAGCGTATCGACCACGGTGGTGTATCCTAACTCCTCGGCGATTTCGACGGTCCGAGCGCCTTGTCGGGATTTGAGAAACCGAGGCACGTTCTCGATGAGGAATACGTCCGGCTCTATCTCCTCGACTGCGCGGAGGAACTGTCGCCAAAGCGTGTTCCGCTCGTCGTCCAGTTCTTCGGTCTGGGTCTTGTTGAGATTAGAGAACCCTTGGCAAGGAGGACCGCCGACGACGACTTCGGCGTCGTCCCATCGCTCGAACGAGTCGATATCTCGGATATCTCCTTCGAATACTTCTGCGCCGAAGTTCCGACGAAACGTCTCCGCAGTGTTGTCGTCCGCTTCGACCGCCAGAACGGTCTCGAAGAGGTCGTCTTCGAAACCGATTTCCTCGTATCCGAGATTCGCGATTCCGTTCAGTCGTTCCGGCATCTCCAAACCGAGTGAGAAACCACCCGCGCCGCTAAAGAGGTCGACGACCTTGTGTGGCGGCCTTCCCATGTCTATGTTACTTTTCTCGCGTTCTTCGTAATATTCCTTTGGAAGAACGCAGTTCACCGGAGACTGCCCAGAGACGGCCGCCAGCGAAGCAACAGGACGGTCACGGCGAACGCGACGGTGCCGATAGTGTAGGACCACTCGCTGGCCGCGGCCGCGACTGCGGTGCCCGACCCCGCGACCCCGGCCGCGAGGGTGGCGATTACCGGCCACGTGCAACTCACGCACGAGACGAGTCCGAGGAGCCCCGACACCGCCGACCCGGCCGTCTCCAGCACCGTGTCGTAGACGAGGTACGCCAGCGTCAGGTAGCCGACCAGCTTGTACGGCATCAGGTTCAACTGCACGAGGTCGCCGGTGTACAACAGCGCCGGACCCCAGCCGGGCGGGAGCCACGAGATGCGCAATCCAGTCGCGTGGGTGTGTGCGCCCGCGCCGCCGCCGTGACTGTGGAAGAGCAGTCCCGGCTGGAACAGACCGCCGACGTAGCCGAGCAGGAGGAAGTAGCCGACCGCGATGGCCGCGCCGACGTAGCGAGTCCGGGACGAGTCGGCCGAGGGCCGGGTTCGAACTAGCGCCCACACGCTCAGATTTATCCAGACGAACGGGAAGACGAGATAGCGCCACTCGGTGACGGTCACGTCCGCGAGCAGGAGGTACGCGAACGTCAGGATGAGTTCGGTGTTGACGACGAGTCCGGCCCACAAGAGGGTGTCTCGGTCGGGCTTGAGTCGGTCCGTCGAAACGTCGATGGTCCGTGTCATGGTTCGTGGAGTCGGTTCGCGAGGGCGGTCCCGAGCGACCGGGAGTCGCCGAAGGTCAGAAGACGAGCGCGTCCGCGACGACCGCGACCAAGAGCGCGCCCAGATACGCGTTCGAGGCGTGGAACGACCGGAAAGCGGCCTCCTCGGTCTGCTCGTAGTGGAGCCGGATAACCGTCCAGAGGAAGACGGCTCCGAACGCGACACTCGTCACCGCGTAGAGCCACCCGAGCGTCGTGACCGCCGAGAGGAGGCCCGCCGAAAGCAGGGTCGCACCGAGGTACAGCAGGATGTGCTTGCGGGTGACGGCTTCTCCTCGGACGACGGGCATCATCGGGAACCCGCCGCGGGCGTAGTCGTCCTTGTACGCCAGCGCGAGGTTGTAGAAGTGCGCGGGCGTCCAGAGGAAGATGACCCCGGCCAGCACGAGCGCGGGCAGGCCGATTTTGCCCGTCACCGCGGCCCCGCCGATGAGCGCCGGGAGCGCCCCGGCGAATCCGCCGATGACCGTGTTCTGGACCGTGTTGGGCTTCAGCAGGAGCGTGTAGACCACGCTGTAGAACAGGATGGCGAACAGGCCGAGCGCGGCGGCCAGCACGTTGACCGTCAGGAACGCGACCAGCGAGAGCGCCGCCAGCACGAGACCGAACGCGACCGCGTTCCGGACCGGAATCTGGTCGGTCGCGGCGGGGCGGTCGGCGGTCCGATTCATCTTCCGGTCCACGTCGCGTTCGAGGACGTGGTTGAACGTGCCCGACGCGCCGATGGAGAGGACGCCGCCGGTCAGCGTGGCGACGATGGTGTCCACCCCGAGTCCCTCCGGACCGGCCGCAAGCGCCATCGCGGCCGAGGCGACCAGACAGAGCAGCCACATCAGTCGCGGTTTCATCAGTCGGAAGTACGCGAATCCGGTCCGTTTCGCGCGAGCGACGAGACCGTCCGGCCGCGCGGCCGGGTCCGGGGTCGCGGGTGGCTCCTCGGCGTCGGGCATCTCGTCGGGGTCCTCGACGCCGGTCGGCTCGTCGAAGGTCTCCGGTTCGAGCGTCCACGTCAGCCCGAGGAGGACGCCCCCGAAGATGGCCATGCCGACGACGAGGTGGACCGCCGAGAGCAGGGCCACGCTGGCGGTCGTCGCGGCGAACGCGCCCAGACCCACCTGCGCGGGGTAGAGTAGCGCGGCCACGGCGAGCGCGCCGCGGACGCGACGGTCGGTATCTCCTCGCCACGCCAGTAGCGTCGTCGCCGCCAGCGCGAGGCCGACGCCGAGCGCGGCGACGCGGTGGCCCCACGCGACGGCGAGTTTCGGTCGGTCGAGCGGGACCAGCCACTGACCGTTGCAGGCGGGCCACGTCGGACAGGCGGCCGCCGCGTCGGTCAGGGCGGTGGTCGCGCCGACGACCACCAGCAGATAGACGCCTATCGCGGTGCCAGCGAGCATCGAGACGAACCGCCGGGACGTGTGTTCGGTCACGCGAATCTCCTTGTCGAACATCGGGACTCGTCGTATTTAGAAGAACCGAATCGCGCGGACTCCGACCCGCGAAAGGCGACGCCCGACGGGGGAAGTCAGTAGGTATTTATGAGTCTCGTCCTAATTCCCGACCAGCATGAGACAGAAGCGGACAGCGTTCGCAACGCTACTGGGGGTCGCGGCGCTCGCCCTGTTCGCCGACCCGGCGTTGGCGCAGGGGTACGACTCGACGACCGAGTCGCTGATTCGGTCGCTGAACACGCAACTGCTGTACATGGCGATTCCCATCACGGTGTTGGTCGAGGGCATCCTCATCTACACCGTCTGGAAGTACCGGAAGAACGACGACCCCAAGCCCACCAAGGAGAACCGCCGCCTCGAAATCTCGTGGACCATCGCCACCGCGCTGGTCCTGCTGGTCGTCGGCTACGCCTCCTACGGCGTGATGGCCAACGAGTACGTCTCGAACGCGAAAGGCGAGTACGAGCCGAGCGAGGAGGCCGTCGAGGTCGAAGTCGTCGGCCAGAAGTACCTCTGGAACTTCAACTACCAAGGCGAGAACGTCTCGACCACGGGCACGCTCGTCCTCCCGGAGGGCCAGAACGTGTATCTCAATATAACATCCACGGACTGGCTCCACGCATTCCACGTACCCGAACTCGGGCTGAAACAGGACGCGCTCCCCGGCCAGCACAACATGATGAAGACCAAGATTACCAGCACCGGGACCTACCAGCTCTACTGTGCGGAGTACTGCGGCGTCGGCCACTCGAAGATGCTCGGCGAGGTCGAAGTCGTCTCCCAGCAGGAGTATCAGGACTGGCTGGACGAACAGCAGGGCAACGGCACGGCTAGCTGAGTTCTCCGACCGACTTTCGAGTTTCTCCGTTCTCTCTCTGCTCTCCTCGATTCTCCGACTTTCGGATTCTTCCACGTTCCCATTCTCCGCGTTTCCATTCCGCTCACCCTCTGTAGCGTAGCCGTCACGTGACGACTGAGAACGACTCTCACGGGACCCCCGGCTTTTTCCGACGGAGCGCGGAACCTCGCGGTATGCCTCTCCCCCGGAACTCGTCGCCGGACCCGCCACCGACGCGACGCGACGAGACCACCGAACGGCTCCACGGCACCGAACTCGCCGACCCGTATCGCTGGCTGGAGTCCGACGACGAACCCGTCCGCGAGTGGACCGCCGCCCAGAACGACTACGCCGACGCGCTCCTCGACTCGCCGACCCGAGACTCCCTCCGGTCGCGAGTGGCCGCGCTCGCGGACGTGGCCGAGTACGGCACCGTCGAAGCCGCTGGCGGCCGCTACTTCCGGACCATCCGCGAGTCCGGCGACGACCGCGCCCGCCTCGTCGCCGCAGAGTCCCCCGGCGACGACGGTGCGCTCCTCGTGGAACCGGACGACTGGGACGACGCCAGAGGCGACGACCGGACCCACTCGCGGTCGATTGCGTGGCACCTCCCCGCGCCCGACGGGGACCTGCTGGCTTACGGCGTCGCGGGCGGCGACGAGCGCGTCGATATTCACGTCGTCAGCGTCCCCGACGCCGAGGAGGTCGCCGTCCGCGAGGACTGCGGGCGCGTGACTCGCGCGTTCGTCGGCTACGACCCGACGAGTCCCGGCACGGTCGCGTGGAACGCCGACGGCGACGGACTCTACTACGTCGCGACCAGTCCGGGGCCGGAGGGGAGTATCGAGACGGAACTGCGCCACTGGCGGTTCGGCGAGGACGATACCGAAGCGACCCTCCTCCGACCCGACGACCGCGACGGCTGGCCGCTGGTCCGGACCGACCCCGAATCGGGGACGCTCGCGGTCGCGTTCCACGACTCGTCGGGCACCGACTGGTGGGTCCGAGCAGACGGCGAGTTCCGACCGGTCCTCAAAGACAGCGACGCCGAGACGTTCGCCGTGTTCTGCGGCGAAACGGTCTTCCTTCAGACCGACCACGAGGCTCCGCGCAAGCGCCTGTTGGCGTGTTCGCTGTCGGCGTTCCGCGCTGGCGACCTCTCGCTGTCGGACTGCGAGACGGTCCTGCCCGAGCGCGAGGCGGTCCTCCAGTCGGTCGCCGCGACGCCGGACCTCCTCGTCGCTCGGTACGCAGAGGACGCCCGCGCCCGACTCGCGGTGTACGACCGCGACGGCGACCTCCTCCGGGATTTGTCGGTGCCCGACAACTCGTCGGTGTCGAAGCTTCGGACCGACCCCGAGACCGAGACGGCCTTCTATCTGGTCGAGGGGTTCGACAGACCGCCGACGTTGGTCCGGGCCGACCTCCGGTCTGGCGACCGACAGGAACTGACGCGCGTCGAGGTAGAAGGAGATGAGGAGTCTGCACTGGACGAGTTGGTCGTCCGGCAGGCGGTCGTGGAATCGACGGGCGGCGTCGAGGTCCCGCTGTTCGTCTGTCACCGCGAGGGCATCGAGCGCGACGGCGACAACCCGACCGTCCTCCACGGCTACGGCGGCTTTCGGTCGAGCAGGCCGCCGAACTTCGACCGGTTTCGGGCGGGCCTCCTCGCGGACGGGGGCGTGTACGCGCAGGTCTGCGCGCGCGGCGGCCACGAGTACGGCGAGGAGTGGCACGAGGACGGCATGGGCGTGAGCAAACAGCACACCTTCGACGACTTCGTGGCGGCCGGAGAGTACCTCTGTTCGGCCGGATACACGAACGCCGACAGACTGGCGGTCACGGGGCGGTCGAACGGCGGCCTCTCGGTCGGCGCGGTCGTGACTCAGCGGCCGGACCTCTGGGGCGCGGCAGTCTGTTCCGTCCCCCTGCTCGACATGCTCCGGTTCCACCGGCTCGGCATGGGCGCGGCGTGGACCGCCGAGTACGGCGACCCGGCGGATGAGTCGGACTTCGAGACGTTGCGGGCATACTCGCTGTACCACAACGTCGAGGAGGGCGTCGAGTACCCGCCGGTGTTGTTCACGACCGGTGACGAGGACACGCGCGTCCACCCGAGTCACGCCCGGAAGACGGCCGCTCGGATGCAGGCGGTGGGCGAGGGCGGACCCTTCCTCCTGCGGACGGCGAGCGGCGCTGGCCACGGCAGCGGCCCGTCGGTCGAAGCCGTCATCGCCGAGCAGACCGACCGGTGGACGTTCCTCTACGAGACACTGGGAATCGACCCGTAAATAGCGACTGAAAACTAAAACCGCGCGTCGTCGCGCGACGGCTTAGAGCGACACTTCCGCACCGACGTACAGCACGACGACGAGGAAAATCCAGACCGCGTCCACGAAGTGCCAGTACATCGAGACCGTCGTGACCGACGTGTGGCGCTCGGCGGTGTACTGCCCGTAGAGCGCGCGGACGAACACGATGGCGATGAGGACCGCGCCCATCGAGACGTGGAGACCGTGCAGACCGGTCAGCGCGTAGAACGCGCTCCCGAAGATGCCCGACCCGAGGTTGAAGCCCTCGTGCTGGATGAACTCGTAGTACTCGTAGACCTGCCCGCCGATGAAGACGATGCCCAGCAGGAGCGTCGCGGCCAGTCCGACGAGGAAGTTCTGGCGGTTGCCCTTCCGGAGTTCGACGTGGCCCCAGTGGAGCGTGAAACTCGACAGCACCAGCAGGGCGGTGTTGATGAGTACCAGCGACCCGAGGAGTTCCGGGAACTCCTCGGTGCCCCACGTGCCGACGCGGATGAAGAAGTAGTAGACGAACCCGGCACCGAACGTCGCTATCTCGGACCCGAGGAACAGCACCATTCCCCATCTGAGTCCGCTACTACCGTGGCCGTCGCTCGACCAGAACGCCTTGACGAAGGCGTGGTAGACCCAGCCGTACAGGCCCGCGAGGAAGAGGCCGACCGACCCGACGAACACGACCGGCCCGAACAGCGGGTCGATTATCGGTTGTTGTCCTTGTGCCAGCAGGAACAGGGCGGCACCGACGTAGATACCCGCGCTACCGAGCGCGGTGATGAAGGGCCACCAACTCGCCTCTCCGAAGCCCTGAGGCCAGTCTTCGACGGCCGGGAGGTGATGGCCGTGCTCCTCTCCTGAATCGTCCGCTACTGTCATACAGTAGCGTTGCGGGTCGAATAGTAAAAAGGCACCTGAACGCGTCCGCGATTCGAGGCGACTTCCGGACTATCGGTTCCTCCGTCGTCGCGCTATCGCTCGACTTCCGGACTATCAGTTCCTCCGTCGTCGCGCTATCGCCCGACTTCCGGACTATCGCTCGACTTCCGGGTCGTCTACGACGCGCTCTCTCTGCCGCCGGAGTTTCCCCGGCGTCTCGGCGTAGACGTGTTCGAAGATGGCGTCCACGTCGAGTCCGGTCCGGTCTTCGACGTTGGCGACCGCCTCCACGACGCGCTGGTCGGCCCAGTCTCGGAGTTGCTCCTCGTCGGTGTCCGACCAGCCGTGGGCGTCTTCGAGGTACTCGCGGGTTCGCTCGACCGGGTCCTTCCGTCGCCACTCCTCGACCTCGTCGTCGTCGCGGTACTTCGAGGGGTCGTCGGTGGTGGTGTGGGCACCCTGTCGGTACGTGACCGCCTCGATGAGTCGCGGTCCCTCGCCGGACTTCGCGGCGTCGAGGGCCTCCTCGACGGCGGCGTACACCGCCAGCACGTCGTTGCCGTCCACGCGAACGCCGTCGAACCCGTAGGCGTCGGCCTTCTGGGCGATGGTCGCGGAGGCGGTCTGGCGCTCGCGGGGCACCGAAATGGCCCACTGGTTGTTTTGACAGAAGAACACCGTCGGTGCGTCGAAGACGCCCGCGAAGTTCATCCCCTCGTGGAAGTCGCCCTCCGAGGTCGCGCCGTCGCCGAAGCTCACCAGCGTCGCGCAGTCGTCTCCTCGGTAGTCGGCCGCCATGCCCGTTCCGACTGCGTGGGGAAGCTGGGTGGCGATGGGGATGGTCGGCGGGAACGTCCGGAGACCGTCGGACTCCTCGCGGTCCACGTAGTTGCCCTCGCCCAGCAGGTAGACCAGCACGTCTTCGAGGTCGAGGCCGCGAGTGAGGTACATCGCGTGGTCCCGGTACGTCGGGAAGCAGTAGTCGTTCTCGGCGAGCGCGTACGCCGCGCCGACCTGTGCGGCCTCTTGGCCCTGAAGGGGCGCGTACGTTCCGATACGCCCCTGCCGGTGGAGTTTGACGGCCTTTTGATCGAACGTGCGTGCGAGTACCTGTAGCCGGTAGAGGTCGATGACCGCCGACTCCGAGAGGTCGGGGTCGGTCCGTTCGTCGATGGTACCGTCCGGAGCGACGACGCGGGTCACGTCGGGAGCCTGTATTGCCATATCATTCATCACCGACTATCTATGGGAAAGTGAGCGTCCAGCGTTATAAAGTATTGTTGGGCGGCCAAAATGTCTAAAATCGGCCGACGGGCTTATAAACAAGACTACGATCGTTTCGTGAGTCTCGTCGGAAACCGCCCGCGAAATGAAGAATCGTCGGAGTTTTCGATTCGAAAAACTTACGCTCGGTTGAGATTCATGAGAGAACATGACACAGTGGATCGGTGAGACGTTCACCAGCGACGCCGGATGGAACCACTTGGAGACCCTCGTGGACATCGGCGACCGGATGGCCGGGAGCGAGGGCGAACGGGCGGCCGCCGAACGAACGCGGGACGCGCTCTCGGACGTGGGAGCGCGAAACGCGCGACTCGAGGAGTTCGACGTGCAGGGCTGGACCCGCGGCGACAGCGAGGTCCGGGCGGGCGACACCGCCCAAGCGTCCATCGCGCTCCCGCGGAGTCCGGACGCGACCGCGGCGGGCGAACTCGTGGACCTCGGCTACGGGCTCCCGAGCGACTTCGAGGAGGCCGACGTGGCGGGGAAGGTCGTGATGGTCTCCTCGAACGTCCCCGACTACTACGACCGGTTCATCCATCGGCGAGAGAAGTACTACTACGCCGTCGAGGGCGGCGCGGCCGCGTTCGTCTTCCGGAACCACGTCGAGGGGTGTCTCCCGCCGACCGGGAGCGTCGGCACCGGCGAGGACCCCATCGGCGACATCCCGGCAGTGGGCGTCTCGAAGGAAGTCGGCTCCCGACTCTCGCGGCGCTGGGAGGGCGAGGAGGTCGAAGTGGCCGTCGAAGCGGACATCCACGACGCGACGAGCCAGAACGTCCACGCCGAGTTGGGACCGGACACCGACGAGGAGATACTCGTCACCAGCCACGTGGACGCCCACGACATCGCCGAGGGCGCGATGGACAACGGCGCTGGCACCGCGATGGTCGTGGAGATGGCGAAGGCGCTGGCCGCGCGCGAGGAGGAACTCGACACGAAGGTGCGATTCATCGCTTACGGGTCCGAGGAGGTCGGCCTCGTGGGGTCGAGCGTGGACGCCGACGAGCGCGACCTCGACTCTATCGAGGCCATCGTGAACAACGACGGCGTGGTCCGCGGCCGGACGCTCACCTTCCACACCCACGGCTTCGACGCGCTCGACGCCGCGGCCGAACGGGTAGGCGAGGACTTCGGTCATCCCGTGAAGACCATCCCCGAGCAGGGACCCCACAGCGACCACTGGCCCTACGTCAAGTGGGGTGTGCCGGGCTACCACGTCATGAGCGAGACCGGCGACGAGGGCCGCGGGTGGGGCCACACCTACGCCGACACGCTCGACAAACTCGAAGTACGGGACCTCCGCGAGCAGGCGGTCCTACTGACCGAACTCGTCGTCCGCCTCGCTGGCGACGAGTTCGCGGTCTCGCGCAAAGACCCCGAGGCAATCGCCGCGGCGCTAGAGGACGAGGACCAAGCCGAGGGCATGAAGATAATCGGCGACTGGCCCTACGACCAGTAGCCCTGCCGCCGACGAGCGACGCGCGCTCCTCGGCGGCCGACTCCCCGACGGAGACTCCGTATCCTTTTCACGGATGGCGACCAAGTGGCGGCCAATGGGTAGTGCGAACGACGACGAGGTCGGAGCCGCCACGCTCGGCGTCGTGGGCGAGGGCGCGCTCGCCGACGACGTGTTCGAGACGGTCGAGACCGTCCGCGGCCCGGCGAGCGAGGTCCTCGCGGCCGACCCCGCGGCGGTCGTCGCGGTCGGCGAGGCGGCGCTCCTCTCGCTGGTCCGTGGCGGCGTCGCGGTCCCGGTCCTCCCCATCGACGCCGGACCGGGCTACGGCGGCGTCACGCGCGACGTGGCGGCGGAAGCGGTCGAAGCACTCGTCGCCGACGAGTTCGAGACCGTCCGGCGGACCTTGCTATCGGTGTCGGTCGGCGACGAGCGCGTCGGGCGGGCGTTGGCCGACGTGACGCTCGTGACCGCCGAACCGGCCCGCATCTCCGAATATGCGGTCCGGTCGCGGGACGAGGAGGTCTCGCGGTTCCGCGCCGACGGCGTGGTCGTCTCGACGCCGACCGGGAGCCACGGCTACGGCCGGAGCGCGGGCGGGGCGATACTCCAACCGGAGACCGGCGTCGTCGGCGTCGTCCCGGTCGCGCCGTTCGCGGTCGACGTGGACCACTGGGTCGTGTCCGCCGAGCGGCCCGTCGAGTTGACCGTCGAGCGCGACGAGGGCGCGGTGTCGCTCCTGTTGGACGACCGTCGCGTCCGCGGCGTCGCTCCCCACACGACCGTCGAAGTCGTCGAAGACGGCGCGCTCGAACTGGTTCGGGTGCCAGCCAGCCCGCCGTTCTTCGACCGGGCGTAGCACCAATGGAAAGGATATAATACGTCGGCTTTCCGAATATCACGTATGCAACCGCTGTCACTGCTCGGGCCGATCGACGCGTTCTTCGAGAACGTCATAGCGATCGAGTACGTGGTGTTCGCTCTCGTGTTGGTCAACATGGGGACTCGCTGGTGGGCCTACCGGGACTACCGCAAGCAGGCACGGAGCGACGACCACGACGAGGAGCTGAGTCGTAGCTGGCTCCACGAGGGGTCGAACGTCGCGCTCGTCCTCGGGTCGTTCTACCTGCTGAGCCTCCACCACCACGCCGGGATGGTCCTCTCGTCGCTCGTCCTCGGCCTGTTCATCACCGACTTCTTCGAGTTCGAGGCCCGCGAAGTCGAACTCCGGAGCGACGAGGAGCTATCGAGTCCGAAGGGGTCGCTGACCGCCTCGGTCATCGTGTTCCTCTACGCGGGCTACCTGAGCATCTTCTTCATCGTCGAACCGCTCTGGAACTCCATCGTCTGAGACGGCGGCTTTTTCGAGGTCTCGTTTTTTCGTCCGCGTCGCGAGCCACGGGTGTTCGCGTCGTAACCGAGTGAGAAACCCGACGAACCGAGGGCCGAGCGCGACGCGACCCGTGGCCGCGACGGGACGTGTGTCCGAGAGACCGGGGCGATTGTCCGAGGAGATAACTAAATCGCCCAAACCGTACAGCACGGCGACGACCTCGGCGAGAGTCCTCTCCACGGCCGTCGTCTCGGCGCGGTGGCCGGACTGCTCGCGTGGACGTGGCGCGCTCTCGGCGCACCCCTGCGCGGGCCGAAGCGCGCGAGTTTCCACGCTCGCCCACTGAAGAGCGCGTGCAGACCGTAGACGCGCGGTCGATTCGAGCCGAGAAGCCGCTCGGCGAACCGAGCGACGCGATAGAGAGTTGAGCGACGGGACGGGCCACTACGGGCCGAGTCGAAGCCGTCGGCTGGAGACGTAGCGAGCGGAGAGAAGACGAATCGGTTCTACGACGACGCTTCGCGCAACTCCTCGAGCGCCGGGAGGACGATCCAGAACGTCACCACGCCGAGGATGGTAAACCAGAACAGTACCTCCCGGAGGACGATGGCCGCCTGCCCGTACGTGTCGAGGTTGCCCGGAATCTCGGCGACGAGTTGGGTCTCCTCGAACGAAGGCGTCGTGTACCATCCCGACAGCACCATCCACGCGAGACCGCCAGCCGTCAGGATACCGAACCCCTTGATGAATTCGTCAGCCATTGTTTGATGGTTCGTCGGATTGCTCTTTAGGTTTTCCCATTCCCTCGGCGCGGAACCGGGTCGCGAAGGCGTAGACCAGCGCGCCCGCGGCGATCATCACGACGCCGAGGAGCGCCAGCGCTATATTCATCTCCGCCAGCGAGAGTCGCGCCCGTTGGGTCGCGGTGTCGAGGACGACGAACCCGCCCACGACGAACGCTACCGCGAACAGCGTCGAGAACACGGTCACGACCTTGTAGAGCCTGAGCGGTACTTCGACTTCGCGAGCGCCAGTCTCCTCGTCGGACTCTGTGTCGTCGGTACTCGAATCCATGAGTGAAAAATCGCTACGGCGTCACTTCGGCGGCCTGAGCCGGTAGTACCGCCGGTTGAGGTCGAACATGTACCCCTCGCGCATCGCCTTCAGCACCGCGTAGGTGATGGTGCCCACGAGGGGCGGCACGAGGAACGTCAGGTCGAACAGCAGGTGGGGCGCGATGGGGACGAGGTTCTTCGCGGAGTAGATGCTGATGGTCCACGCGAACGCGAAGCCCATCATCCCGACCGCGGCCCAGAAGGGCTGTTCGACCGGTCGGCGCGCGCTCCCCTTGTTGAGGAACGGGACGATGGCGACGATGCCGACCACGACGATGTTGGCGACGACGCCGTACGCGCGGTCTGACAGCAGCTTCTCGCCGCCGAAGATGGCCAACTCGGGGTTGAGCGGGCCGAGTTTCAGCAGGCCGAACGACCAGTAGAGGTACCAGTCGGGCAGAATGACCGCTGGCGTCGAGTTCGGGTCGGCCGGTGCCCCGAGGTGGGGCGGGAGCGTCGCCGAGAGGAAGATGATCATGCCGACGAAGAAACTCGTCAGCGAGAGGTTCCGAATCATCTCGTGGGGCCAGACCGGGAACGCCAGCACGTCACGCTCGACGTAACTGGACTCCTGTCGGAGGTCTTGGTCCTCGCGGCGCGCCCGCTCGAAGTACTCGTAGGTCAGACGGGAGAGACCCTCCGTCCGCTGTTTGCGCTCGCTCCACGTCGGGGTCTCGTCGTCCGGCGGGACGATGCCCGTCCCGCCCCCGTCGGTCTGTGCGTTCTTGTCGTCGGTTTCTGATTGTTCGTCTGTCATGGTTTAGTGGGGTTCCGCGATGCCCTGAATCCACACGATAGCGATGTGGACTGCGATGAGCGTGGTCACGACGAACGGGAGGAGGAACACGTGGAAGATGTACATCCGCTGGAGCGTCGGTTGCCCGAGGCTGAACCCGCCGAAGACCAGTAGCGCGAGCCACTCGCCTATCAGCGGTATCGACCGGGCCATCTCGACGCCGATCTGTCCCGCCCAGAACGCCAGTTGGTCCCACGGAAGCAGGTAGCCGGTGTACCCGAACACCATCGTCAGGCTGATGAGGACGATGCCGATTATCCAGTTGAGTTCGCGCGGTTCCTTGTACGCCCCGGTGAAGTAGACCCGAAGCATGTGGAGGAACACCGCCGCGACCATCACCTGTGCCGACCACCGGTGGATGGACCGCAGCATGAACCCGAAGTTCAACTCGGTCATGATGAACGCCAACTGGTTGTACGCCGACGACGGGTCCCCCGTCGTCGCAGGTGCGTAGTAGAACCCGAGTAACGCGCCGCTTATCGCCGCAACCACGTACGCGATGGTCGAGAAGCTACCGAGCGCGTACAAGGGATACCAGTACCAGAACTTGTTGTCCAAGTTGTACTGCTCGGTGTGGCTCTTGGGCATCTGCATGTTGACCCTGTAGTAGAGGGTCTCCAAGATTTCGAGGTAGTCGACGATTCGGAACCGCTTGTCCATCCAGATGAGCGCCGTCAGGAACGTCGTCTCTACCGGCGTCAGGTTCCGCTCGCGCATCCACTCGCCGTGGTCGTGGTCGTCTTTACGTTCTAAACTCATTCGTTATTCTCCCGGCCGCGGAAGCGCGACGAACGTTTTCTGGATGATGTTGAACGGGTCGTACACCGACTGGTGACACTGACAGTAGATCATGTTCTCCGCGCTGGCCACGCTCGAACCGGGTAGACCCTTGAACGTGGGCACGCAACAAAAGTGCGTGCATTTGTTCAGGTTCGCGACAAATCCTTCCTCGGTACTGGCGTTCAGCCACTCGTTGTCCTTGGCCATCTCCTCGATTCGGGTACTCCGGATGACCTGAATCGGCATCTTGCCGCTCGGGGGTACGTCCTGCGAGCGCCACGTGCCCTGTGCGGGCTTGCCGAGGCCGCTCCGGCCGATGCCGTTGCCCCACGTCGCGTAGTCGTCGAAGTCATCGACGTGAATCTTGGCACCTTCGCTTACCTCCTCGTTCTGCCACTCGAACTTCGAGTTGCCGGAGTAGCGGAAGTAGTTGTCTTGGTCGGCGTCGGGTTTGACGCCGGGGTACGTCTGGACGCCGCAGTACTGGAACCACTCCGAGGAGTACGTCTTTCCGCCGAGTTCCGTCTCGGCGACCGTGATTTCCTGTCCGCCTTGAGTGACGGTTTTCACTTCGGGCCAGACGCCCTTGAGGTAGCCCTCCGAGTCGATTTCGACCGGTATCTGGGGCATCCCGCGCGGCGCGGGACCGGCGGTGTTCTCCATCGCCATGAACTGCGTGGTACCACCGCCTTCCCCGGTCTGGGCCGTCGTGGAGTTGATGCCTGCCGCGGCGGCCGTGCCGACGCCTGCGAGGGACGCGCTACCGACGACGCCTTTGACGAAGCGGCGACGACCTGTGCTCTCGGGATATTTGTCGTCTTCTGTTGGCATGGTTATCGTTTGTAGTACGGGTACACTGCCTGTTTGAACTGGTCCCACGCGTCACCGAACGTGTCGGTGCCGTGTTGCTGTTCTTCGCGGATGTAGAGGTCCTCCCACTTGCGACGGCGCTTCTTCACGATCATCACGTCGGGGAGGAACTCCTTGCGGTACAGCAGGAGGATGAACGCGAGGTCGATGAAGATGACCGCGAGGACGCTCCCGAGGTACATGTTCCCGACCGCGCTGAACCCCCAACCGCTGATGAGCCCGTAGGTGAACAGTCCGACGAACACGACTTCGACCACCGTCAGGAGGACGATGGCGATTGCCGCGGCCGTACTCTCGCGGGCCGGTTCGTAGCGATGAATGTCGCCGTAAGTCGAGCCTGTGGATGACATGATTAGTTACCTCCACTCGCGTGCGGTGATTCGCCGTACTTCAACATGAAGAACGTGTAGACGAACGAAACCGCTATCATCAACAGGGCCCCCAAGCCGACGAAGTGGGCCTGAATCGGGACGCCCATGTGTTCGGGGTCGGCCTCCTGATGTCCCCCGCCACCGCCGTCGCCACCGCCGCCCTCTTGGACGGTGATGGTGCCGACCATGCCCGCGGTCTTGTGGGGCTGACAGAAGTACTCGTACGTTCCCGTCGTCTCGAACGTGTGAGAGTACTCGTGGCCGGTGTTGTACGTCTTACTCGCGCCGCCTTGAGTGCCCTGCCAGTTCGCCCCGTCGGGTTGGCTCTCGACGACGACGTTGTGGTTGTCCGACTCCCAAACGAAGTTCACCGTCGTTCCGGGAGCGATGGTCAACTCGGCGGGCTCAAACACGAGGCTCCCGCCGGGACCGACTATCACCTCTTCGGTCGGACCGCCGCCGCCGGACGAGCCTCCGCTGGCCGTCGTCTCGTTGGCCGCCGTTCCGTTGGCGACGGTCGTGGTCTCGTTTCCAGAGGCAGTGGTATTGCCGGACGACGTTTCCGTCGTCTCTTGGGCCCCAGCGGCCGTCGCCGCCGTGGCACCGCCGCCCGCAACACCGGTGGCTGCCATCAGAAAGTCCCGCCTCTTCATACAGATGAAAGTCAGGACAGGACTTGCTTAAACCCACCGATGCCGCCGGAGTGGGGCTTCGACGCCCGACGCGCCGACTGTCGCCTAGTTTCCGCTCTCGGACGCCGAGGAGACCCCGGTTTCGGCCTCACCGTCGTCGCCCGGTTCGGCGGCGTCGGCCAGCGATTCCGGCGGCTCGTCCCCCTCGCCCGGCAGGAAGTCGGGGCGCTCGTCGTCTTCGAGGCCGACCGCGCGGAGGCGATTGCGGTACTCCTCGGCTCGGAAGCGGTCCGAGAGTCTGGCGTTGGCCACCAGCAGGAAGACGAACACGCCAAAGACGAAGAAGCCGAGCGCGGCCACCGCGGCCACGATGGGAAGCCCGACCGCAATCCACGCCGCGAACAGGCCGACGCCCGCGAGGACGTGGACCGCCGCGATTATCTGCATCAGTTGGTTGCCGAGTTGCCCGGAGCCTTCCGGCACCTCCGCGGGGTCGGGAAGCACCTCGCCCTCGGGCATCTCGGGCACGTCGTAGCTCTCCATCGACGCGAGCGCGACCGAGGGTTTCACGTCCCGGAGGACGGTGCCGCTCCCCTCGACGGTCCCGTCCGGGTAGACGACCGCGTACCCCTCGTCGGAGTACGCCAGCAGTTGAGGTTCGCCCTCCCGCTCGATGCGCTCGACGACGGCGAACACGTCGCGGTCGGCGACCCGGTTCTTGAGGTCGGCCTCCACCCGGTCCAGCAGGTCCCGGCCGGTAATCCATGAGTCCTCGTCGAAGGCGGCCTCCCACTCGTCGTAGGTCATCTCGGCCATGTCTCGCGGGCCGAAGTCCTCGAAGTCGTACTTCTCCTCTATCTCCTCGGGCGTGAGTCGGTCGCGCTCCGCGTCCGTGGGCCGCTCGCCCGCGTCGGCCTCGCTCGGCGAATCGACCGGTCGCTCGCCCGCCGGGTCGTCCGAGGCGTCGGTCATTGTCCGAAACTCAGACCCGTAGCGGTATAAGCGCCGCGACGTAGGTTCGGCGGACTCGTCGTCTCGGCGGAGTTAGAGGAGGCCGCCTCAGAACGCGGTCCAATCCTGCGGTTGGTCGCGCAGGCCGCGAACGCGGAGTTCGCTCGCTCCGTCGTCGTGCGCCCGAACGTCCACCCTCGCGTCGCAGAGTTGGGTCATGGTGCTGATGACCTTCTCGTCTTGGGTCGCCGGGTCGACGAGGAACACGCCGAGGCCGTCGGTCGCGGCGATGCGGCCGCTGACCGTGTGGACGAACCGCGAGACCGTCTGGAAGTCGGCGTACATCAACAGCGTCGAGAGTGAGTAGAGGCCCGCTCGGACCCGTTCGGTGCCCGACCGGTGGATGTTCTGGTAGAGTCCCGAGAACTCGATACCGATGCCGGTCAGGTCGCCCGGACTCGATACGGTCTCGACGCCGTCGGCGAACCGGCCCCGACCGGACCCCTTGCCCACGCAGTCCACGACGCCGAGAGGAGACCGCCCGAGGTCGGGACAGAGACCGTCGCACTCCGAGAGAATCTTCGAACTCGCCTTGTCGGTCGAGACGAGCAACAGTCCCTCGCCGCGGTCGCTCCCGTCGGTGACCAGACGGAGCGCGAGTCGGCGCGCGCCGCCCATCGTCGGTCCCGCGACCAACAGGTTCGTGCCGGGTTCGACGCCGCCCAGCGGCAGGTCGTCGGCGAACTCGTAGGGCGCGGGTCGCTGTTTACTCACGAGCCATCACCCCCGGCGTCCGATTCCGGCGACTCGGCGCGCGCTGCTTGCCGGTCGCGGTCGTCGCGCAACTCGGCGACCTCGTGGTGGAGACCGAGGAGGGAAATCGTCACGTCGGCCAGCGTGGCGAGGAACGCCTGCTCGTCCTCGGAGAAGGTGCGTGGCTCCTCGTCGTAGGTACAGAGCGTCCCGATGGTTAGCCCCTCGTCGGTCGTCAGGTCCGCACCTGCGTACGAGCGAATTCCGAGGTCGTCCAAGCTATCGTTGTCTTCGAACCGGGGGTCTTCCGTCACGTCTTCGACGACCGAAACCGGTCCGTCCTCCACGATGGCGTAGGTGCAGATCGAGTCCTCGCGGTGGGTCGGCGTCCAGTCCGCGCCGTGACAGACCAGAAACTCTTGGCTGTGTTCCTTGATGAGGTTTATCGAGGCCATCGG
This sequence comes from Halorussus salinus, assembly GCF_004765815.2. Classification (NCBI taxonomy): domain Archaea; kingdom Methanobacteriati; phylum Methanobacteriota; class Halobacteria; order Halobacteriales; family Haladaptataceae; genus Halorussus; species Halorussus salinus. Next base: position 1,022,023 of record NZ_ML974127.1, on the reverse strand, counting down.
CACGTCGAGATGTCGGGCCGCGAGGTCGGTGATCTGCGCTACGTCCTCGCGTATCGTCTCCGAGTCGAAGTCGTAGGCGTCGAGCGCCGCGAGTCGGTCGGACTCGTCCTGCGGGAGCGGGTAGGCCGTCTGGGCGCGAAACGACGCGGTGAACTCCACGACGCGCCACAACTGCTCGGCGGCGTCCCGGCCGTCCTTGGCGACGTACTCGGCGACGGCGTCGGACTCGTCGGTGGCCAACTCGCCGCGGTCGGCCGCGGTGAACAGGACGCATCCGACGCTCGGGCGGAGGTCCCGGACCCGCGCGGCGAGTTCGAGACCGGTCCCCTCGGGCAGGTCGTGTTCGGTCACGACGCAGTCCACGGGGTGTTCGTGAAGCGATTCCTCGGCGGCCGCGAGCGACTCGGCCGCGACGAGCGTCGGGTCGTCGCCGACGGCCCGGAGTCGGTCGCAGGTCTCCTCGCGGGCCTCCTCGTCGGGGTCCACGCAGAGGACGGTGGGTCCGGACATGAAGTTCGTTCGTCCGGAGCGTAGTGCGTCGAACTGATTAACTTTGCTCCGAACTGTCTCGAAGATAACCGTTCGGCGTCGCGAGACGAGTGCGAACGTCGGACGGTTCCGCACGCCTTAACCGCCAGCACTCCTAACCGCCGCCTATGGCCAGCGAGACGTTGGTTGCGGCCGGGGTCGCCCTCGTCGTCACTGCCAGCTTTCCGTTTTACCTCTACGGCGCGTGGTACATCCTCGACCAAGAGGTAGTCACGTGGGGCGTGTTGATGCACCACCTCAAGTTCATCACGGTCGGCCTCCTGCTGACGACGGTCCCCATGGTCGGGTGGATGCTCCCGCGCTTCTTCGACCAAATCGGCGGCTTCGCCGCCCTCCACGCCTTCCTCGGTCTCCAAGCCTACGCGATGTTACTGGTCGCGCTGACCGGCATCGTCCGCATCTTTCAGGTCAAGCGCAAGCACGACATGTACGACAGCGATGCGGCCGACCGGGACGTGGACATCGGCGAACTCCACGAGAACATGAGCGCGTGGCGCGGCCGCCTCCGCATCGGCGTCGCTGGCTACGTCCTGTTCTGGATACTGGCGTGGGTCGCCGGGATGATTCGGTTCGTCCTCGAATACGTGCTGTACTGAGCGTGTCGAGCGGTCAGAGTTCCCTGACGACGGTCTCGGAGTTCGGTCTGACGACACACTCGGCCGGTACGTCGGTCGTCACGGTCGTCCCTGCCCCGACGACGGCGTTTTCGCCCACCGTGACGCCGGGTAGGACGACCGCACCGGCCCCCACGAACGCGCCGTCCTCTACCGTGACCTCCTCGAAGGTGTCGTTCTGGAACTCCATGCCAGCGTCGGTCAGGTCGTGAGTGACGCCGACGATGGACGCGTTCGGACCGACCTGTACGCCCTCGCCGAGTTTCGCGTTCTCGACGTAACAGTTCGCGTTGATGTCGGTCGGTCCATCCACCACCGACTTCTTCACGGAGGTCCGCTCGTAGACCTGCACGCCGTCGGCGAGTTCGGAGTCGTGAACAGTGACGTACTCGCGTATCTCGACCTCGCCGAGCGTCGAGTTCGCTATCGACGCCGTCTCGTCTATCGTCATGGTTCAGCGCCAGCGGCGAGGGTAATCAATTCTGCGGAACCGAAAGCTCGCTGGTGAAAAGAACTCGCCGGGCGGTCAGTTCCACATCTCGCCGCTGGCGAGGTCCACGTCGCGGTCGAGTTTCGAGGAGGGACAGATGTCCTCCAGTACGCAGTCCCCGCAGTCGGGGTTGCGCGCGGTGCAGGTCGCCCGGCCGTGACTGATGCAGAGGTGGGTGAACTGTTGCCAGTCCTCCTCGGGGACGATGCCCATCAGGTCCTGTTCGATGGCCTCCGGACGTTCCTCCTCGGTGATGCCGAGTCGCCGCGTGAGACGCTGGACGTGCGTGTCCACCACGATTCCCTCCACGATGTCGTGGCCGTGCTGGAGGACGACGTTGGCGGTCTTGCGCCCGACGCCTTTCAGTTCGGTCAGGTCGTCCATCTCGTCGGGGACCTCGCCGCCGTACTCGTCGATCATCGTTTGGGCCGACGAGACGATGTAGTCGGCCTTGCTGTTGTGGTACGTGATGGAGCCAATGTCCTCCGAGAGTTCGTCCACGTCCGCGTTCGCGTAGTCCTCGACGGTCTCGTACTTCTCGAAGAGGTGGGCGGTCTCCTCGTTCACGCGCTCGTCGGTACACTGCGCCGAGAGCATGACCGCGATGAGGAGTTCGAGGCGGTTCGAGAAATCGAGCGAGATGGTGGTGTCGGGGTACTCGTCGTAGAGGCGGTCCACGACCTCCTCGGCCTGCGCTTCGCGGGTGTCGAGTGGCTCTCCCATACGATTCTGGTAGGAGCGACGTGGTTTGAATGGTTCGCTACCGGGTCGGTGTAAGATGGAGGATTCGACTCATACGGTCTTCGTTTTTCGATTCGGCGCGTGCGGGCGCGGCGCACGTGCGCCGCGCCCTTCCGCGTAAGGGACGAGCGAGTGACCGAAGGGAACGAAGCGAGGAGGCTGGGGAGGCGTGAGGCTGACGCGGTGCGAGGCGGTGCGGGGCGGTGCGGGGCGGAGCGGTGCGGTCGCGGCGCTCCTGTTTGTCGGCAGTAACTCGCTCCGTCTCACCTTCGAGAGTCATTTCGGACTTGCGGAAGCAACTAGCCTCTCGCTGTCACTTACGCACCGAATCTCAACGACTCGAAACCAGTATCGGAGTACCGAGAGTTTTAACCACCAGAACCGCCCCCGTCAACACATGAAGGCGACCGCGAAAGCCCACCCCATCCAAGGACTCGTCAAGTACCACGGGATGCGCGACGAGGAGTTGCGCCTCCCCTACCACGACTCCATCAGCGTCTGCACCGCGCCGAGCCACACCAAGACCACCGTCGAGTTCGACCCCGACCTCGATTCGGACACCTTCGTCGTCGGCGGCGAGGAGCTAGAGGCCCACGAGGCCGACCGCGTGGCGACGGTCCTCGCGGAGGTCCGAGCGCGGGCCGACGCCGACCACGCCGAGTACCCGGTCCGACTGGAGAGCGAGAACTCCTTCCCCTCGAACGTCGGTCTCGGCTCGTCGTCGTCCGGCTTCGCCGCCGCGGCGATGGCGCTGGCCGAGGCCGCGGACCTCGACGCCTCCCGGCCCGAGGTCTCGACCATCGCGCGACGGGGCTCCTCGTCGGCGGCGCGCGCCGTGACCGGCGGGTTCTCGGACCTCCACGCCGGACTCAACGACGAGGACTGTCGTTCCGAACGACTCGACAGTCCCCTCGAAGACGACCTGCGCATCGTCGCGGGACTGGTCCCGGCGTACAAGGAGACCGAACACGCCCACCGCGAGGCCGCCGACAGCCACATGTTCGAGGCGCGACTCGCCCACATCCACGACCAGTTGGCCGAGGTGCGCGACGCGCTCCGCGAGGGCGACTTCGAGCGCGTCTTCGAGACGGCCGAACACGACTCGCTGTCGCTGGCCGCGACGACGATGACCGGCCCCTCCGGGTGGGTCTACTGGAAGCCCGAGACCATCGCCATCTTCAACGCGGTCCGGCAACTCCGCGAGGAGGGCGTCCCGGTCTACTTCTCGACGGACACGGGCGCGAGCGTCTACGTCAACACGACCGACGAGTACGTCGAGCGCGTCGAGGAGGTCGTCGCCGACTGTGGCGTCTCCGAGACCACCTCGGAGGCTCGTGGGACAGAGTCCCACGGCGTCGAGACGATGGTCTGGGAGGTCGGCGGCCCGGCCCAAATTTTGGACGAGAGCGAGGCGCTGTTCTAACCCTACTTCTAAGCCTCCTCGCTCCGAAGCTCCGCCAGTATGCGACTCGCTGTCCTCGGCGCTGGCTACGCCGGACTGACTCTCGCCCGAAAGTTAGAGCGCACCGTCCCCGACGACGTGGAAATTCTGGTCGTGGAGAAGACCGGCCGCCACCTCGTCCAGCACGAGGTCCACCGCGCGATTCGGCGGCCCTCGCTCGCCGACGACATCGTGGTCGAGTTGGGCGACGTGCTGGACCGCGCGGAGGTCCGGCAGGCCGAAGTGACCGACGTGGACCCCGACGCGAACGTCGTCTCGCTCGATTCCGGCGCGACCATCGAGTACGACTACGCCGGGGTGTGTCTCGGGGCCGAGACCGCCTTCTACGGCCTGCCGGGCGTCGAGGAGCGCGCCACGCCGCTGAAGACGCTGGACGACGCCGACCGGATTCGCGCGGACTTCCTCGACGCGCTCGACGCGGGGCGACCCGAGGAGCCGAGCCGCGTCGTCGTCGGCGGCGCGGGCCTCTCGGGGGTCCAAGTCGCGGGCGAGTTGGCCGCCTTCGCCCGCGAGGAAGGCGAGCGGGAGTCGGTCACCGTCACCCTCCTCGAACAGTTGGACGAGGTCGCGCCCGCGTTCCCCGCGAACTTCCAGTCGGCGGTCCGCGAGCAGTTGGCGGCCCGCGACGTGGAGATTCGGACCGGGACCGCGGTCTCGTCGGCGGACGACGACGCCATCGAACTCGAAACCGGCGAGAAGTTGGACTACGACCAGTTCGTCTGGACCGGCGGCATCCGCGGCCCGGACGCGCTCGGCGGCGAGCGCCCGCAGGTGAAAAACACGCTCCGACTCGGTGACGGCACCTTCGTCGTGGGCGACGCCGCCCGCGTCGTGGACGCCGACGGCGAACCGGTCCCCGCGAGCGCGCAGGCCGCAGTCCGGGAGGCCCGCGCCGTGGCGGGCAACATCGCCAGTCTCGTGGAGTACGACCGCGAGGGCGGGGACATGTTCGAGCCGCGACTCGACCCCTTCGCGTTCGACTCGCCGGGGTGGCTGGTCTCCATCGGCGACGGCGCGGTGGCGCAGGTCGGACCGACCGTTCTCACGGGGAAGGCCGCGAAAGCCCTCAAGACCACCGTCGGCGCTGGCTACCTCTCGTCGGTCGGAGCGATACGCAACGCCGCGGACCTCGTGGGCGAGGAACTGGGGTACGAAAAGTAGCTGGCAGTACGGAGCGAACTACAGTCCGGGGACGCCGAGCGCGCCGGACGCGAGGAGGTCCACGGTGTTGAGCAGGACCAACACGACCCAGACGGTGACGTAGGCCACCAGCGCGATGCCGATTGCGCTTCCCCAGCCGCCGGGGTAGCGCGCGTTGATGACGTACACCCACGCCAGCAGGCCCAGAACCGAGCCGACGAGTCCGCCGACGATGGGGACGAGACTGAACAGTCCGGCGACCAGCCACCAGACGAACGCGCCGACCAGCGCGGTCAGGATGGCGTACTCGTAGTCGTCTCGGTCGGCGATGACGCGCGCGCCGACGTAGATGCCGAACGCTCCGACGAGGAGGCTCACGACGAAGCCGATGACGAAGTTCAGGAACCCTACCATGTGTGCGTATCTGTTGGGACTGGCCCTTTAATTGTAGCGTCTGTCGGTCGCCGAGAGATAAGCGATACCACGTGGCACGGACGCTCGCTCCGCGCGCTCGTCGGCGCGGTCGCCCGCCCTGCGCGCTCGTCGGCGCGGTCGCCCGCCGGGTCGTCCGTGCGGTCCGCTACCGCCGTCGGCGGTGAAATACTACGTTAAATTACACGACGGGATTCTGTTGGTTTCCGGGCGTCAATGGGTTTAAGTCTGTGGGCCAACCTCGGGAGCGCATGGCACGCGAGACTGCGTTCGTAGACAAGGCGTTGGCGGGGGCGGTCGGCCTCGCCGCCGGAGCCGTCGTGGGGGCCCACGTGTTGCGCCGCTACCGGCGCGACGAGGGCACGACAATCATCTGTACCGAGTGCGGCGAATCACTGCCGGTAGACGACGTTCTCGACCCGACCGTGACCTGTTCCTGCGTGGCACCGCGGGACTCGCAGGGGTTCTGGTAGCGAGACGTTTTCCGCCTCGCGCTCCACTCCCCCGATATGGACGACGCTGACCTGCGCGAACGACTCGAACAGCGACTGATGAGCCACGGCGTCTACGTCACGGACCTCTCGACCGACGACGGGACCCTCCACGTCGCCTACGAGACGGCCTCGCCCGGCGAGGAGGTACCCCACCGCGAGGTCGGTCGCGTCCTCAACCGACTGCTCGACCTCCTCGACGAAGGGTGGGAACCGCTGGACGTGCGCGCGGAGGTGTCGAGCATCGACGAGGAACCCCGCGGGACGTGGCGCGCGGACGGCGAGTGGCTGGCGGCCCACGACCGGGGTGACCTCTCGGACGTGGACCTCTCCCAGCGCGTCATCGACACCATCGAGGAGGCCTGACCGACTCGCGGGAGGGTCCGAGGGTCGCTTCTCGCCCCGCCCGAATCGACCCTTTCCGTTGACGGAATCACTTATGCTCCTCGGGCGTCTGTGAGACGAGCATGGACGCCGCGGACCCACTTGCAGACGCCCTCGCGGTCTTCGACTGCGCGGACTCCCCTTCGATGCCCTACACGACGAGCGAAGTCGCGGACGAACTCGACTGCTCTCGCCGGACCGCCTACAACCGACTCGAACGTCTCGTCGAGCGCGGCGACCTCGAAACCAAGAAAGTCGGCGCTCGCGGCCGGGTCTGGTGGCGGCCGCCCGACGCGGCGGCCCCGACCGACGACGCGGCCACCGACGCGGCCGATTCCGCCGACTCGGCCGACGGTACCGACCGACGCGAGCGCAAGCGCCGCGAGCGCGAACTCGTCCAGTACGAGCGCATCGTGGAGACGATAGACGACGGCGTCTACGTCTTGGACGACGAGTCGCGCTTCGTGACGGTCAACGCCGCCTACGAGGAGCTAACCGGCTACTCCCGCGAGCAGTTGCGCGGCCGACCGGCCGAACTGCTCGCCACCGACGACGAGGCGATGACGACCGCCGAGCGCGCCCACGAACGCATGGTCGATGGCGAGACCCGGAGCGCGAAGGTCACGACCGAAATTCGGACGAGCGAGGGCGAACGCGTCCCCGTCGAAGCCCGGTTCGCCCCGTACGGTCTCGAAGACGGCACCGGCCGGGTCGGAGTCCTGCGCGACGTGAGCGAGCGCCGCGAGCGCGAGCGGGAACTCGAACGCTACGAGACGGTGGTCGAGACCCTCTGGGACGGCGTGTACGCCCTCGACGCCGACGAGCGGTTCGTGATGGCCAACCAGCGATTCCTCGACATGACGGGGTACGACCGCGACGAGTTGCTCGGCGAACCCAGCGATCTGGTCCACGGCGAACCGGTCAACGCGACCGCCGAGGAGTTGAGCGCGGCGGTGTCGGCGGGCGACCGCGAAGGGGCGACCTTGGAGTTCGACCTCCTGACGAAGGGCGGCGAGGCGATTCCGGTCGAGAGTCGGTTCGGGCCGTACGGTCCCGACGACCGCTACGCCCGGACCGGCGTGGTCCGGGACGTGGCCGACCGCAAGCGATTCGAGGAGACCCTGAAGTCGCTCCACGACTCCACTCGGGACCTCCTCGGGGCGGAATCGCCCGAGGAGGTCGGCGAAGTCGTCGTGGCCGCCGCCACCGAAGTCTTGGACCTGCCGGGGGTCATCGTCTACCGCCACGACGCCGACGCCGAGCGACTCCGGCCCGCCGAGCGGTCGGTCGAAGCGGAGTTCATGCGCGAGGAGTTCCCCGCGGTTCCGGCCGACGACAGCAGTATCACCGGAAGCGCGTTCGGCGGCGGCGACCCGGTCCACCACGACGACATCGTGGCGGTGCCGAACCTGCACGTTGACCCCGAGGACACCGAGATGCGGGCCGGGTCGTTCGTCCCGATGGGCGACCACGGTCTCCTCGTCGTCGGGTCGCGCGAACCCGGCGAGTTCGACCATCGGACGCGCCAGTTGGTCGAACTGCTGGCCGCGAACGCCGAGGCGGCCTACGACCGCGTGGCCCGCGAGGCGGAACTCGTGCGCCACCGCGAGCAGTTGACCGCGCTCAACAACCTCAACGCGGTCGTCCGCGACATCAACGAGGCGCTGGTCCAGCAGTCCACCCGCGAGCAGGTCCAGCAGGTCGTCTGCGACCGGCTCGCGGCCGCCGAGTCCTACGAGTTCGCGTGGTTCGGCGTGGTGGACACCCACACCCAGACCGTCGAACTCGCCGCCGAGGCGGGCGTCGAGGGGTATCTCGACGACATCGAGATTTCGGTGAATCCCGACGACGACGCGTCGCGGGGACCCACCGGTCGAGCGGTCCAAACCGAGGAGATACAGGTGACGGACGACGTGTTCGAGGACTCCGACTACGACGAGTGGCGCGACCACGCCCGCGCCCACGGCTTCCGGTCGTCGGCCGCGATTCCGGTCGTCCACGAGGAGTCGCTGTACGGCGTGCTGAACGTCTATTCCGGTCGAGTCGGCGCGTTCGACGGCGAGGAGCGCCGCGTGGTCCGGCAACTCGGCGAGGTCGTCGGCCACGCCATCGCCGCCATCGAGCGCAAGCAGGCGTTGACCAGCGACGAGGTGGTCGAGTTGGAGTTTCGCATCCGGGACGTGTTCGAGGCGGTCGGCGTCTCCGAGAGCGAGGGCACAATCTCGTTCGACCGGGCGGTCCCGGTCGGCGACGACGAGTACATCGAGTACGGCACCGCGACCGGCGACGCGATGGAGTTGCTGACCGCGCTCCCCGAGAAGTTGTCCCACTGGACCGACGTGTCGGTCCTGCGCGAGCAGTTCGGCACGACCACCTTCGAGGTCCGCCTCTCGGAACCGCCGGTCATCTCGACGGTCGCGTCCAGCGGCGGGTACATCGAGAGCGCGACCGTCGAGGACGGCGACTATCGGATGACCTTACACTTCCCGCCGACCGTCGAGGTGCGGAACGTGGTCGAGCGCGTCCGAGACGCCTACCCCACCGTCGAGGTCGTGACCCGGCGGCAGGTCTCGCGGTCCGACGACTCGCTCCGGCGACTCGACGAGGTGCTGACCGACGAACTCACCGACCGCCAGCGGACCGCGCTGGAGACCGCCTACTTCGCCGGGTTCTTCGAGTGGCCCCGCGAGAGCAGCGCCCAAGAAGTCGCCCAGTCACTCGGCGTGGCCGACGCGACGTTTCACCAGCACGTCCGACTGGCCGAGGACAAACTGCTCGGCGCGCTGTTCGAGCAACCGGTGACTGCCATCAGGTGAGGAGTCGTTTCCGTGCGGACGACGCGCTCGCGTCGCCGAACTCACCCGAGGAGGGCCGCCAGCGCGTCCATCGTGCGCTCGACGCGCTCGGGGTCGGCGTTGTAACCCATGTGGCCGACCCGAAGCACGTCGTCCGCGAGGTCGCCGAGGCCGGTGGCGAGGACGACGCCGTGGTCCGATTCGAGGCGCGCTCGCAGGTCGCTGGCGGACTCCTCGACCCGGAACGCGGTCACGGTCGGCGAGCAGCGCGCGTCGTCCCCGGCGAACGGTTCGAGACCGAGGTCCCGGCCGCGCTCGCGGCACTGCGCGGCGACCTCCTCGTGGCGGTCGTACACCGATTCCAGCCCCTCGTCCAGCAGTCGGTCCAGCGAGGCTTCCAGCGCGTAGAGGTTCGAGACGGCGTGGGTGTAGGGGAGGTGGGGCGCGTCGTCGTCGGGAATCTCCACGCCGCGCCACGGTTCGAGGCTGGTGTAGAAGCTGTCTTGCTCGGTCTCCTCGACTTTCGTCCACGCCGCGTCGCTGACCGAGAGGGTAGTCAGGCCCGCGGGCGAACTGAAGCACTTCTGGGAGGCCCCGAGGCACACGTCGATGTTCTCGGTCGGGACCGGCGTCCCCCCGAGCGACGAGACCGCATCGACTATCGTCAGGACGCCCGCGTCCTGCAAGACCGCCAGTATCTCCTCGAAGTCGTTCAGCACGCCGGTCGGCGTCTCGCAGTGGACCATCGTCGCGGCGGCGAAGTCGTTGCTCTCGACGGTCTCTTTGACCGCCTCCACGTCGAATCCCGACTCGAAGGGCGCGTCGTGGAGTAGCGAGTCGCCGCCGTGGGTCTCCACGAAGTCCGCGAACCCCTCGCCGTAGATGCCGTTGGCCAGACAGAGTACGTCGTCGGTCTCCTCGACCAGCGACGCGACGGCGGTCTCCAATCCAAGGATGCCCTCGCCGCTGAGGACCACCACGTCGTCGTCGGTGCCGTAGACCCGCCCGAGTTCGTCGCAGAGGTCCCGGTAGAACGGGCCGAACTCGGCCTGCACGTCGGGGTTGAGCGGGGGTCGCCCCATCGCGTCCAGCACGTCCGGCGGGACGGCGGTCGGACCGGGCGTCATCAACAGGTCGTCGTCGGATTGGGTCATGGGGGTGTTTGGCACTCGGTGCGGTAAAGAGGCGTCGTTTACTTCTCGGATTCGGGTGAAGTCGTGATTTCTCGAATCGTAAGCTCCGGTTCGGCTGAGCATTCGCTGGCGGTCCGTTTCACCGGGCGTCCGGCCGGTCGGCCGCGGCGCGGCCGACTGGCCACGCGCCATCGGACGTAAACACGGAGTTATGCGAGAGAAATCTAGATATATTCTAAAGCAACTAAAACATGTCTACGGCTCGTCCCCATCCTCGTCGTCGCCCGTCCGGAGGAGAACCGGTTCGGGGTCGTAGGCCGTCAGGACCGCGATGCGGCCCGTCTCGGTGTCGAACTCCACGGTCCGGCCGCGCCCGCCGCCCACGTCCGCGCCCGCGACCGGCACGTCGAGGGCCGCGAACTCCTCGCGGGCGGTCGCCACGTTGTCGTCGCTGACCTCGCGCGGGAGTTCCCGGAGGTCCAGCAGGTCGCTCCCGCCGACGACGTACCCCTCCACGGCACCGAAACTCGCGCCCGCCGACACCGCCTCGCGGAGCATCGTCTCGACCGCCGCGTCCACGTACTTGCCGTCGCTGGTGCCGTCGCCCTCCGACTGCCGCGGGAGCATCGCGTGAGCCAACCCGCCGACCGCGCTCTCGGGGTCGTAGACCGCCAACCCGACGCACGCGCCGAGACCGTAGGCGACCAGCGTCGAACCGTCGGCGACGACCTCGTACTCCGAGACGCCGACCATCCGGCGCTCGCGGTCGGGGTCGTCGGGGGTCGTCTCGTAGGTCTTCACGCTATCACCCCGAGGTCCACCGCCGAGAGCTTCGTCAGGAACTCCGCTCTACCGGGGAACACGTAGACGGTCGCGTCCACGTCGTGACGGGGAATCCGGAGCCGCGACCGGATGAACAGCCCCACGTCGTACTGCTTGAGGATGCGCGAGACCAGCGTCTTCTCGGGGTCTTGGACCGCGACCGGCGACCCGGTGTCGATGGTCGTCTCGAACAGCGTCGCCCACTCGTCCACGAACCCGTTGGCCATCATGTTGCAGAGTTCGGTCAGCGCGTCCCGTCCCATCTCCGTCGAGACGGCCGAGAGGTCTTCGACCGCGCGCCGGAGCATCAGCGCCGCGGCCTTGTTCGCGCTCTCCATCGGGAACACGACCAGCACGTTCCCGACGAGCGGTTCGCTCAACAGGACGCGCGCCCCGGCGCGCTCCTCGGCCCGGAACTGCGAGGCCACGGTGCCCTGTTCGGCGTAGCCGATTTTGACCTGCTCGGTCGTCACGTCGAGGTCGTCGTCGAGTACGTCGTTGAGCCGCGATTCGACGCCGCGCACGCCCTCGTCGCCCAGCCAGTTCAGCACCGCGAGCGTCTTCAGCGGGAGCGAGGAGCCTCCGCCGCGAGCGGACGAGTCCGGTCCGGCGGTCGAGTCCGCCTCGTCGGTCGCGTCCGGTTCGCCGGTCGATTCCGCTCCGACCGTTCCGGTCCCGCGTTCGCGGTCGTCGGTCCGCTCGCCGTCGCTCGCTCGCGCGGCGTCGCCGTTCTCCGGCGTCACGACTGGTCCCTCGCGTTGTCCACCAGCACGTCCAAATCCAGCACCCCGACCGGTCGGTCGGCGCGCTCCGAGTCCTCGATCACGGCCCGGAACCACCGCCGACCGACCGGCGGGTCCCACGCCGCCTCGTGGGGCGCTCGGACGGTATCGACGTGGTGGGCGTCGATGCCCGCCACCTCCTCGACCAGCAGGCCGGTCGGCCGGGCGTCGCCGCGGTCCAGCACGACGAGCGTCGTCTCCGCGTCGTCCGGCCGCGCCGTCAGCCCGAGGAGGGCGCGGGCGTCCACGACGACCGGGAGTTCGCTCCCGAGGTTGGTCACGCCAGCGATTGCGGGGCCGGTCTGGGGCACGGGCGTCACGTCGGGGTCGGCGACGATTCGCTCGACGCGGCCGAGTTCCAGCCCGTAGGCGTGGTCTCCGAGCGGGAACCGGACGAACTCGACCCACTCGCGTCTGTTCTCGGTCGGGTCGGCGGCCGCCGCTCGACTCTCGCCGGACATCGGTCAGACCTCCTCGTCTCCGGCGGCCAGCGGGTCGGTCTCGGCGTCGTCGGCCAGCGGGTCGGTCTCGGCGTCGTCGGCCAGCGGGTCCGGGTCCTCCTCGTCGGTCGGCGGCTCCGCGTCGCCGTCGCCGACCGGTGGGTCGGACTCGTCGCGCTCGGGGGCGGTCGAGGAGACCGCCACGGAGTCGGTGTCGCGCTCGTCGGGGTGGGCGGCGTCCGGCGTCTCGCCGTCCGCGGGGTCCGGAACGGTGTCGCCGTCCGGAGGGTCACCGTCCGGGATGTCGCCCGTCTCGCCCGCGCCGCCGCCCTCGTCGCTCCGAGACGGCGACGCCGCCTCGCTCGCCTCGTCGGTGTCGAACGAGTCGAGCGCGTTGCTGAGTTGGGTCGCCTGCGCGGCGAGGTCGCTCGCGCTCTCGGAAACCTGCGAGAGCGCCATCGTCTGGGATTCGGCGGAGGCGGCGACCGTCGTCGCCTCGTCGGTGATGCCCTCGCTGACCGCCGCGGCCTCCTCGACCATATCGAGGGCTTCCTTCGTGGAGTCGGCCTGCTCTCGGGTCGCGTCCGAAATCTCTTGGACGCCAGCGTTGGTCTCTTGGGCGTAGCCCGCGATGTCCGCGAGCGCCTCGGCGGCGTTCTCCACCGAGTCGGTCTGCTGGGCGATGCGCTCGCTGGTGTCCCGAACCTCGTCCACGGTCCGGTCGGTCTGGTCCCGAATCCCGTTCAGACGCTGTTCGATGTCGGCGGCCGCCTCCTTGGTGCGCTCGGCGAGGTCCTTGATTTCGTTCGCCACGGCCGCGAAACCCGCGCCCTGCTCGCCAGCCCGCGAGGCCTCGATGTGGGCGTTCAGCGCGAGCATGTTGGTCTGCTCGGCGATTTCGGAGATGAAGTCGATGAGTTCGTCCACCTGCTGGACCTCGGCTTCGAGGCTCTCGATGGCCTCCACCGTGTCCTCGGACTCGCTCTCGATGTCGTTCATCCCCTCCACGGCGTCGGTCGCGGCCGCGCGGCCCTCCCGTCCCGTCTCGGCGGTTCGCTCGGCGATGGAGGCCACTTCGTCGGTCGAGGCCGCGACTTCCTGCACCGCGGTCGAGAGGCGGTTCATCTGGTCGGTCGCGGCCCGCAGGTCGTCGGTCTGAGCCTCGGCGTCCGCGGAGATGTCCCGGAGCGACTCCACGACGCGGGAACTCCCGTCGCTGACCTCCTCGGTACTCAGCGTGACCTCTTGGCTGTAGGTCGCCACCTCGTTGGCGAACCGGGTCAGGTTGTCCACGGTCTCCTCGAACTCCGAAATCATCTCGTTGAACTCGGTGGCGACGCGGTTCATCGCCTCGCTCTCGGAACTGGGGTCCATGCGCTCGTCCAGATTGCCGTCGGCGCACCGACGCATGACCTCGCCGTACTCGTCGGCCTTCTGCTCGACGTGGGCGGCCTCGTCCTCCGCGGCGAGTCTGGCCCGGTGCTGGTCGAGGAGCGTCTCGTGGGTGTCGGCCATCGAGTCGGCGACCCGACCCACGGCGTCGATGCGGGCCGACTCGAAGGTCGGCTCCTCGCCGTCGGCCCGGCGGTCGGCGCTAGCCACGAGCCGGTCGAGCGACCGACTCGCGCGCCACGATACGGTCGTTCCGACGACGCCCGCGACGAGCGCGCCGCCGAGTGTCGCACCGACGACAGTCCGGTCGAACTGACCGGTCGCGTACACGCAACCGGCCGCGGCCGCGCCGACCAGCACCATCGTCAGACCGAACTTCAGCGAGTACCGCCGCCTGACGAACGCAGGGACGAGTGCGCGCGGAAAGTTAGACATTGAGCAAACCCATTCGGCAGGGCGTAATAAATCTTCACGCAACATGAACGATTGGTTATAAAATATCGGAGAGAAGAAAATTCAATTGACGGCTCTCACCTCCGAATTTTCGCCAGCGGGAAGCGCCGTCCGCGCTCCGGAACCGCGGACCTATCGGGAGACGACCAGTTCGCAGTGGTTGCCCTCGCGGTGCGTGCAGGTCGGTTCGGCCACCCGAACCTCCTCGTCGTAGTGGTCGGCCACGCCGCGGACGATGCCCTTCGCCACGAAGCAGAGGCGACGCGGCGACCGGTAGCGCACCCGCACCTGCCGCTCGCCGTCGTCGGTCTCCTCGCGGCGACAGTCCAACTCCGGCGGGTCGAGGTCGGGGTTGTGCGCCCGAAGGACGGTGTGAATGTTCTCCTCGGCGTTCGCCACCACGTCCAGCGTCGTCCAGTCGTCGGCGACGACGTTGCCGTAGGTGGCGAGGAGTTGCCCCGCGGCGAACCGGCCGAACTCCTCCAGCAGGTCGGGAATCGCGGTCCCCGTCTCGTCGCCGATGGCCTCCACGAGTCGAACCAACTCGCCGTCGTCGTAGGTGTCGATGGGCAGGTACACCCGCCCGTCGAGGTCCGCCGCGTGACGGACGGTATCCCACGTCTCGTGGCCGTGGTCGCGCACCACGAAGTCTTTCAGCGATTTGAAGATGATGCCGTGCATGGATGGCCTCTCGTGGAGGAGTCCGGGAGCGGAGACGGGCGTTCGCGGGCGGGCGGTCGGGTCACGCCTCGCCCGGACCGCTGACGAGGAGTTCGCACCGGTCGTCGCCGTCGCGCATACACGTCGGTTCCTCGACGGCGAACTCCTCGTCGTAGTAGTCGCCGATACCGGTCAGCAGGCCCTTGGCGAGCGGGCAGAGTTCCCGCTCGGAGGTGTACGTGACCTTCACCGTCTCGTCGCCGACCCACTCCGCGGAGAGTGCGGGCGGCGTGTACGTCGAGAGTTGCTTGGCGCGCAGGGCCTCGTGAATGTACGTCTCGACGTTGGCTATCAGTTCGAGGCCGGTCCAGTCGCTCCCGACGTGGACGCCGTAGGTCTCGACCAGCGCCGGGACCAGAAACTGCCCGAACGAATCGAGGAGGGCCGGGACCTCCTCGCCGGTCGCTTCCGAGGCCGCATCGACCAGACTCAACACGTCGGCGTCGTCGTACTCGGTCACGGGGACGTAGACTTTCCCGCCGACTCCGGCGGCGTCCTGAATCGCGTGCCACGCCTCGCGGTCGTACTCCGTCGTCACGAAGTCCTTGAGTCCTTTCAGCACGATACCGTGCAAAGCTGACACCACCGTTTCCCGAGGAGTCGGTTTCGAGGCGATGCGGGCCGGGTCGGCTGGACGGGAGCCGCCGCCCGCTGGCGGGTTCGGACGCTCGGCCGACCCCTCCGACGCTGATACATGTTCGAATCGGAGTCACACTGATACTATAACTGTTCTGGCCGTTCGGGCGATGAATCTACGGTTCTCGTCGCGGGATGTGTCGGGTTCGTGGTCGTGAATCGGAGACTTCGGCGGTTTCCGGGGGTGTGTCGGTGGTGAATTCGACCGAAGGAGACGACTGGAGAAGACGACTGGAGAACGTGTCGAGAAGCTAGCGTCAGGCTCGAACAGAGGAGTCTCCCGCCCAGCACCGCACAGCACTGCAACCGCAGGCCACGTCCTCCCCAACCGCTTGCGCTACTCGCACCGGGAGACGTTCCTGCTCGCTTCGCTGCGCGGGCTGCGACTCCCGAGCCTTCGGGCGCTTCGCTCCCGAAGACTTCGCTGCGTTGCTAAGCCCTCACGCGGTGGGCGCGGCCCGGAGGCCGCGCCGTCGGACAAACCGCGTCCGACGAGCCATGCGCTCACATCCGTTCGCGCAGACGCCCGCACGCGCCGGGTCGGAAAATCGAGGTCAGCGTGCGCCGAGTCGGAGAGTCGAGCTATCGCCCTCAGAGCGATTCCCAGTACTCCAAGTCCATCTCGGCGTCCGAGATGTCGGTGTCGGCCTCGGGTTGGGTGTCGGCCACCCGGCCCATGTCGAACGCGCCGAGCGCCTCGCGGAGGTCCTCCTCGTCCGGAATCACGTAGATGTCGAGGTCCACCTCGGTATCGACCGCCTCGATTCGGGTGTCGAAGACGAACGCGAACTCCTGAGACTCGCCGAGACCGACCACGAGGGGGTCCACTACCGCCGCGCCCATGTCGTGGGCGTAGGCTGGCGTCGAGTGGTCGATGGTCGTGTCCAGCAGGTTCGCCCACCCGTCGAGCATCCCGCTGGCCATCACGTTCGACAGTTCCTGAATCGCGTCGCGCTCGAACTCCCCGAGACCCGGCGCGGTCCCGGTCTCCGCGCTCCGGCCCGCCAGTCGCCGGGCGGACTCCTCGCCGAACAGAAAGAGGAGGTAGCCGCTGGGCATCCCGGCGAAACTGAACGCGACGCCGACCTTCCGCTCGGTCGAAACCTCACTCGGAATCGCGTCGAGCGAGATGAAGTTGATGCGCCGGATGTCCACGTCCATCTCGATGCCGGTCATCTGGGTCAGGTTGGCCGCCACCTGCGCCGCGCCGCGCTGGGCGATGCGGTCGAACCCGACCAACTTCTCGAACTCGATGGCGCGCTCCTCGGTCCGCGCTCGAAACAGACGCTGGACCGTCTCGGTGTCGGGCACGAGGTAGTGGCGGAACGCCAGTTCTTCGCCGACCGCTTCGAGGTTGTTCCGGAACAGGACCGCGAGGTCGTCTTCCGTCTCGCTCTCGTCCGCCTCGGACCCGCCGGACCTGCCGAACCCGCCGGACTCGCTGGACCTGCCGAACCCGCCGGACTCGCCGGACCTGCCGGACCCACCACTCTCCCGACCGCCGAGCGCCAGCGTCTCGTCGTCCAGAAACTCGTCGGGGTGGTCGGCGGCGACGTAGGTCGGGGCCGACACGTCGATGTTCGCGTCCAGCACGTTCGCCCACCCGTCCACGAACCCGTTGTTCATGATTTGGGCGATTTCGGTCAGGGTGCTGTCCCGTAGCGTTCCCTCCTCGACGGTCGGAATGTCCTCGACGACCGCCGAGGAGATGGTAGAGGCGCTCTCCCGGTCGAACAGGAGCAGGGAGGTCCCGCCGAACCCGTCCGAGAGACCGACCCGGATGCCGACCCACCCGGTGTCGGTCAGGTCGCGGGCGATGGAGGCGTCGCGGGTGAAGTTGAGGTGCGTGACGTTGACCCGCGCCGGAATGTCGGTCATCGAACTCAGCCGGTTCGCCGCCAGTCCGGCCCCCTCGCGGGCCATCTCGTAGAACGTGCCGAGGGTGTCCACGTCGAGTTTCATAGCGTTCCCACGTCCAGCACGTTGACCGCCTCGCCGTCGCCGAGCGTCGTCGCGCCGCTGACGCCGGGCACGTCCCGCAACAGGTCGCCGTAGGGCCGGACCACGACCTCTTGGGAGGCGACCACGCGGTCACACCGGAGCGCGAGTCGGCCCGACTCGTGGCGAATCCAGACGATTTGGGGGTCCGGGACGGCGCTTTCGGACTCCAGTCCGGCGGTCTCGGCGAGTCCGAGCGCGCTCCGGAGGCTCCGGACCGGGTAGGCGTCGTCGGCCTCGACGCCCTCCGGCAGTCCGCCCACCAATTCGAGGTTCGACCGGCGGACCACCTCGCGGCCCTCGCTCTCCTCGACCGGCGGCGCGGCGGTAATCTGCTCGACCGAAACCATCGGAATCCCGAACGTCTGGCCCGCGACCTCCACGAACAGGACTTCGGTGAGCGCGATGGAGACGGGTACGCGAAGGCGGACCGTGGTCCCGTAGCCCGGTTCGCTCTCGACGGCAACCGAGCCGTTGAGGTCCGCGACGGTCCGGTTCACCACGTCCATCCCGACGCCGCGACCGCTCACGTCGGTCACCTCCTCGGCGGTCGTGAAGCCCGGTTCGAAGAGGAGGTCGTAGGTCTCGTCGTCGGACAGTCGCTCGGCCTCGGTCGCCGAGACCACGCCGTTCTCGACGGCCCGCTCGCGGACCGCCTCGGGGTCCACGCCCCGGCCGTCGTCGGCCAACTCCACGACCACCTCGTCGCCGACGCGCTCGGCCGAAATCTCGACCGTGCCGGTCCGGGGCTTCCCGGCCGCCTCGCGCTCGTCGGGCGACTCGATGCCGTGGTCCACCGCGTTTCTGGCGAGGTGGACCAGCGGGTCGCGCAGGCGGTCCACGATGGAGCGGTCGAGTTCCACGTCGGCGTCGCTGACCGCCAGTTCGACCTCCTTGCCCTGCGAACGCGCCACGTCCCGGACCGTCCGCGGAATCGTCTCGACGGCGGTTTCGAGGGGCATGAGTCGCACGTCCATCACGGTCCGGCGGTAGTCGGTCAGCACGCGCAGGAGGTTCGAGACCTCCTCGCGGATGGCGTCGTCGGTGTCGGGACCGACCGCCTCGTCCAGTCGGAGATGGGTCAGCGACAACTCCTCGGCGACGTTCAGGAGTTCGTCGGCGGTGTCCACGTCCACGGTCATCGCCCGCAAGCGGTCGAACTCGTCGCCCGCTCGCCCGCGGTCGGAGCGCCCGCCGGTCGGGAACCGCTCGGCGTCGAGGCGGCTCTCCTCGATGGTCGTCACCGCCGACCGGAACACCGCGCCCTCGTCTGGTTCGTCGTCGGTCTCCTCGCCGAGGAGGTCGCCGAAGCGCGACTCGAACGCGGCCATCTCGTCGTCCACGGACACGTCCATCCCGGTTCCGGCCGCGTCGTCCGCGACCCCGGCCGAGTCGCCGAGGTCCGCGTCGAAGTCGGCGTCTAACTCCGCGCCGAGGTCGGCGTCCAAGTCCACGCCGAGGTCGGTCTCGGGCATCGAGTCGGCGTCCGGCGTCGAGTCGGCGTCCGGTATCGAACCGTCGTCCGGTATCGCACCGTCGTCCGGTATCGCACCGTCGTCCGGTATCGTATCAGCATCCGGTACCGAATCGGCGTCCGGCACCGAATCCGCGTCCGGCACCGACTCGTCGTCCGCCCCATCAGCGACGGACACCTCGCCGGATGCGGCGTCCGCGGGGTCGTCGGTTGCCGTCCGGTCGCCGGTTTCCGGTTCGTCGGTCGCCGGTTCGTCGGTCGCTCCGGGGTCCGCCTCGGTCTCGGTCCCGAAGACGAAGGTGTTGGTCTCGGTCTCCTCGTCGGCCGCTTCGTCCGATTCGGTGGGTACGGATTCGGAACGTCCTGCGTCGCCGGACTCGTCGGCGGTCGGCTCCTCGGTCTCGTCGCTCTCGTCTGTCCGGTGAGTCTCGTCTGTCCTGTCGGTTTCCGTAGTCTCGTCACTGCCAACTGTCTCGTCGGTCGGCGCGTCGTCGGCACTCGGGTCGGCGTCCGCGAGTCCGAGCGGATCGCCGATACCCTCCGTCTCGGTCGCGTCCGCCGCGTCGCCAGCGAGCGGGTCGGTCTCGGTGGCCGATTCGATGCCAGCGGTCGGGTCGGCGCTCTGTTCGTTGGAGTCGTCGGCCGCGTCCGAGTCGAGTCCGAGGAGGTCCGGCGGCAGGTCCACGGGGTCGTCGCTCCCATCGGAGTCGCCCGTAGCGTCCGAGTCGTCGCTGACTCCCGAGTCGTCGGCGGCCGCCGCTTCCGCGCCGGACGCCTCGTCCGCTGGCCCGACCGACGAGTCGTCGGTGGCGTCGTCCGGTTCGAGCGCCATCAACTCCTCGATGGTGTAGTCGTCCTCGTCGTCGAACTCGCCGAACTCCACCGCGTCGATGTCCGCCTGTAGCGATTCGATGTCGTCCTCCTCGACCGCCGCCTTGGTCTCCTCGAAGAACGACGAGGGTTCGTCGGGCGTCTCGGTCGGTCGGTGGGTCTCGGCAGATTGGTGACTCTCGGCCGGTTCGGGGGGAGGTCCGTCCGGCGCATTTTGGTCCTCCGCCCCGTCCACCCCGCCGTCGTCCAGCATCCCCCAGCCGTCGAGTTCGTCGTCGTCGTCAGGCGCGTCCATCCCGTCGAGGAGCGCGTCCAAGTCGTCGAACTCAGTGGTCTCTTCGAGCGCCGCGACCACGTCGTCGCTCAGGTCGTCGTCCGCGGGGTCCCACTCGTCGGGGTCGGCGAGGTCGGGCGCGGGGGCGTCCGGCGTCGCGGACTCCGCGGTCTCCTCGGAGGCGTCCGCCGAGGAGCCTTCGTCGGGCGTCCCGCCGGGCGACTCGGCGCGCGCGGCGTCCAGCGCCTCCCGGAGCGCGGCCCGCGTCGCGTCCGCGTCGCCGTTGACCGACCCGCCGACCGCGGCCGCCCGGACCGTCGCTTCCAGTAGGTCCACGGCGTCGAGCGCCGCGTCCACGAGGTCGGGAGAGGGTTCGACCTCGCCCGCCCGGAGCGCGTCCAGCACGTCCTCGACGGCGTGGGCGAGGTCCCCGGCGTCGTCCAGTCCGTGCGTGTGACACGACCCCTTCAGCGAGTGGGCGACCCGGAAGAGTTCGGGGACCGCGACCGCGGCGTCGTCGCGCTCGACCGCCAGCAGACCGTCGTTCAGCGCGCGAATCTGGGACTTGGCCTCGCGGAAGAACGCCTCGTCAGTCGGTGCCATCCCGGCACCTCCGCGAGGAGTCTCGACGGCGCTGGCTGGCGTCCGCGGGCCTCGTCACGTCACCACCCCGTCGATGGCTTCGGTTAGCTCCTCGTCTTCGAAGGGTTTGGTGATGTAGGCGTCCGCCCCGGCCCGCGCCGCCAACTGTATCTTCTGGCGCTGGCCGACGCTGGTACACATGATGACCCGCACGTCGTCGTCCAGTTTCTTGATGGCCGCGGTCGCTTTCAGCCCGTTGGCCTTCCGCATCACGATGTCCATCAGAATCAGGTCCACCTCGTCGGCGTTCTCCTTGTACTTCTGGATGGCCCACGCGCCGTTGGGCGCTTCGGCGACGATTCGGTACCGGTCGTCGGCCAGCGCGCTCTTGACCCGCTGGCGCATGAACTCCGAGTCGTCCACGATGAGAATCCCGGTCTTCATGACATCATACTCGTTAGTTAGGCGATACCGTGCATAGCATAAAACATTACTCCTCGGACCGGAAATTCGACCGATGGTAGTCGGTTCAGAAGCCCGAGAGCCGAAAATATGACACCTATCGGCCAATAAATTGAAGGCGAGTCCATGTCTGGCTACGGACAGATGTCCGGGACCCTCTACGACCGCCTCGGCGGCGAAGACGCGATAGCGGCCGTCGTGGACTCGTTTTACGATCGCGTCCTCGGCGACGAGCGAGTCGAACACTACTTCGAGGAGACCGACGTGTCGGCGCTCCGCGCCCACCAGACCCAGTTCCTCTCGTCGGTGGCTGGCGGGCCGGTCGAGTACGACGGCCGGGACCTCGAAACCGCTCACGACCACCTCGGAATCGACGCCCGCGACTTCAAAATCGTCGCCCACCACCTCGACGAGGCGCTGGCCGAGTTCGACGTGTCCGAAGACGACCGGAAGACGGTCATCGCCGCGGTCGGCGAACTCCAGTCGGCAATCGTCTCCGCGGAGTGAGGACGCCGCAGGCGCGAGGACACCACAGGTACGAGGACACCACAGGCGCGAGGACACCACAGGCGCGAGGGTCTCTGCGAACCGGCGCGGAACGGACGCTACCCGCCGGAAATTACAATTACTACTGTCTGAGATGAGTCCGTTTCCGCGACCGGACCGGCGGGTGTGCAGTCCGACGACACAGCCGTAGAAGCGTTAACGTTCTACAAGGGCTACCGACCGGCATGGAACGGACTTCGAGACGGCGGTTCGTAGCCGCGGCGGGCGTCGCGCTGACCGGGCTATCGGGGTGTATCGGGGGACTCACCGCGGAGGGAGTCGAGGGGGAGAGCGAAGGCGGGGAGGGAGGAGCCGAGGAGAACGAGGGCCGCGCGGAGCAATCGACCACCGCGTCCGGCGAGCGCGTGGATGGCGTTCCGCTCCGCGCGTCGGCGCTCCCCGTCGAGTACGACTTCGCCGCGCTCCGCGAGGAGGTCCTGTCGGGCGGCCCGCCGAAGGACGGCATCCCGTCGATAGACGAACCGAAGTTCCGGGACGCCGGAGAAGCGGACTCGGAGCTGCGACCCGAGGACGTGGTGTTCGGTCTCGTCCGCAACGGCGAGGTGAAAGCCTACCCCCAGAAGATTCTGGTCCAGCACGAGATAACGAACGACGTAGTGGGCGGCGAACCGGTCGCCGTGACCTACTGCCCGCTGACCGGGACCGCGATGGGGTTCCAACGGGGCGAGACCACCTTCGGCGTGTCGGGCAAACTGGTGAACAACAACCTCGTGATGTACGACCGGGCGACCGACAGTCGGTGGCCACAGGTCCTCGGCACCGCGATTTCCGGCGAGTTCGAGGGTCGGTCGCTACGGGAGTTCCGACTCGTCTGGACCACGTGGAAGCGGTGGCAGGCGGCCCATCCGGAGACGCGGGTCCTCTCGACGGAGACCGGCTACGTCCGCAACTACGGACAGGACCCCTACGGCTCGTACGTCCCGAATCCGTCGGGATACTACGTCCGAGACTCGACGCTGTTCCCGCCGCTCCGGCGCGACGACCGCCTGCCGAACAAGCGGGTCGTCCTCGGCGCGCGGCTTCCGGGGGAAGAATCGCGGCTCGCCTTCGAGAAGCCCGCGCTCCGAGCGGCGAAACTGCTGTCGGCGTCGGTCGGCGACGCCGCGTCCCTCGCGGTCTACGACCCGAGGCTCGACACGGGCTACGTCTATCGGAACCCCGAAGACCGGTCGTTCGACTACGCGGACGGGCAGGCAGTTTCGTCGGACGGCAGGAGCTACGACCCCGCGGACCTCCCACTCGACCGGACGTACGCCTTCGACGCGATGTGGTTCGCGTGGTCGGGGTTCTACCCGAGTACGGAGGTCGTCCAGTAGTGGCGACCGAAACGCACTCGCGCGGCCCGGTCGGCCGAACCGTCTCCCGAACTGGATTCGCGGTCCGGGCGGCGCTCGGGCGGCGCGACGGGTTCGCGGTGTTCGCGGGCGCGACGGCGCTCTACCTCGTGGTGTATCTCTGGTTGGGCGACCTCCTCGCGTTCGACGGGAGCGGCGAGGTCGGAATACTCGTCGCCGAGAACCCGCTCGAACGCTTCTTCCGGCCAGCCAATAGCGCCCTCTCCTTCGAACCGGTCGCGCTCGTGGAGTTCGGCGTCGGCACGTATCTGTTCTCGCTGAACACCCTCCTCGGGTTGGGAATCGCGCTTCTCGTCGGGGTGAACCTCGCGGTGACGTATCTCGCGTGGCGACAGCCGACGGCCTGCGGCATCGCCTCGTCGTCGGGCCTCCTCGCGGGAGTTCCGGCGCTGTTGTCGGGCGCGGCGTGCTGTGGACCGCTCGTCCTCGTCATCTTCGGGATTCAGGCGTCGAGCGCGGCGCTGACCGTCTTCCAGTGGCTGATTCCCCTCGCGGTGGTCCTGCTGGTCGGGAGTCTCCTGTGGGTCGGTCGAACGGTGGACCCTGCGCTGGTCTAACTGCCGGACAGGACGAGCGTCGCCGCGACGCCCGCGAACCCGACCACGCCCGCCGCGAGCAGGAGCGGCCGATACCCCGTCTCGACCGCGACTCCGGCGAACAGAATCGGCCCGACCGCGCGCCCGAGGAAGGTGACGCTGTTGCGGAGGCTCAAGGCTCCGGCGCGGTACTCCGCGCTCACGAGGTCGCTCAACAGCGCGTCCACCGAGGGCATCGTCAGGCCGACGCCAGCGCCGAAGACGACGACACCAGCGACCAGTACCGGAAGCGTGGCGGCCCACCACGCGACCAGCAGGCCGACCCCGTAGCAGGCGTAGCCGACCGCGACGATGCGCTCGTCGGACAACGAGGTAGCGATGCGGCCGTTCGCCGCGGCGACGGCGGCCGAGACGGCTTCCGCGACGGTGACGACGCCGCCGACGAAGACGGGCGAGACGCCGTAGGTCCCGACCAGCAGGAACGGCATCGCGGTGATTATCGTGCCGAACAGCAGAACCTCGGTCACGAGCGCCGTCGCGTAGGGCACGACGGCGGCCCGGCGCGCGAGATTGCTGGCCGCCGCACGGAGGTAGGTCGCGCCGCGTCTCGTCGGGGTCTCCTCGACGGCGGTCTCCTCGAGCGCGACCCACGCGAACAGCGCGACGGGAAGTCCGAGGAGGTACGCGGCGAACGGCGCGTTCCACGAGATGGTGACCAGATACCCTCCGAGTAACGGGGAGACCGCCGCGCCGGACGCGAGAACCGCGGTGTTGACCCCGAGAACGGCGTTGCGCTGGACGCCCTCGAAGGCGTCGCCGACGAGCGTCACGGTGGTCACGAAGATGCCCGCCGCCGCGGTGCCCTGCACGAGTCGGACCGCGAGAACGACCCGGAACGGCGGCGCGAGTGCGATTGCGCCGCCAGCGAGGCTGAAGACGACCAGCGAGGGGACGAGGACGCGCTTGCGCCCGATTCGGTCGGCGAGCAGGCCGATGAACGGCGAGAGGACGATGCCCGTCAGGAAGTACACGGAGACGAGGAGACTGGTCGTCGCGTCCGTGAGCGCGAACTCCTCGCGGACGACCGGGAGCGCGGGGCTGAGCAGCGGGACGCCAAGCGGTGCGAGCGCGGTCGCCGCGAAGACGACTCTGACCGTGGACGAACTCCACGGGACGGCGGTGGAATCGCTGGCTTCGGTACTCACGACGAGCGTCCTCCGGAAGTAGCCGTGCCTCTTATCGGCGTTGGCTGACTACGAGTATTTTTCGTGCGACGTGTATCGCATTTGCACTCGTACTGACGGCCCCCACGAGAGAAACGGTCACTCCACCGGTATCCGGACCAGAAATCGTGTTCCGAATCTGCGTCTTTCTTTTATCTCCTACTTCTCGGAAGTTCACGACCGCCTTGACGATTGAAAGCCGATGCGGCGGTCTCTCTTTAGGAAAGAGATTGAACTCAGGCTTAGTGAAGACCGAGGGATAGCAACGAGTGAACGGCCGAATAGGAGAAATCAACTTTAAAAATTTCAGAAATGATTTAGTTTCGGAGTGGGATATAGCGATCGATGATATTCGAGCGGTTCAATCCGTGGTCAGACGACGAGACGGACGAATCCAACGTCGCCCCCGCGATGAAAGACCAACCGACGACGGACGACGAGTTGGGATTCGACCCGTACGTAACCGCGCTCGAAGCCTTCCTTACCCACGACGACACCGACCCCCCACTCACGCTCTCGGTCGAAGGCGAGTGGGGAATGGGAAAGTCATCGTTCATGCTACAGTTGGAGGAGCGACTCAGAGAGCACGGCAACCTGACAGTACAATTCAATCCGTGGCGACACGAACGCGAAGATGCCCTGTGGGCGGCATTCGCACTCCAATTCTTTCGAGAGGTTTCGGGGCAAATTCCCTTCTACCGCCGGTGGCTCGGACACCTCAAGCTGTCTGTGCGGCGCTTCCGTTGGAAGATGGGATGTTTAGAGATGATCCGTGCAGGGCTGGTCGGAGTCGCTATCGCGGTCGTTACCGTCCTCACGCCGGTCGTACTCGTGACCGCTGGCCCTGCTCTTCTCAGCACACTCTTCCGAGCTGTCCCCGCCCTCGGGTCGGTCAAGAACGTCGTCGGGCCGGTTCTCGGGACCGGTGGGGTCGCGCTCTCGCTGGCAGGACTCGTTACGCTCTGGCTTCGAATCACCGAGCAGGTCGTCAATCCCATCGAGACAGATCTCCGGAAGTACGTCGAGAAACCGGAGTACGAGGAACGAGTGTCGTTCATCGAACAATTCCACGCCGACTTCCGGCGTATCCTCGACTCGTACATCGGCGACCAGCGCGTGTACGTATTTGTGGACGACCTCGATCGGTGTGAGATTCCGAAAGCCGCCGAGTTGATGCAATCGATAAATCTAATGATAGCGACCGACCCGCGCTTAGTGTTCGTGGTCGGGATGGACCGCGAGAAGGTCGCGGCGGGAATCAGCGCCAAACATGAGAGCCTCTTGCCGTACTTAGATATGTCCCGACTCAACGATGACCGAGACACGAATCTTGAGCCCTCGGGCGACATCGCGTTCGGATATCGATATTTGGAGAAATTCGTCCAGATTCCGTTCTTGGTCCCTCGCCCCGCCCCGGAAGACGTGAACCGACTACTCTTGGAGCGCGAAAACGACGGCCAGTCGACAAACCGACTGGAAGGACTCGGTGAAGCGACCGCAGACGAGACGGATATTCCCGAGAAGGTTCTCCTCAACAAAGACTCGGAGATTCTGAAAGAAGTCGTCGGAATTGTTGCTCCGGCACTGAAGTACAACCCTCGTAAGGTGAAGAAGTTCGTCAACCTCCTCCGACTTCGAGCGATTTTCGCGTGGAACAATGGACTGTTCGACTGGATGGCTGACGACCAGTACATCGAAGGTGAGTTGACGATACAGAAATTGGCGAAATTCGTCGCCATTAGCCTCCAGTGGCCGCGACTCCTCTCGGAACTGAATCGAGACCCGAGCCTGATGAAGGACCTCCACAACGCCGCGACCGGCTATTCCTCTAAGACTGAACTCGGCCCGCGCGCATCCAAATGGGTCCAAAGAGAACGGTTGATGAAACTTCTACGTGCCGGAAACAGTCCGAGCTCCGAAAATCCGGAGCAGTATAGTCTGCTCGCCGTGAACTTTGATGCTCTGTTTCAGATTTCTCCTCGGGTGGATAGGCCGATGGAGACACACCAACGGGACGCCACGGAAGTGCGATTTCAGATGCTTGAAGGGTTCGCGGAACGTGCCCGAAAACACGACGCCGACCTGCTGAACGAAGGCGAAATACTCAATGACGACTGAGTAATCAACGCTCTCGGCGATGGAGCAGATCGAATCCCTGAGGTTAGACTTCGCTACGCTTCGTCAAACACCGAAAATCGTAGATTTTCGAGTTGGACGGCGGCCTAAGCTTCGTCGAACAACGTCTCGCCTTCGACCATGTTCTCCTCGACAACATCCATGTCCAGCGTGACGCCGAGACCCGGCTCCTCGGGAATCTCGATGTAGCCGTCCTCGATTACGTCCTCCTCCACGAGGTCCTCCCACCAGCCGAGCTGATAGCTGTGGTACTCGACCGCGAGCGAGTTCGGGATGGCCGTGCCGACGTGGGCCGAGGCCATCGTGGCGACCGGCGAGGAGACGTTGTGCATCGCGACCGGCAGGTAGTACATGTCGGCGTGGTCGGCGATTTTGCGGGTCTCGCGCATGCCGCCGGTCTTGGGCATGTCCGGCGCTATCATGTCCACGGCCTGCTCCTCGATGAGGCGGCGCTGGCCGTGCTTGCGATAGACGTTCTCGCCCGCCGCGATGGGCGTGGTGGTCGAGTGCGTGACTTCACGCTGAACGTCGTGGTTCTCCGGCGGCACGGGGTCTTCGAGCCACCAGATGTCGTACTCTTCGAGCGCGCTGGCCAGTCGCTTGGCGCTCCCCGCCGAGAACGTCCAGTGGCAGTCGAAGGCCACGTCCGCACGGTCGCCGACGCGCTCGGTGACGGCCTCCACGATGTCTACCTTGTGTCCGATTTCGGGGTTCCGGAGGTGGCGGTTCGCGCGGTCCTTCTCGTGGCCCGAGGGCACGTCAAGGTCGAACTTCAGGGCGTCGTAGCCCAACTCCTCGACCACGCGCTCGGCCTCGTCGGCGTTGGACTCGGGGTCGGCCTCCTCGCCAGCGTGACAGTCGCAGTAGACGCGCACTCGGTCGCGGTACTTCCCGCCCAGAAGCTGGTAGGCAGGCACGTCGAGAATCTTGCCCGCGAGGTCGTGGAGCGCGACCTCGATGCCCGAGATGGCGCTGACGGTGACGCCCTCGATGGAGCCTTCGCCGGACATCTTCTGGACGAGATGCTCGAACAGGCGGTCGATGTCCAGCGGGTTCTCGCCGACGACGAACGGCTTCATCCGCTCGATGAGTTCCGGCACGCCCGCGCCCCAGTAGGCCTCGCCGGTCCCCACGACCCCGGCGTCGGAGTAGATTCTCACGAGCGTCCACGGGAAGTTGCCGTCCACCATCGTCGTCTGCACGTCGGTAATCTCTACGTCGCGTCCCTCGCCGCGCTGGCCGCCACAGCCCATCGTCTCCGCCGAGAGGTCCCGCATCGTGTACTCGGCGTTCGGGTCGTGGAGCGACTCGTAGTTTCGAACCATGCAAATCAATTACTCCGCCCAGAGTAAAAATCTGGAGGTTCCGGTGGCCCGGCCACGCGCCAACGACGGACCGAACACGAGAGACGCACCGACCGCGACCAGCGACGCGGCCAGCGGGACGTTCTCGGGCGTCAACGCCCCGATTGCACCGACGAGCCAGCACTGGACGCCGAGGAGCGTCCGCTTGTTGAACGACGGGCAGTCGCGGTTCGTGACCGCGGCGTGTAGGCGACCGCGGTCGGAGGAGTTCGAGAGCATGACTGAACTGTCGGGGAGTCGTGACTGCGAGCGGCGTGACCGACCTCGCTACGGCGAACCCCCTCCCGCCGTCGGCCCGCGGGCCACGACCCGACCGACGCATCGAATCTTGTAGGGTCCCTGTGACGTTAAAACTTCCGACCGTTCTAGGAGAACAGAAAAGCGGAACGCGAAACGGAACGGAACCGAGGTGGCGATTGAAAACGGGCGGCGCTCAGAGCAGGCCGAGGTCGGCGAGGTCGTCGCGGAGTGCATCCTCGTCTTCGTCGTCCATCGTCCGGAGGGGACTCCGGAGCGGGCCGGGGTCGAAGCCGACATCGCGCAGGCCGAGCGCGGTCTTGACGCCAGCCATGTAGGGGCCGCGCTTGAGGGCGTCGCGCACGTCGTAGACCTCGCTCTGCAACTCGCGGGCGCGCTCCTCGTCGCCCTCGTCGTAGGCCTCGTAGAGGTCAACGACCAACTCGGGGAAGGCGTTGGCCACCGCGCTGACCATGCCCGCACAGCCGACTTCGAGTCCGGGAAAGAGCAGGGAGTCCGACCCGGCGAGGAAGGTCAACTCGGGGTGGGCGTCGATGGCCTGTCCGAGCCACGGCACGTCCTTGCTCGAATCCTTCAGCCCGACCAGATTCTCGATGTCCGCGAGCGCGTCGAGCGTGTCGAGCGACAGCGAGTTACCCGTCTTGCTCGGGATGTGGTAGACGTACACCGGGAGGTCCACCGCCTCGGCGACGCGCCGGTAGTGGGCGACCGCGGCGTCGTGGTCCACCGGATAGTAGTACGGCGTCACGACGACCACGCCGTCCGCGCCGACCGATTCGGCGTGTTCGGCGTGCGCGACGGTCTGGCGCGTGCTGGGCGCGCCGACGCCCGCGATGACCGGCGCGTCGTCGCCGATTTCCTCCACGACCGCTTCGACCACGCCGTCGCGCTCGTCGGCGTTCAACAGCGGAAACTCGCCGTTGGTCCCCAGCGGGAAGACCCCGTGCGCGCCGCGGTCCACGACGAATCGCGCGTGGGCGGCAGTCGCTTCGTAATCGACCGATTCGTCCTCGTGGAACGCCGTGACGGTCGGCGGGACGACGCCGTGGACGCCGAGCGGGTCGTCCGCGCCGGGTTCGGGCGCGTTGTTCGTCATGTCCGAAGCGACGAGGGCCGCGTCCTTAAGCGGTCGCATCTCGGCAGGACTTTTTCGAGTTTGAGTAAACTTTTAGTCGGTGGCGCTACAGGGTGTGTGTATGAACGTCACTGTAAAACTTACCGGAACCCTCGTCGCCCGGACCGGCACCCACGAGGCGCGCGTGGCGGTGCCCGACGACGCGACGGTCGCAGACGTGGTGGACGAACTCGCGGAACAGCACGGCCCGCAGGTCCGCGCGGGCGTCCTCGACGGCCAGCGCCTCCGCTCGGACACCGTGGTCGTCCGCGAGACGTTCGACTCGACGGAGACGCTCTCGACTCACAGCTCGCTGGAGAGCGGCGACACGGTTCGGTTCCGACTGAACGTCTGAGCCGACCGGACGCGACTCTAACACGTTTCTCATCTCTCCGGCGCTCTTTCTCTGAATTTTCCGACACGTAACTGCGGGAGGCTACTGCACCTATCTCCTCGGCGCGTGCGGGCGCGGCCCGTCAGTGGCCGCGCCTTCTCGCGCGAGGGATGAGCATCGCAGGGAGGAACGACCGAGAAGCGCAATCGGTTGGGGAGGACGTGGCTGTCACGGTGCGGTTGCGGGGCGGTGCGGTTGCGGTATGATTGTTGTCGGCAGTAGCTAGCTTCTCGATAACTTCCACCCTCATTCCACGACGACGGGTCCACATCGCTGACACCTGAAAGCACGAACGAAATCGAGAACGGGAACCGAAAACCGGAATCGAGAACCGAATTCACCCCAAATTCGCCAGTCGGTTCAGCGCGTAAATCGTCCGCAGAACGTCGCCCGCCTTCCCGCGGTCGAACACCAGTTCGTCGGTCCGAATCACGTGGTCCAGCACGTCCCGCGAGGAGTGTTCCGGCGCGGCCGCGATACCGGCCTCCTCGTCGGCGACCCACTCCATCACCCGGAGGTCGCTCTTGCTGTCGCCCATTACGGCCGCGAAGGGGTCGTCGATGCCCAGCACGTCGAAGGCCGACTCGACGCCCACGACCTTGTTGAGTTCGAGGCTCCCGATTTCGGCGGCGTCGGCCTCGTAGTAGGCCACGTCGATGCGCTCGAAGGTCTCCCGAATCGGGCCGGGTACGTCCTCCGCATCGCAGTCCGGCGTCCCGCCCTCGCTTTCGAGGACGCCCCGGATTTCGGGGTCTTGGGCCGCGTAGTAGGCCCGTGCCCAATCCCTCGCCGCGTCGGCGTCCGGGGTCGCCTCCTCGTCGTCGCCTTCGCCGGATTCCAGCACCCCGACCTCCTCGGTCTCCGGTTCGACCTCCTCGGCGACTGCCGAACCCAGCAGGTCGAGTTCGTAGACGAGCGCGCGGTCGATGACCTCGCGGGCCTCGTCGCTCCCCGTCTCGAAGTTGGGCTTGAGCGTGACGTTGAACTCGTTGCCCTGCAGGTGACAGCCCCGGCGCAGGCGTTCGGGCGCTTCCGAGAGGATCCGCGAGCGCACCGCGTCGAAGATGGCGCGCACGTCGCGGTCCAAGTCGTCGTAGAGGAGGCGCTTGGTGTCCGCGCCGTGGCCCGGCGTGAACACCCCGGTTCCGGCCTCGTAGACCACCGAGAGGTTCCCGGAGTGGACGATTTCGTTGCCCAGCCCCTGAATCAGGAACCCCTTGACGTTCTCTAAGGTTTGGCCCGTACAGACGACGATGGGCAGGCCCTCCTCGTGGAACTCCGTCAGGAGGTGCAGGGTCTCGCGGGGAATCTCGTTGTCGGTGCCGCCCGCCGAGCGCAGGGTCTCGTCCACGTCGAGGACGAGGACGTTGACTCCTCGGTCGTACTTCGCGTAGAGGTCCAGCGCGGTGAACGCTTGGTCGCGGGTCGCCCGCGCCGCGAGGTCGCAGAACGTCTCGCCCGTCTCGGGGAACGCCTCGCGCACCTCGGCTTTGCGGTCGTCCAGTTCGTCGCTGGCCTCCTGCCAGTGTTCGAGCGCGACCCGCGAGTCCACCGGGGGAAAGAGGTCCACGAAGTTTTGGAGTGCCCGGAGGGTCGCGGCGTCGTACTCGTCGTAGAGTCGATAGAGTTGGTCGTACCGCTCCATGCCGGGAGTGGGTCGCAGTCGGAAATAAAGGTCGGGGTAGCCGCGAAATGTCGTTCGGCCGTGGACCCACTAATTATACCGAGGATTACTCCCGGCCCATTCGACGTTGGAACTCATCCAAGTCGTAGGTGTCGTCGCTTTTCGGGAGGATACCAACGACGGTCATCTCGTCGTTACTGATTTCGTAGATTACCCGATAGCCGCTATTACCGATTCGCTCTCGATAGAAGTTGTGTACTCCCGGTCCGGTGAGATACGTTAGATGGTCTTGCGGAACACGACCCCACTCGATCTTCTCTTTCCAATCATCTATTTTTTGTAAGATACGCTTGGCGTGGTCGGGATTGTGTTCTTGAATAATAGATAGATCGTCCCGTGCTTCGGGGAGAAACCGGAGCGTCGATGGTGCGCGCGGCATTCCTCCTATTTCAGGTCGATGTCCAACTCGTCTGCGACTTCCTCGACGGAGAGATCGTTCGAATCGTCGTTTAGCGACTCGATGCGTTCGGTGACGACCTCCCGCTCGTCGGGAAGCATCTCGTCGTCGGACGGCTGGCGGGTCGAATCCCCGTCAGTTGCCATGTAAGTGGATAGATGCGTTATCTGTATAAGTGTTATCCTGTCTCCGTATGCGCTGCTACAGGTCGAGGCGCTTCGCCAGTCGCCGAACATTAGACCCCGGCCCACCGAGAGACGAACATGATAGGGAAACTGGACCCGAACCTCCTCGCGCGCGTCCTCTCGCGGACGGGCGCACGCGACGATTCGGTAATAATGGGACCGAAGTACGGCGAGGACGCCGCCGCGATGGAAGTCGGCGACCAGTTGCTCGTGGTAAGTTCCGACCCCCTCTCACTGGCGAAAGAGAGACTGGGGACGCTCGCGGTCCACGTCGCCTGTAACGACGTGGCCGCCTCCGGAGCAGAGCCGAGGTGGCTCACGAACGTCCTGTTCCTGCCGAACGACGACGAGGAGACCGTGGACGAACTGACGAGCCAGATGGACGCCGCGGCCCGCGAGTCGGGCGTCGCCATCGTCGGCGGTCACTCCGAGTACACGCCAGCACTGGAGCGTCCGATGGTGTCGATGACGGCGATGGGACTCGCCGACGAGTTCGTCCCGACCGGCGGGGCCGAACCGGGCGACCGCGTGATTCTGACGAAGGGCGCGGGCATCGAGGGGACCGCGGTGCTGGCGACCGACTTCCGCGAGGACCTCGCCGACGAGTTGCCTGCGGACCTGCTGGCGCGCGCCGAGGAGTGCTTCGGCGAGATAAGCGTCCTCCCGGAGTCGCGGGTCGTCCGCGGGGCGGCCACCGCGATGCACGACCCGACCGAGGGCGGCCTGCTGACCGGGATGGTCGAGTTGGCGACCGCTTCGGGGGTCCTCCTCGACGTGGACCGGAGCGCGGTGCCGGTCCGCGACGAGACCGCGAAAATCTGCGAGGCGATGGGGGTAGACCCCCTGCGCATCTTCGGGTCCGGCGCGCTGTTGGCGACCGTGCCCGAGTCGGAAGTCGGGAGCGTTCTTGCCGACCTCGACGCGGCGGGGATTCGAGCGAGCGAAATCGGCACCGTCGAGGAGGTGGCCGAGAGCGCGAGCGCGGGCGTCGAACTCGACGGTGAGTTCGTCGGCGAAGCGGTCCGCGACGACCTCTACGACCTCTGGGAGTAGGAGACGGCCGATTCTTCGAGGAATGACGGTTCGCGCGCGGGCGAGAGCCGCGACTGCTCCGTCGAGCGACGCGACCGCAGAATGTGCGCGGTGGGCGAGGTTGGGTTCGACCGGCCCACCCAAGATAGATGTTTACTCGGGATAGAATAAATCTTTTGACCCCCGCGGTTCTACAATCCGTCATGGACGCTATCGTCGTCCGGCGAGGCGAGACCTCGCCGACAGTCGCCGACCTGCCGCGACCCGACCCCGGACCGGGCGAAGTGTTAGTCCGGACACTCCGAGTCGGCGTCGACGGAACCGACCACGAAGTCATCGAGGGGAACCACGGGGGCTTCCCCGAGGGCGAGGACCTCCTCGTGTTGGGCCACGAGGCGGTCGGCGTCGTCGAGGAGGCCGACGGAACTCCCTTTGAGGAGGGCGACGTGGTGGTGCCGACCGTCCGGCGGCCCCCGGTCGAGGGCACCAACGAGTACTTCGAGCGCGGCGAACCCGACATGGCTCCGCCGGAGGACTGCCGGGAGTGCGGCATCGACGGGGCACACGGGTTCATGTCCGAGTACTTCACCGCGCCCGCGGAGTCACTGGTTCCCGTTCCCGAGAACCTCGCGGAGTGGGGTTTCCTCGTGGAACCGGTCAGCATCTCGGAGAAGGCCATCGAACACGCCGCCGCCTCCCGGTCGGCGTTCGACTGGGACCCCGACGCGGGACTCGTGCTGGGCAACGGGAGTTTGGGTCTCCTCACGCTCGCCATGCTCGACCAGCGCGGGTACGAGCGCACCTACTGTCTCGGACGCCGCGATCGCCCCGACCCGACCATCGACGTTATCGAGGAGTTGGGCGCGACGTACGTCGATTCGCGCCGGACGCCGGTGACCGAGATTCCGGACGCTCACGAGGCGATGGATTTCGTCTACGAGGCGACCGGGTACGCGCGCCACGCCTTCGAGTGCATCGAGGCGCTCGCCCCCGGCGGGGTCGGCGCACTCCTCGGGGTCCCCGAACCGTGGGAGTTCGAAATCGACGGCGGGCGGCTACACAAGGAGTTCGTGATGAACAACAAGGCGCTGGTCGGGAGCGTCAACTCCAACGTCTCGCACTTCGAGGCGGCCGTCGAGACGCTGGGGGAGTTCCCCGCGTGGTTCTTGGACGACCTCGTGACGGGCGTCCACGACCTCGGTAACTACGAGGCGGCGTTTGCACAGGACGAAACGACAATAAAGACGGCGGTACAATTTAGCCAGATATGAAGAACGTAGACGACCTCATCGAGAGCGCGGCGGAACTCGCCCAGCAGGGGCTATCGAAGGGCGAAATCGCTGACGAACTCAACGTCTCGCGCGAGACCGCGAGTTGGCTGGTCGAGCGGAGCGGCACCGGCGCGCCGACGACTACGACGACGACCGAACCGGCGGGCGGTCCCCACGACATCCACGTCGATTGGTCGGCGCTCGGCCGGGACAGCAACCGACTCTACCACGCCGGGGCCGCGATGGCGGACCTCCTCGCGAAGCAGGGCGAGGAGGTAGACCTCACCATCGGCATCGAGAAGGCGGGCGCGCCCCTCGCGACCGCCGTCGCGCGCGAACTCGACACCGACCTCGGGACCTACGCGCCGAGCAAGCACCAGTGGGAGGAGGGCGACATCGAGGACTTGGGCGGCACGTTCTCGCGGAACTTCGCCCAGATTCGCGACCGGGAGTGCTACGTCGTAGACGACACCATCACCAGCGGGACGACCATGACCGAGACGGTCGAGGCCATCCGCGAGCAGGGCGGGGAACCGGTCGCCTGCGTCGTCCTCGTGGACAAGCAGGGCGTCGAAGAAGTAGCGGGCGTGCCGGTCCACTCGCTCATCAACGTGGTCCGGGTCGGCAACGACGACTAACGCAACTTCTTTGCGGCCCTGCCGCGTATCAGGCAGTATGACTTTCCAACCGGAAAGCGACATGACCGAAGAAGAGGTTCGGGACCGCGTGGACGCGGCCATCGAGGAGAACGAAGTCGTCCTCTTCATGAAGGGCAACGAGTTGATGCCCCAGTGTGGCTACTCCCAGAAGGCGCTCGAACTCATCCAGCAGTACCGCGACGACTACGAGACGGTGGACGTGCTGGACGCGCTGGCCGAACACCGGGCCGCGCTGGAGGACCACAGCGGTTGGGAGACGATTCCCCAGACGTTCGTGAACGGCGAGTTTATCGGCGGGAGCGACGTATTGGCGGAACTAGACGAGCGCGGCGAACTCGAAGCCGAGTTGTCGGCGTGAATAGTAATTTCGGACGATACACCGAGGAGCTAAAGAGGAGGCCATATATGTTCGGACACCGTAGACTCCCGTGTACCGTGTCGCCAGCCGGGAACCTGCATGTAAATCACAAATGACGGGGCAAGTATATCGACTTCATTCGACGCTCGAACTGCCGCTGGAAAACGTCTACGACCACTTCGAGGAGGACCCCGACCTTCCCCCGAGCATCGTCAGCGTGGACATCACCCGGCGCAAGAACACGCTCATCATCAGCGCCGTCGCGGACGACGACAGTATCAGCAAGTACACGCCGACCGCGCAACTCAAGGCCTCGATCTCCGAGACCCGCGTCTACACCGAAGAAGAGCAGAAGCGACGCGAGGGGCCGCGCTGGGGTGACGACGCAGAGGAACTCGACGAGGAGGAAGACGACGAACCGATGGGCGAACTCATCGAAGTCGCCGCGTTCAAGGGCGACCGCGAGACCGTGTTGCAGAACACGGCGCTCCAGTACCCGATGTTCCTCGTCCTCTGTGACATCGCGCGACTCGCCGAGAAAGGGACGCTGACCGCCATCACCGAACAGGACGGCGACCTGCAAGCGACCCGCATCGTGGACGGCGAGGACCGGCCCGCCTCTATCGAAGTGGTCGAAGGACCGGACTCCTCGAACTCGGGGTCGAACGGGGTCGATTGGCGGGACAACGAGTTTATCTAAACCCACCTTTTTTCTTCGTCGGGTGTCCGCAGGACGCGACCGCAGGTCGCGCCCTGCGGCACCACTCCTCGAAAAAATGTGGATCAAAAAAGATCTGCTCGCTCAGTCGCTTCGCTCCTTCGCTCGTAGTAGGACTGCTGGTGCGTGAGCCTTCGGCTCGCAGGTCCCGGAAAATCGGTCTCGGTCGCTGGCAATCGAGCAGGCAGTCGCTCGTATCCGCGGTTCGATTTCACTATTCGTGAGTCGTTTTACCACGCCAATCTATCACACCAATTCGGGTCTGAGACGCCGGTAGACGGCGCTTTCGCGCTCGATGGTGGGGCCTGCGAGAATGAAAAGCCGAAAAGCACTTTACGGTCCTAATTAGATGTAATTACGAACGATGCCCGAAGACTTCCCGAACTACGTCGACGTAGACTACAGCGACGGCGAAGGCGAAGACCCCGAGGACTACGCCTCGATGGAACACAAGATCGAGAAGGCTATCGACGTGACCCGGCAGGGTCTCGAAGAGTACGAGAACCCGGCCGTGATGTGGACCGGTGGCAAGGACTCGACGCTCACGCTCTACTTCATCAAGGAAGTCGCCGAGAAGTTCGACCTCGACACCCCGACCGCGGTGTTCATCGACCACTTCCAGCACTTCGACGAGATTCACGACTTCGTCGCCAAGTGGGAAGACGAGTGGGACCTCGATGTCGTCTACGCGAGCAACGACGACGTGGGCGAGTACGCCGAGGAGAACGACCTCGAACCGGGCGACGACATCCCCATCGACGCGCTGAACGACCACAACCAGCACCACGTCCGCGAGATTCTGGAGTACGAGGAGGACGAGTTCCCCTTCCTGCTGGACACCTACGTCGGCAACCACCTGCTGAAGACGGTGGCGCTCAACGACACCATCGAAGAACTCGACATCGACGGCATCATCTCCGGCGTCCGCTGGGACGAACAGGAGGCCCGCGCCGACGAGACGTTCTTCTCCCCGCGCCACGACCCCGACATCTACCCGCCCCACGACCGCGTCCAGCCGATTCTCCAGTTCGACGAGCGCGCCGTCTGGGACACCTTCTGGCACTACGTCGTGCCCGACACGGTCGAAGATTACCCCGACGACGGCTACGTCCCGGAGGCCGACGACGACCTGCCGAACGGCCTGACGCAGGACGACATTCCCGTCAGCCCCAAGTACTTCGCCGGATTCCGCTCGCTGGGTAGCGAGGTCAGCACCGAGAAGTCCGACGAGGAGCCCGCGTGGCTGCAGGACCTCGAAGACACGACCGAGCGCGCGGGCCGCGCCCAAGACAAAGAGGACCTGATGGAGCGCCTGCGCGACCTCGGCTACATGTAGGACCTTTTCCAGCGGGCGGCGCATGAACGCGCCGCCCTTGCAAAAGCTCCACCAAAAACACGTCGTCACCCCCTCACTCGCGCGCCTGAGGCGCGCTCGTTCGAGGGTTCCTCGGTCCGCTCGCTCGCTTCGCTCGCGTCGCGGTCGTCAACTAAACTCGACTGGGTAGGGTCGAGACGACCGCAGAAGCGAGTCGAGTCGATTTCTCGTCGCTCTTTTCGCGTTACCGCGCAGTCGCATCGCTCTCCGTCGAGTTTATCGCGTCGCGCGGTACTCGCCGTGCTTGACGCCGACGGCGAGTGTTATCGCGCCGAACACCAGCATCGAGGGCGTCACCATCATCAGCACGGTACTCGTGGCCATGAATCCCATCCCGATGAGCGCGGCCGTACCGACCGCGACGATTCCGACCAGTATCGCGGCGGTCACGGGCAGATTGAACTCCATACGCGATTCTCGGGACGAGAGGGGCAAAAACGTTGCTCTACGCGCTTTTCGGGCGAACCACGTCGGCCAGCGTCACGAGGAGACCGAGGAGCCACCCGGTCGGGACCGAGAGACCGACCCACATCGCCACGTAGTTCGCGCCTTCGAGGGTGAACTGCTCGCGCAGGAAGGTGTTGATGCCCCACAGGTTCAGGGGGTTGTCGAGCAACCAGACCGCGAGCGTGTAGCTCTTGGGGAAGATTACCTCCGAGAGCG
The DNA here is from genome assembly GCF_004765815.2 of Halorussus salinus. Lineage (NCBI taxonomy): Archaea > Methanobacteriati > Methanobacteriota > Halobacteria > Halobacteriales > Haladaptataceae > Halorussus > Halorussus salinus. The sequence goes on along the minus strand of NZ_ML974127.1, from coordinate 983,637 downwards.
TCGGCGAGTAGAGCGCCGCGACGACCGGCGGCAGGAAGACGGCAGTCATCGCGAAGGGGTAGGCCAGCAGGACCGTGCTGGCGCGCCCGCCCCGCGTCCCGGTGAGGTACGCGAGGAGGGCCGCGAGCGTGGCGACTCCTCCGGCGGCCCCCACCGCGATAAAGCCGTCCGTCGAGAATCTGACGCGCGCGAGCGCCGTCAGGCCGCCCCAGACCAGAAGCGACAGCAGGAGGACGCCGACCGCGCCGAGTCGCGTCGCGGTGCCGTCTATCTTCCGGGTGTAGTACCGGGCCGCGAACCCGAACAGCGTCAGGGGGTACAGGAGCGCGACGACCGCCGTGCCGACCGCGCTCCACCCGCGGTAGGCGACCGTTCCGGTGGTCGTCGAGGGTTCCCACTTGCCGAGGACGCCGCCGTGGTCGCTTCGCTGGCGAGGAAAGAAGAGTGCCATCCAACTCTCGTGTAGTCGCTGTAGGTCGTACCGAATCGCCCCGAGGAGACCAGTGTTGCTCGTTCCACCGTGCATCTGCGTTTTAATACGTTACGGCCAATATGAAGTTTTGGGGGTCGCTCCCAAAGATGAAACTCGGCCAACGAGTTCGCGGCGACAGAACCGTCCGAACTCCGACTCGACGCTTCAGACGAGGCCGAGGTCTTCCGAGGCGACCGGGGTCTTCGGAGACGACCCGGCCGGTCGGCGAACCTGCGAGCGGCGTCGCTACCGATTCCGCGCGGGTTCGCGTCGCTCGTCGTCGCGGCCCCGCCCGTCGCCGGTGAGTCCGTCGCGCCCGTCGGACGACGACGTTCTCAGCACCGCGTTCAGTTGGCGCTCGAACTCCTCGCGGGAGAGTTCCCCGGCGGCGTACCGGCGTTTCAAAATCGCCTCCGCGCTCTCGCGCTCGCCGTCGGTCTCCGGCGCGCTCGCACCGTCGGGGTACAGTTCGGGCGACTCGACGTTGCCGATGAGCGAGAGGTACACCGGCCAGAGAGTCACCAATCCGACGAAGAGCGTCGGGACGCTGAGGACGACCGAGGCGAGAGCGAACAGCACGATGGGCAGGAAGGCACCGCCGAAGAGGACCGACGACCCGCCGAGGAACAACACCGGAGCCAGAAACAGGGCGGTCCCGCCCAGCAGCGTCCTGCCGATGGTTCCGTCGGGCGTGTAGTGTTCCACGAGTCGATGGAGCGCGCGAAACGTGGAGGTGGAGGCGGAGGTGTCGGGCGACTGGTTCATCGTCCGACGAATCGAGTACCTGTTAGTAAAACGTTTTGTTTGCCGGAGAAGAACGAAATTCGGGAGACGCGACTCTATCGGGTCAGTTCCACGGACCGAAGTCGGGGTCGACCTGTCGCTCGCGCCGGTCGATACCCTCGATTTTCGCCACGTCCTCGTCGTCCAGTTCGAGGTCGAGCGCGCCCCAGTTGTCCCGGATGTGGGCCTCGCTGGAGGCCTTGGGAATCGCGGCCACGCCGTCGCGCTGGAGGAGCCACGCCAGACTGACCTGCGCCGGAGAGGCGTCGTGTTTCTCGGCTATCTCCTCGATTTCGGGCACGTCGAAGACCTTCCCGCGGGCCAGCGGCGAGTAGGCCACGATGTTCACGTCGTTCTCCTGCCCGTACTCGACCAACTCGTCCTGCGGGAGGAGCGGGTGCATCTCGACCTGATTGGCGAAGACGGGGGCGTCGAGAACGTCCCGCGCTTCGTCCAGATGTCGCGGCTCGAAGTTCGAGACGCCGACGTTCTCGATAAGTCCGTCGTCGTAGAGCTGGTCGAACGCCGAGAGGGTGTCCTCGGGGTCGTACTCGTTGGCGGGCCAGTGGACGTACAGCAGGTCCGCGTAGTCGGTGCCGAGCTTGTCGAGGCTCTCCTTGGAGGTGTGAATCACGTCCTCGTGCGAGAGGTTGCTCGTCCAGATTTTCGTCGCGAGGAAGACCTCCTCGCGGTCCACCTCGGCGTCTGCGATGCCCTCCCCGACGTACTCCTCGTTGTCGTACGCTTGGGCGGTGTCGATGTGTCGGTATCCCATGTCGAGCGCCTGCCGAACGCTCTCGGCGCAGGTTCCGGCGTCGGTGTTCTCCCACGTCCCGAGACCGAGTCGGGGCATCCCGTCCAGTAGCTGTGCGTCGTCGAGTTCCTCGCGTTGAGCCATAGCAGTTCCAACTTGGACGAGCGCGAGGAAAGTGGTTTCGGCGTCGGAAATCTCTGATTCGCCGCCCGACGATTCGGCGAATTTCGTCGGAGGCTCCTCGGGCTACAGTTTCGAGAGGAGGCCGTCGGAAGCGAAGAAAAGTCTTTTAACCTATCTGCCGTATGGGGTTCAATAGCAAGGATAGCCTATGATAGATATCACGATGGACATGGAGCAGTACGACTGCCCGTTCATCGACACTACCGACGACCACGCGGTGGGGTTCTCGGCCATCCAGTGGGACTTCGACAGGGTGAACGACCAGTTGGAGACCCGGATGATGGTCGAGGGCGACGACCGCGGGGCGCTCTCGGACGGTCTCTCGGCCCTGCGCGGCCACGAGAACATGCACGACTACGCGCTGTTGACCCGCCGGGACAACGTCGCGCACATCCGGACGGTCATCGGCGAGACCGACGCGATGGCGACGATTCGGGACAACGACGGCTACATCACCGGTCCTTTCCACATCGAGGAGGGAAGCGAGGTCTGGCACGTCGGCTTCGACGGCATCGAGGAGGCCGACACCACCCTCTCGGAGTTGGAGCGGGGCAACGAGTACGACGTGTTGGACCGCAACAACACGGAACTGCCCGAGATGCAGGATTTCGTGCAGAACGCCGGGGCCGCGATGACGCTCATCGAGGGGTGTCGGGACCTCTCGGACGTGGAGCGCGAGACGCTGGAGACAGCGGTCTCCGACGGCTACTTCGAGAATCCGCGGGGCGCGACGCTGGGCCACCTCGCCGACGAGTTCGACGTGTCCAAGCCCGCGGTGTCGAAGAACCTCCGTCGGGGCCAGCAGAAGATGATTCAGCGCGTCGTGGAGGCGCTGGACGAACTCGAATGAATCGCGGGATAGCTTTTTGTAGCCTGCTTGTCCAGTGACCGGTATGCCACGAGTCGAACGTAGCGACGGGCCGACCGTCACCTGCGACGCCTTCGAGGAGGGCCGGGAAGGACTAATTCTGAAGGACAGCCACGGCCGGAACGTCGGCTGGCTTCCCTTCGAGAAAGTCGAACACGTCCTGCCCGAGACCGGCGGGAAGTGACTACTCGTAGGTCAGCGTCATTCCGTCGTCGAAGCGCAGGTCCCCGCCGTTAAGGTGGCTGGCGTGCTTCGAGAAGCCGAACGCGAACAGGTTGGCGACTTCGACGGGCGTCATCATCTCCTTGCTACGCGACTGGCCGAGCATCACGTCTTCGACCACTTCCTGCACGGAGATGCCGCGTTGCTCGGCGGTGTCGGGAATCTGGTCGGTGACGAGCGGCGTCTTCACGTACCCCGTGCTGACCGAGAAGGCGCGCACGTCGGCGTCGGTCTCCTCGCTCTCGGCGGCGATGGACTGGGTGAGGCCTCGGATACCGAACTTCGCGACGTTGTAGGCCACCTTGTCGCTGGTGACGTAGTGGCCGTGGACCGACGCCATGTTGCCGACGCAGCCGAAGCCGGTCTCGCGCATGTGAGGCAGACACTCCTTGGACAACTGGACCGGCGCGCGCACCATGACCTCCTGCATCCGGTCGTAGGCCGCCATCGGGAACTCCTCGATGGGGTCGATGTGTTGCATCCCCGCGACGTTGGCGAGGAACGCGATACTCCCGTGGTCGGCCGCCGCGTCCACGATGGCGGGCACGTCCTCGCGGAGGTCGCCCGCGACGGTCTCGACGGTGCCCGGCAGGTCGTGGTCGGTGGCGCGTTCGCGGGTCTCCGCGAGGCCCTCCTCGTCTACGTCGGTGCCGACCACGGTGAGTCCGTTCTCGGCCAGCACGAGCGCGGTTGCGCGTCCGATACCCGAGGCCGCGCCCGTGACGAGCGCGGCGTTCTCGGGGGCGAATCGGTCGTCGTCCACGACGAGGGCGTCTTCGGGCGCGAACTCGGGAGCTGTCACTTCGTCGGACATGCGTGGAGACAGTCGCGCGGTCACTGAAAAACCGGGGGTTAATCCGTGAATCGGAGGGGCCGTGTCGAGGGAATCGGCCTCCTCGTTCACATGTTAACCCCGCAGTATTTGCCGGATAGGACGTATCACTCCAATCTGTTATGGTGGATGACAGCGTTTCACGGCGGCGATGGCTCACTGCACTCGGGGCGACCGGGGCAGCGGGACTCGCTGGCTGTACCGGCGGTGACGGTGGACAGAGTACGACAACTACGACTACGTCCGCGACCGACGAGACGACAGAGAGTGGCATGACCGAAACTACGGCGACGACGACGGAGCAGGCATCGGTCTCGGGTAAAGTGAAACTCGGCGTCCTTCAGCCGACCTCGGGCGACCTCAAGTACTACGGTCAGCAGGCGCTCTGGGGCTTTTACTCCGGACTCGCCCACAAGGCTGGCACCGACCCCATCGGCGACGCCAGCACGGGCACCAAGAGCGTCACGGTCGGCGATGTGGAGTACGAACTCGTCGTCCGGGACACCCAGTTCAGCGCGAAGAAGGCCCAGTCGCTGGCGACCGACCTCGTGAAGAACGACGAGGTGGACATGCTCTTCGGGTGTGCCTCCTCGGGCGCGGCCAACCGCGTCATCAAGACGGTAGCCAAGCAGGCCCAAGTCCCGTACATGGTCGGCCCCGCGGCGTCGGCCAGCGTCACGAGTAGCTCCGAGACCTGCGGGAACATGGTCTTCCGCGCGAGCGAGAACACCGCGATGGACGCCCGTTCGGGCGGGAAGTACGTCGCCAACCAGTCGGACGTGAGCAAGGTGTATCTGTTCGGCGCGGACTACTCGTTCGGCAAGGCGGTCGTCAACAACTACGAGCAGGTCCTCAAGAACGAGGGCGTCGAAATCCTCGGCAAGAAGTTCGTCCCGCAGGGCTACTCGGAGTGGAAGGGCCTGCTCGACAACGCGCAACAAGCAGGTGCAGAGGGCATCGTCGGCGGGTTCACCGTCGCCACCCTGCCCAAACTGTTCACGTCGTACCTCAACGGCGACTACGACTACCGCGTGTTCGGCGGCTTCGCCACCCAGATTACCAACAGCGTCGTCGGCCAGACGCTCCAGAAGGCGCTGGGTAAGCCGCTCACGAAGGAGAAACTCTCGAACACGGGTCTCGGCCCGTTCACGACGCGCTACCACTGGAACCAGTACGATAACGACATCAACAGCCAGTTCGTGGACACCTACACCAGCACGTACGGCGTGGTGCCCGACCTGTTCACCTCGGGCACGTTCACGGCCGCGTCGGCCATCGCCCAAGCGGTCACCGAGAGCGGTTCGACGCAGGGCGCGGACATCGCCGAAGCACTCCGCGGGATGACGGTCACGGAGACCCCGAAGGGCGAGAACGCCTACACCTTCCAAGAGTACAACAATCAGGCCCGGTCGGCAATGACCGTGGCGGACCCGGTCCCGACGACCGACGAGTGGGCCGACAACTGGGACGCCGCCGTGATGCCCAGCGAACCGCTGGCCACCATCGGCGCGGAGGAATCGACGATACCCAAGAGCGGCGTGGACTGCTCGCTGTAGGCCATGTTGCGAACCTCGGGATTGACGAAGGAGTTCGGCGGTCTCACGGCCGTCGACGACGTAGACTTCGCGCTGGAGGAGGGCGAACTCTGTTCGCTCATCGGCCCCAACGGTGCCGGAAAGACCACGTTCTTCAACCTGCTGACGGGCGTGCTGACCCCGACGGAGGGGAGCGTCGAGGTCCAGCGCGAGGGCGGAGGCTGGCGGGACGTGACCGACGCCACGCCCTACGAGACCGCGAGCATCGGCCTCCACCGGTCGTACCAGATCACGAACGTCTTTCCGACCAGCACGGTGCTGGAGAACGTCCGCGTGGCCGCCCAAGCCGCCAGTAACGACGGCGCGAAGCTCTGGCGAAACGCCGGAGCGTTCGAGGAACACCGCGAGGAGGCCCACCGAATCCTCGACCGCGTGGGACTGGCCGACGAGGCCGACACCGCGGCCGAGAGCCTGAGCCACGGCGCGAAGCGCCAGTTGGAGGTCGCCATCGCGCTCGCGGGCGACCCCGACGTGTTGCTCATGGACGAACCCAACGCCGGGGTCTCCTCGGAGAGCGTGGACCGCATCATCGACCTCATCGAGGACGTGGCGACCGACCACGCCGTCCTGTTGGTCGAACACAACATGGACATCGTGATGAACGTCTCGGACCGCGTGGTGGTCCTGAATCAGGGCGCGGTCATCGCGGAGGGCACCCCCGACGAGGTCCGGGGCGACCCCACGGTGCAGGAGGCGTACCTCGGCGGCTACGAGGCCGGAAGTCTCGACACCGACGAGAGCGCGGCCGACGCGCCGGACGCCGGGACCGACCCGGAGGAGGGCACGGCGTGACGGCGACCGCCCACGGCGCGCGCTCGGTGCGACAGACCACGGTCCGGGTGGATGAAAGGGGCCGCCCGCTCGCGTTTACGCGGTCGTCTGACCGGCTCCTATCCGCGCCGCGCGGTGCGGGAAGGCGAGGATATGTCGGTCAGCGACCGCGAGCGGGCGGGGGCTTTCCGAACAAACTCCATCCTGTTCGCATCGGTCGAAGAAATCCAGACCGGCCTAAGGACTATATAAATATTTTTCAAACAAACATAAAGGAGGCCCAAACGTGACGCTACTCGAAGTGGAGAACGCTCACACCTACTACGGCGAGAGCCACATCCTCGAAGGCGTCTCGCTGGAAGTCGGCGAGGGCGAGGTCGTCGCGCTGGTCGGCCGGAACGGCGTCGGCAAGACGACGACGCTCCGGACCATCCTCCAGTTGACCCCGCCCAGCGAGGGCGCGGTCCGCTACCGCGGCGAGGAGATAACCGGACTCGAAACCCACGAGGTCGCCGACCGGGGCGTCGGCTGGATTCCGGAGGAGCGGCGCATCTTCACGCAACTCTCCGTCGAGGAGAACGTCAAGGTCGCGGTGCCCGAAGGCAACGACGTTCGCGCGGCGGTCGAACGCGCCTTCGAGACGTTCCCCGACCTGCGCGAACACAGCGACCGCGACGCCGGGAACCTCTCGGGCGGCCAACAGCAGATGCTCGCGCTCTCTCGCGGGTTGGTCGGCGACAACGACCTCCTGTTGGTGGACGAACCGAGCGAGGGACTCGCGCCGCTCATCGTCGAGCGGGTCGCCGAGGCGCTGAACGACGCCGCCGAGGACACGACCATCCTGCTGGTCGAGCAGAACCTGCCGCTGGCGCTGGACCTCGCCGACCGGTTCTACGTCGTGGACAACGGACAGGTGGTCGAGTCCGGGAACGCCGACGAGACCTCGGCCGACGACGAACGACTCAGGAGGTATCTCTCCGCATGATAGAATCGACACTGGCCAACCTCGTCGTGATGGCGGGGTTCGTGGACGCGCTCGGACAGTTCCTGCGGCCGGGGAATCTAGCCGCCGTCTTCGTGGACGGACTGGCGAAGGCCGCCATCTACGTGATGATAGCGGGCGGCCTGACGCTCATCTTCGGGCTGATGGGCGTGCTGAACTTCGCCCACGGTTCGATGACGATGATCGGCGCGTATCTGGGCGGACTGATAATGATCGGTCTCGTCGGAGGAGGAACCGGGTTCGGCGCGAACCTGCTGTTCTTCTTCGTCGCGCTGGCCGCGACGTTCGCGCTACTGGCGGGACTGGGCGGCGTCGTGGAGGTCGGTCTCATCCGACGGCTCTACGACCGCCCGCCGGTCTACCAGATTCTGCTCACCTTCGGGTTGACGCTGATTCTGGACGAACTCGTCCGCATCGCCGTGCTGTTCTACGGGATGCAACCGACCAGCGACTGGCAGTCCGCGCTCGGCACGAAACCGAACGCGCTCGCCGCGTCGGTGGACTTGGGCATCGTCTCGGTCAGCGGCCTCTCGCTGTTCGAAATCGCCTTCGGGGCCGCGACGGTCGCGGGCCTGTGGGCGTTCCTCACCCGGACCCGGTACGGCATGATAATCCGGGCCGGGAGCGAGGACGCAGAGATGACCGAGGCGCTGGGCATCGACGTACGCCGCGTGTTCACCGTCGTCTTCGCGCTCGGCGCGGGCGTGGCTGGCGCGGCCGGGACGCTCCTGATGTGGGACCCCGCGTGGGGTGCCAGCGTCCCCCTCGCGGCCGACACCCTCCTCCCGGCGTTCGTGGTCGTCATCATCGGCGGTCTCGGCACCTTCCGGGGCACCGTCGTCGCGGCGGTCATCGTCGGGATGACCGACGCCACGATGACGTGGTGGTTCGTCAACGAGATCGACTTCGCGGGCCTGCCCGAGATGACCATCTTCCTCATCCTCGTGGTGATGCTCATCTTGCGCCCGCAAGGGCTGTTCGGCGTCGAGGAGGTGGGCGGCCATTAGCGCAGAAACCGCCGACTCCGACGCGGACGCGACCGCGGCGGAGACCGACCCCGAGACGGGAACAGAGACGGCGTCGTGGCCGGTGCGCTACGCCCGCGAGCAGACCGCGCACCTCGTGGTCATCGCGTTGCTCGCGGCCTACCCGGCCGTCTACTCGGCGCTCGTCACCTCGCCGCTGAGTTCCGAGATGGTGGCGATTCTCCCCGACGTGGAGACCATGATAGCGGTCCTCTACTTCGGGCTGTTCGCCATGTCCTTCGACTTCATCAGCGGCTACACTGGGTATCTCTCGTTCGGCCACGCGGCCTTCTACGGCGCGGGGGCGTACTTCGTCGTCCTCGCGTCGAACGGCAAGATACCCTTCGTCGCCACGGGCACCTCGTTCGTCTTCCTGCTGGTGCTGGCGGGACTGGTCGCGGTCGTTCTCGCCCTGCTCATCGGCGCGGTGTCGTTCCGCCTGTCGGGCGTCTACTTCGCGATGATTACGCTCGGCTTCTCGCAGGTGCTGTACGTGTTCGTCCGCGGCTGGGACTACGCCGCCTCGAACCCGCGGGACGGTCCCGCGGTCCTCGAACGCACCGAGCCGTTCAGCGTCGGCGTCCCCGGCGTGGACTCGCTGAACCTCGCCATCGGCCAGCTCGCGGGCGACAGCGTGGAGGGGCTCCTCGGCTTCCTGAACTTCGGGACGACCGAGGTCTCCTACTACATGATCGGTCTCGTCGTCCTCGTCTGCTACTTCGCCATGCAGCGCATCATCCACTCGCCGTTCGGGCGCGTGCTGGTCGCCATCCGCGAGAACGAGGAGCGCGCCGAAGCCGTGGGCTACAACACCTTCTGGTACAAGCTCGGCGCGTTCGCGGTCTCGGCGTTCTTCGCCGCGGTCGCTGGCGGCCTGTTCGCTGGCTTCCAGCGGTCGGTCTCGCCCGAGAGTACCTTCTACTTCCTCGTGACCGGCGACGCCCTGCTGGCCTCCATCATCGGCGGGTTCGGCACGCTCGCCGGACCGCTGTACGGCTGGCTGTTCGACGAGAGCGTCACCGAGTTCCTGTCGAAGACCGGCGAGGGCGGCGGACTCCTGCCCTATCTCCGGGAACACCTCGGCGACGCGACGATGACGACCGAACTCTGGAACGGGCTGACGGTCGGACAGGCCATCGACACGTTCCTGAACGGCCACGCCGAGTTGTACATCGGCGTCATCTTCGTGCTGTTCGTCCTGTTCGTGCCCAACGGTCTGCTCGGCACCGTCCGGGACCGCCTCGGCGGCCCGGTCGGCAAGCAGGTCGCCGCGCGACTGCGAGGTGACGACAGATGAGCGAGCGAGAACCGGCGAGCGAATCGACGCGAGAGTCGGTGGAAGACGACTCCGCTGTCGGACTGACCGGCTACGGCACCTATCTCCCCGAGGAGGTCGTCACGGGCGAGGAGATAGCCGCCCAAAGCGACATTCCCGAGGAGGTCGTGGTCGAGAAGATGGGCGTCCGCGAGAAGCGGGTCTGCCCGCCCGACGACGACCACGCCACGGACATGTGCGTGAGTGCGGCCGAGGAGGCGCTCGCGGACGCCGACCTCGCGGCCGAAGATGTCGATACGGTCCTCTACCACGGCTCGGAGTTCAAGGACTTCGTGGTGTGGAGCGCCGCGGCGAACGTCGCCGAACGACTGGGGGCCGACGACGCCTTCGCCGTCGAGAGCTACGCGCTCTGTGCTGGCGCACCGCTGGCAATCCGGCAGGCCAAGAGCCAACTCGTCGCGGACGCGCCCGAGGCCGCACTGCTGGTCTCGGCGAGCCGCGAGGAGGACCTCGTGGACTACGGCAACGAGGACTCGTCGTTCATGTTCAACTTCGGAAGCGGGGCCTGCGCGATGGTCTTGGAGGCGAATCCGGACGAGTCGCGCACCCGAGCCACGATTCGTGAGAGCGCCGCCGTCACGGACGGCAGTTTCTCGGAGGACGTGGTGATGCCCGCGGGAGGGTCCCGCAACCCCGCGAGCCACACCACGGTCGAGCAGGGGCTTCACACCCTCGACGTGCCCGACCCCGACGACATGAAGGAGCGACTGGCCGACGCCAGCCTCCCGAACTTCGAGCGGGTCGCCGACGACGCCTTGGACCGGTCGGACTACGACCGCGACGACCTCGATTTCGTCGCGCTGACTCACATGAAGCGGTCGTTCCACGATATTCTGACGAGCAAACTCGACGCCGAGAACTACTACCTCGACGAATACGGCCACGTCCAGAGCGTTGACCAGATTCTCGCCTTAGACGAGGGCCTGTCGCGCGGACTGGTCGCGGAGGGCGACCTCGTCTGCTTCCTCGCCGCGGGGACCGGCTACACGTGGGCCGCGACCGTGCTGGAGTGGCGCGGATAGACGCGAACGCCGGTCGCGTCGGCGGTCGCTCCGAGCCGTCTCAGTCCTCTCGAACGACGATAATCGGCAGTTCGGTCCGTTCCGCGATGGAGTCGTACGTCTTGCCGAAGACGCGTTCGAAACCCGGCTCTTGGGTCTCGCCCATGACGACGATGTCGTTGTCGGCCGCGGCTTGACTGATGGCGAACGCCGGGTCGTCCGAGACCGCGACCTCGGTGTCGATGCCGGTCCGGGAGAACCCCTCCGCGACGAGTCGGTCCGTGACCTCCGAGAGCAGTGCCTCGCCAGCGTCCACGTCGGCTTCCGATTCGGCGACGTGGAACAGGTTCGTGTGCAACAGCACGTCCTGATTCATCGCGCAAACGAAATCGACGACCGGTTTCGCGAACTTCTCGTCGCGGACCGCGACCAACACGTGGCCGAGCGTCGTGATGGGGTTGGGAACCAGCAGTGCGTCCACGCCTCGCTCCTCGGCGACTCTCGTCGGCGCGTCGGCGACCTCCTCGCCGACGACGAGTTCGACCTCCGCGAGTTCCCCGCGGTGGACGAAGTCGGCCGCGATGTTGTAGAGGACTTGGTTGGCCTCTATCCTCCGTCGCTGGCGCTCGTCGTCGCTCACGTCGTCGTCGAGTTCGTACACGCCGAGGAGAATCACCCGACAGTCGGTCAGTCCCTCGACGAACGTTGACGGGAGCGGGTCGGGGTCCGGGAACTCGACCGGAATCAGTACGGTTTGGGAAGCCATTGCCGTCCGGGATACGAGGCTGGTGCGAAAAGTTTCTGGGGCCGATTCGAGACACCACACGGTCGTTGCCGGAGGTTTCGGATCGAGCGCCGAAACTGCCACCGGCGGCGACCCCGACGAGGTCGCCTCCCTCAGCGTCGGGTGGCCGCGCCGTTCTTGATGTCAGTCTTCTGCTTGCACTCGAAGCAGCCGTGAACCTCGCCGTCGCGTCCGCCGAAGACTCGCTCGAACTCTCGGGTGACGAACGCGCCGCAGTTCTGACATTCGGACATGGGCCTGTATCGTCGCGGGCGACAGTTGACCTTTGGGGCTACTGTGGCGGCATTGGCCGCGTTCCGGCGGCTCTCGAACGCGGCGACCGGCGAGCGACGCTTCGTTTCGAAATATCTTTTCCGTCTCCCCGAGCGTGTCCGGTGTGAACGACGAGAACCTACAGTTCTACGCGCTCTATCTGACGCGGTTCGCGTCCGGGTTCGGGTTCGTCACGCTCCTGACGCTCCTCCCGAAGTACATCACGCTGTTCGGGGCGTCCGGCCTCGTCGTCGGTCTGTTCACGACGGCGTTCACCGGGGCACAGACTCTCGCGACGATTCCGCTGGCGTGGGCGGGAGACCGAGGAGACAAGCGTCTCGTCCTCGTGGGCGTCCTCGGGTTGAGCGTCGTGAGCTACGTGGCGTTCGCGCTCGTCTCGACGCCCGCCGCCGGGTCGTGGCAGTTCATCGCCGTCCGGGGGCTACAGGGTATCGCCGTCACCGGGTCGGGGCTGATGTCGCTGGCGCTCGTGGGCGAACTCTCGCCGCCCGACGGACGGGCGAACCACATCGGCAAGGCGAACGCGTGGCGACTCGCCGCGGGCATCCTCGGCGGCCTCGCCGCTGGCGGCCTGTACGAGTGGGGCGAACGAGTCGGCTGGGGCGGGTTCGACACGGTGTACACCCTGCTGGTCGCACTCCTCGTGCCCGCGATGGTCGGCGTCTGGTACCTGCTGGACGAAGACGAAACGCGCGTCCGGGGCAACCCATTCGCGGGACTCGCCTTCAACCGCCGACTCCTCACGCTGACGAGCTTTCGCGCCCAGTACGCCGTCGCGGTCACGCTCGTCCGGACGTGGGTGCCCATCTTCGCGGGCGTCACCGCGGCGAAGGGCGGACTGGCCTACGCGCCGTTCGCGGTCGGGTTCGTCCTCGCGGCCGAGAAGGTGACGAACATGCTCCTGCAACCGTTCACCGGCCGCCTCTCGGACCGCGTGGGTCGCTCGCTGTTCGTCTTCGTCGGCGGCGGTCTCTACGGACTGGTCGCGCTGGTCGTTCCCTTCACGCCCGCCATCGGGAGCGCGCTCGGTCTCCCCGCCACCTTCCCCGTCTTCGGGAATCTCTCGGTCGCCTTCCTGCCGCTGTTGGCGTGCAACGCGCTGTTGGGGGTCGCAGACAGCATCCGGGAACCCGCGAGCATGGCCTTGTTCGCCGACGAGGGCACCGACGACGGGAGCGTCGCGTCGAGTTTCGGCATCCGCGAGTTGGTCTGGCGGCCGGGGAGCGTCCTCGCGCCGATGCTCGGCGGTGCCCTGATGGCGACGAACATCGACTGGGTGTTCTTCGTCGGCGCGGCCGCGGCGTTCTCGGGCATCTTCACGTTCCTCGGGGTCCTCTCGCGCAACTACGGCGCGCGGGCGCTGACCGAGTGGTAGCCCGACCAGACGAGGAGTTCCGTCGCGGGAATTTCTGACACACCACCGAAACGTCCTTCTCGTCCGCTCCCGACTCTCCGCTATGGACGACCGGATTCGGTCGGTCCTCGACGTGGCTTTCCCCGACCGCGAGGTCGAGCGCGTCGAGACTGCCGAGCCATCGTGGAACGACAAGAACGAGACCGTCAGCGTCGCGTTCGCTGGCGACGACGGGACTGGTGGCGGCAGGACTGGCGGCGGCGGGACTCCCGGCGGCGACCGAATCTATCTCAAAATCGCCGCGGACGGCGACGCCTCGCGCGTCGCCCGCGAGGAGGCCGTGATGAAGTACGTCGGCCGCCACGCCGAGGTCCCGGTGCCGACCGTGCTGGCCAGCGGGACCGGTTCGACCGAAGACACCGAGAGGGACGGCGAGACGGACCCTCCGGTCCCCTACCTCGCCACGGCCCCGATGGCGGGCCAGCGCCGCCTCGAACTGTGGTACGACGACGAGGCCGACGACGAGCGCCGCGCCCTCCTCGCCCGGCAAATCGGGCGGACGCTCGGCCGTCTCCACGACCTCCGGTTCGAGCGCCACGGCCACATCGTCGGCGGGGACGCCGATGGTCTGGAACTCGACGCCAAGCCGTGGACAGACGTGCTGGTCGAGCGAATCGACCGGATGGCCGACATCGCGGGCGAAGGCCGATTTTCCCACCACTTCGAGGGGGTCGTCGCCGCGGTCGAGGAGAACCGCGAGCTGCTGGACGACGCGCCCGCCGCGCTGGTCCACGGCGACCCCGCGCATCCGAACTGTATTCATGCGCCAGCGGACCGCGACGCGAACGGGGACGACGCGGGCGAGGAGACCGCGGAGCGCGTCGGCCTCCTCGACTGGGAGATCGCCCACGTCGGCGACCCAGCCAGAGAGCTTCGGCGGACCTGTCGCTTGCAGTTCGGGCCGCTCCGGTCCGTCGGACCGGACCGACTGGTCGCGGCGTTCCACGCGGGCTACCGCGAGACTGCGGGGTCGCTTCCCGACGGGTTCGAGGCCCGGCGGCCGGTCTACGACGCCGTGACGCTCCTCGGGGCCTCGGGGTTCTTCGAGAACTGGGAACACCGCTTCGACGAGCCGACCGACGAGTTGGCCGACGAGGTGCAAGCAAAGATGGACGAGCGACTAGCGGAGATTCGGACGTGACGAAATCAGTGCGTCACGAAGTCGAGGTCCACGGGGTCTAACGACACGAAGTCAGCGACGAACTCGTTTTCCGGCGACTCGTAGATTTCCCGCGGTGTGCCGACCTGCTCGACCACGCCCTCGTTCATCACGGCCACGCGGTCGCACATCAGCATGGCCTCCTCTTGGTCGTGAGTGACGTAGAGCGCGGTCACGCCGAGGTCGTCCAAGAGCGCGCCCATCTCGTCGCGGAGGCGGCGCTTGAGTCGCGCGTCCAGTCCGGTCATCGGTTCGTCAAGCAGGAGGACGCGCGGTTCGATGGCGAGCGCGCGGGCCACGCCGACGCGCTGTTGCTGGCCGCCAGAGAGGGTTTGGGGGTCGCGGTCGGCCAACTCCTCGATGCCGACCAACTCCAGCAGGTCGGTTGCGCGCTCGCGGCGCTCGTCGGCCGGGACGCCCTGCATCTTCGGCCCGAACTCGACGTTCTCGCGGACCGTCATGTTGTCGAACAGCGCGTACGACTGGAAGACCAGTCCGGCGTTCCGGCGCTCGGGCGGGACGTGGGTCACCTCCTCGCCGCCGAACAGGACGCTCCCCTCGTCGGGCGTCTCGAAGCCAGCGACGGTCCGGAGCGTCGTGGTCTTGCCACAGCCGGAGGGACCGACGACGCCCAGCACCTCGCCGTCTCCGATAGTCAGCGAGACCGAATCGACCGCGGTCGTGTCTGCGAAGCGTTTCGTCACCGAATCGAGTGTTATCGTTGCCATGGTTGGTGTCAGGGGGTCAGTTTCGCACGGAGAACCCGCGGCTCCCGACGGCCTGTAGCAGGGCGGTGATGCCCGCCACGAGGAGAAAGAACGTCGAGACCGCGGCCGCGGTCGTCAGGAAGGAACTGTTCGAGATGTTCGCCTTCAGAAACAGCGAGAGCGGTCGGTTGCCACCGGAGACGACGACGTACGAGAAGTTGAACTCCGCCGCCGCCAGCGTCCAGCAGATGATGGACCCCGAGACGATGCCGGTCCGGGCGTTGGGTACGATGACCGTCAGGAAGGTCCGGGGCCACGACGCGCCGAGCGACCGGGCGGACTCCTCGATTTGCCGGAGGTCCATCGACTCGAAACTGCTCTGGACCGCCATCACCATGTAGGGTGCCTTGAGCAGGGAGTAGCCGACGATGAGTCCGACGTTCGTCGCCGCGAGGTCGGGGTACGCTCGCAGGAACGCGACCCCGAGGACGATGCCCGGCGCGAGCGGGAGGACCGCGAAGGCGTTGACCCACTCCCGGCCGGGGAACTCGTAGCGCGCCACGGCGTAGGCGATGGGGACGCCAGCGACGAGGTTGACCGCGACGCCGCCCAGCGCCAGAAAGAGGCTGGCGAACAGCGGACTCGCCCGGACCATCGCGCCGACGTTCGGGAAGGCGTCGATGACGGCGTTCAGATTGAGCGAGTAGTTCGCGGCGTCCGAGACCTGCTGGAACCCGAGGACGTAGCGCCAGTGTTCGAGCGTCACGAACCCCGAGGGGAGCGCGCCGGTCCACGTCCGGGCGAACGACGCGACGAACGTCACGACGATGGGCGCGACGAGGAACAGGACCGTCAGCGCGAGGACGCCCGTGACGAGCATCCGGCCCCATTTGGCGGAGAAGCCGCCGCGACGCGTCGCCGAGTCGGCGACGCGTTCCGCATCGGTCATATGCCCACCTCCGCGCTCGTGTAGCGCAGACCCAACACGGTGAACCCGAGGACGAACGCGAACCAGACGACCGCCATCGCCGACGCCAACTGGATGTCGAACTCGGGACTCAGCACGTCGTTAATCTGGTAGGTCCACGGCTGTTGCACGAGGGCTTGGCTCAGCACGACGAGCGTCCCGAAGATGGCCAGCGCGGTTCGGAACGTCAGGATGGCCGCGCCGACCAGCCCCGGCTTGATTTGGGGCAGGGTCACGTACCAGAACGTTCGCGCGGGCGAGGCCCCGAGCGCGCGGGCGGCCTCCTCGGCGTCGGTGTTCAGTTCCGAGTAGGCTCCTCGCAACAGCAACAGCGACCGGGGAATCATCGAGTATAGGTAGGCCAGAAACAGGCCGACGACGCTGGTCGAGAGCGCGAGCGAGGTCGTGGACTGCCCGGTCACGACCGCGCCGAACTTCGTCAACAGGCCGCTGTTTCCCAGCAGGACGATAATCATGAACGCCGCGACGATGCCGGGAAGGCTAATGGGGAACGACAGCAGGGTCAGCACGTGGCGCTCGCCCGGCAGGTCGTACTTCTCCAAGGCGTGTGCGACCGGCACCGCGACCGCGAGGCTGGCGACGGTCGTGGCGGCCCCGAACCAGAGCGTGTTGAACGCCGCCTCGTGGAAGGACCCGTCGGTGCCGCCTTCGAGCAAGAGTTCGTAGGTCCGCGTCGAGACGCCGGTCAGGACCACCTCGCCCTGCGCGAGGCTCGCGGCCACGATTCCCGCGGGGTCGAACGTCGTGACGTACTTCGAGGTCGAGAGGCTGATTCGAAGCATCTCCCAGAGGGGGTAGAGTCCGGCCACGCCCGCGAGCGTCAGGAACGGGAGACAGAGCGCGACGATGCGTCTGCGCTCCCGGTCGCGCTCGGTCTCGGGGGCCAGACGGTTCCGAACCGTCTCCGCCGCGCTGGCCAGTCGCTCGCCGGTACTCGCGTCACTCGTCGCCATCTATAGGCCAGCCTTGCTCTCGATTTCGTCGATGATGCTCGACTGCTTGTCCACGAGTTGCTGGTAATCGACTTGGAACTCGGTGTTCGAGTAAGTCTGCTGGGACGGGAACTCGTCGGGCATCTCCAACTCGGGGGCGCGAATCGGCCGGACGTAGGCGTCCAAGAACTTCTTCTGGCCTTCCTTCGAGAGAACGTAGTCCATGAACAGCTTGCAAGCGCCGGGGTTGGGCGCACCCTTCAGCATCCCGAAGCCGTAGGGCTGATTGAACGCCCCCTTGTTTCCGTTCTCGCCCTTCAGGAGCGCGACGCCGACCTTCTCCTCGGCGATGTCCTCGTTGTTGTGCTTGAGATTGAGTCCCGAGTAGTCGTAGCGGATGAACGTCGCGTACTCGCCCTTCGTGAACTGCGCGAGGAAGTTGTCGGTGAACTCCGCGCCGCCCTCTTGTATCTGCTCGTAGTAGTCCACGACCGGACTCACGTCGTCCATCGACCCGCCGCGGGCGTTGTTGACCGAGAGCGCGCTTGCCAGTCCGACCGCCGCGGTCGGCGTCTGGAGCGCGAGGTCCTTCGTGATGTCCGGGTGCAGGAGGTCGTCCCATGTCTCGGGTTCGTCCAAGCCGCGCTCCTCGTAGATGTCCTTCCGGTACGTGACCGCGGTGGTCATCCGACGCGTCGCGGTCATGTGGCCGTTGTCGGACTTGAGCTTGTCCGGCACCTTGTCCCAGTTGGCGGGCTTGTAGGCTCGGGTCAGGTCGTCCTGCATCGCCAAGATACCGTACGTGTAGCCGCCGTTGTACGCCGAGTGGGTCGGGTTCTGGGCGTGGGCGCGCAGGTCCTTCAGCGCCTCGCCCGACGACCGGTCGTCGTCGTTCAGGGGGACGCCGTACTCGTTCTCGAAGGCCTCCATGATGGCGGGCCAGTTCGACCAGCCGGACTGGACCGCGTAGACGAACAGCTTGTCCGGGAAGTCCGAGGAGTTCACCGTCGTCTGGGAGTCGCCGTAGCCCACGTCGTAGGTCTCGCCGCTCCCGTTCGCGTTCGTGTTCTCGTCGCTACTGCCGAGCATGCCAGCACAGCCACTCAACCCGGCGGCCGCCGCCGCGCTCGCTCCCGTGACGAATCGTCGTCGTGTCGTTTCGCGCATCTCGGTTGGAGCGACCACAAGTGACAGTTAGTAGATTTATAATTGTTCTATATCATTCACATTCTATTACATACACTAAATAGGTAGGACGAACGAGGTATTTTCAAAAACCGATAGGTCTATATGTAGTAACTTGAAAGGTAGAAAAAATGAGTCCGTCGCGGACGCGCGAAACCGCTTCCCTCCTCGTGGCGGTCGTGGTCGCGGTCGCGGCCGTCACCGCCGGAACGGCCGTGTGGACCGACACCGCGGGGGCACGCGCCGAGGGCGTGAACCTCGACACGTCCGAAATCGAGGCGGGCGACGCCTTCACCGTCAGTTACTTCGACGATGGCGCAGACGGCGGAACGACGATACACGTCGTCGTGGACGTGGACGGTGACGGCGAGTACGACGCCGACGACCGAACCGCGACGACCGCCTCCAAAGACGGGAAAGCCGACTCGTTGACGTTCTCCGACACCGCCGACCTCGACGGCAACTACACGGTCTACGTCTACGAGGGACCGAGTTCGCTCTCGTCGGGGACCGACCTGACGAACGCCGGGTCCGCGACCGTCTCCATCGACGGCGAACCGCCGTGGGTCAGCCAGTTCGACCTGACGAACTCCTCGGGCGAGGAGCTAACCGTGACGATGACGACCGACGAGCGACTCCAGACCCGCGAGGTCACCCTCTCGGGTCCCGAAAGCACGACGCTCTCGGGGACCGACTTCTCCGAGACGGACAACGGCGACACCTACACCTACGAGGCGACCTACGCCGTCGGCACCGACGGCGACTACACCGCGGAGTTGCGGGCCGCGACTGACGAGTTCGGCCACGACGCGGCGGACAACCAGACGCTCACCGACACCGTGACGGTGGACACGACGCCGCCGACCCTCGACGCGACCGAGACCGCGGTCGGCGCGCAGACGGTCGAAGTCCGGTTCAGCGAGGCGGTCACGGATTCGTCGGGCAACGCGCTAGCGGCCGGGGACTTCGCGTACGCCGATGCCAACGGACAGGGTGCAACCGGCGTCACGAGCGTCGCCCACACCGCAGGCTCGGACACCGCCGTCCTGACCCTCGACGCCGCCGTCGCGCCGACCGACCTCGGCAACGACACGGTGGCTCCTCGGGCCGACGCGATTCTCGACGCCGACGACAACCCGGCCGGAACCGCGACGACCGCGCTGGCCGACACCGAGACCCCGGCGAAGCCCCAATCCGCGACGAGTCGCCCGGTCAACGAGAGCAACGTCGAGGAGTACGACCTCGCCGTCTCGCTCCGTGACGACCACGAGGCGGGCACGCTCGCGGTCCGCGTCTCCGACGGGAGCGCGACGGTCGAAGCGACGACCGCCGTGGCCAATCGGACCGACGGCGATTCGGACCCCCACGACGTGTCGTTTCCCGGCCTGAACCTCTCGACGCTCGCCGACGGACAACTCTCCGTCGAGGCGACCCTGACCGACTACGGCGGGAACGCCCGGACCGCGACCGTCGCGACGCCGACCAAGGACACCGACGCGCCGACCGTCGCGAACGCCACCATCACGAACGCACCCATCGGGACCTACGACGTAGGGAGCGAACAGACCGTGACAGTCGAGTTCGCCGAGGAGATGGACACCTCGGACGCCCCCAGCGTCACCATCACGGGGCTGGCGCGGTCCTACGACGTGACCGGCGGCGAGTTCGTGAACGATACCGCGTGGGCCGGGAGCGTGACTATCGTGGACGACGACGAGGAGACCGAAGCCGCGATTCGGGTCGCCGACGCCACCGACGCCGAGGGCAACGCGCTCGTGACCGACGCGACCAACACCTTCGAGGTCAACACGACCGGACCGGCGAAACCCGAAGCGACGACGGCCGGGAACGTGACCGCGAGCAACGCGACCGACTACGACGTGACGGTCGAACTCGTCTCGGGCACCGACGCCGACGAGGTGAAAGTCCGGGCGAGCGACGGGACCGACTCCGTTGTCGAGACCGCGAGCGTCGGTCCGAGCCAGACGACCGTCACCGTCTCGGGCATCGACGTGTCGTCGCTGGACGACGGGCAGATAACCGTCGAATCGGCCGCGCTGGACGACGGCTACCGCAACGTCGAGGGGTTCGTGGAGCCGACGACCGTCGAGAAGGACACCGCCCCGCCGACCGTCGCCGACGTGACGCTGGCGGAGGGCCGCGTCACTGACTCGACCGCCGGGTCCCCACAGCAGGTGACAGTCGAGTTCGCCGAGGAGATGAACAGTTCTGACGCGCCGACCGTCACCCTCTCGGGACTGAGCCAGTCGTACGCGGTCACGGGGAGTTTCGACGACCGCCAGACGTGGACCGGCACGGTCACCGTCGCCGACGACGAGGAGGAAGCGACCGCGACCGTCTCGGTCGCCGACGCGACCGACCCCGTGGGCAACTCCATCACGGCAAACAGCCACGACTTCCCGGTGGACACCGACGCGCCCGTCGTCACGAACTTCACGGTCACGAACCCGAGCGACCGGCGGGTCCGGGTCGCCTTCGAGAGCGACCAGTCGCTCGCGTCGGTCGGCGTCACCCTCGACACGCCCGGCGGGAGCGTCGCGCTCGACCGGACGGACTTCACCGAATCGGGAACCGGCCCCTACAGCTACGAGGCGACCTACGACGGGACCGGAGACGGCACCTACGAGGCCACACTCGACACCGCGGCCGACGGCGCGGGCAACGACGGCGCGACCGGCCAGCGGGACGCGACGACCGTGGACGAGACTGGCCCGACGTTCTCGGCGGCCTCGCCCGCGGGGACGACCGTCGCCGACGACCGAAAGAACGTCAGCGTCGGTGTCTCGGACACGATTCACGGCGTGGACGCGACCAGCCTCGAACTCACGGTCGAAGACTCGTCCGGGAGGCTCCTCGACGCGGTCGGGACGGGCGCGGCCGGAGTGACCTTCTCCGGCGGCACGCTCGCGCTCGACACCGACGCCGCGGGCCTCGCGTTCGCCGACGGCGAGGTGACGGTGACGGTCGCGGCGACCGACTCGGTCGGCAACCCCGCCGAAACGACGTTCTCGTTCGACGTGGACACCGCCGCGCCGACCTTCGGTTCGGGGTCGCCCGGCGGAACGGTCGCCGACGCGCAGGCCACCGTCGAGGTCCCGGTCTCGGACGCGACCGCGGTCTCGCCGTCGTCGGTCGCCGTGACGGTCGAAGACTCGTCGGGGACCCTCCTCGACGCGGCCGGGACCGGCGCGTCCGGCGTGACCTTCTCGGAAGGGACCGTCGCGTTCGACCCGGCCGCCGCGGGCGTCACCCTCTCGGACGGCGAGGTGAACGTGACCGTGGCCGCCGCCGACACTTTGGGCAATCGGGCGAACGCGACCTCGTCGTTCGCGGTGGACACGCCGCCGACGATTCGGAACTTCGACGCCACCGCGACCGGCGACGGGGTAGACATCTCGTTCGTCTCGACCGACCAGCTATCGACCGTGCGAGTGACCGCGACCGGACCGAACGGGACCGAGACCGTCGAGACCGGCGCGTTCGACGGAAGTTCGGCGGGCGACGACTACGAGTACGCCGCGACCTTCGACCCCGGTCCGGACGGCGAGTACAGTTTCAGCCTCGACGCGGCGACCGACCCGCAGGGCGACGGCGCGACCGGCCAGACCGCGACCGCGGCCGTGGACAGGGCCGACCCCGAACCAGCGAGCGCGTGGATTCGCGGCGCGGACGGGACCGAGACGACGCTGACGGTCTCGTTCAGCGAACCGGTCGATGCCAGCGCGCTCGCTACAGACGACGTGTCCGTCGAAGGCGAGAGCGTGACCGGCGTCGCGGACACCGGGAGCGCGACGACGCGGGTCAACGTCACCGTCTCGGGCAACGTCTCGACCGGCGACGCCCCCAACGTCTCGTTCGACGCCGGGAGCTACACCGAGGCGGTCGGCGACGGGAGCGGCGGAACGGACGCGGGAACCGCGATTCACACGCTCCGACTCTCGCTGTCGCCGGGCAGAAACTACGTCTCGATTCCGGCGGTCGAAGACGACGTGTCGCTGGCCGAACTCGACCTCTCGGGCGTCGAGACGGTCTGGACCTACGACGACAACGCGTGGCGGAGCTACGACCCCGACGCGCCCGCGAACGACTTCTCGGCGCTCGTCGGCGGGAAGGGCTACGTCTTCGTGGCGACCGAGGAGACCGCCATCGACGTGACGGTGGACAACGTCGCGGCGGGCACGCCCCGGAGCGAGCGACTCGAAGCGGGGTGGAACCTCGCGGGCCACTGGGAGGAGGGCGAGCGCGCGGCCGACGCCGCCCTCGGCGACGTGACCGACGCCGCCATCGCCGTGGAGGCCCGCCAGAGCGCGACGGGGCAGTTCCAGCAGGTCCTCCTCGGTTCGGCGACGTTCGAGCCGGGCGAGGCGTACTGGGTCTACGTCTCGGAGAACACGACGTACAACACCACCAAGTACTAACATGACTCTCGAATCCGACTCCGAGCGACGACGGGCGCGCACGGTCGGCTTGCTCCTCGCGGCCGCGGTGGTCGTGGCGGTCGTCGGCGTCGCGCCGGGCGCTGGCGTCCCGAAGCCGCCCCACCGAATCTACGGGACCGTGACCGACCAAGACGGCGACGCGCTCGCCGGGGCGACCGTCGAGGTCGTCTACGACGGGACGACCGTCGCCACGGCGACGACCAACGAGAGCGGGTTCTACGACGTGACGGTAGAGGACCCCGACGGCGACGCGGCCGACGAGACGCTGGCGCTCGCCGTCAACGGCGATTCGACCGGCGAGACGACGACGTGGGAGTCGGGCGCGTCCGAGCGCCGCGACCTGACCGGGACGGCGAAGTCCGGGACGACGACCACCACGAGTGCCACGACCGCAACGACGACTGCGACAACGACGACGACCGGCACGACGACTGCGACTACGACGACAATGACCACGACCACGACGACCACGACCACCGCGACGACGACCGAGGACCCCGACAGCGGACTGGAGGAGCGGGACGACACCGGCGACCGACGCCGACCCGACGAGGAGGCCGACGGGACCACGACAGCGGATTCGACGACGACTGCGACGACCGCGACGACCGCCGCGACCGCGACGACCGCGACCACCGAGCGAGCGGTCGAAGACGACGGAACGACCGCGACGCGCTCGGACGCCGCGACGACGGCCGACCCGACCGTCGAACCGACGACCGGCGAGTCCGCCGACGCGACGACGCCGGAGACGACCGCCGAGACCGACGAGACGCCGGACGCGACGGAGACCGACCGGTCGGCCACGACCGCCGCGACCGCGGACGACGAACTGCCGCTCCCGAGCGGTCCCGTCGTCGTCGCGGCCGGAGGCGGCGCGGTCGTCGGGGCGGGCGTGGTGGTGTTCGGACGGCGACTCCTCGCGTGAGGAGTTCCGCCCGTCTCAAGCATATTAATTCCCTTATTTGGTATTAAAACGTCCTTAGCCATTCAGGGGTAGCCTCTTGTAGGGGTTCGCGCTTGATTTATTCATGACCGAGTACCCACCTTCCGAGTCACGACCCCGACCGCAGTCGGGGGACCGCGGCGCGCGTCCCGACGACCGACTCGCCGACGCCCACGACCGCCTCGCGGACCCCGACGACTACCGCGCGAACTGCGGGGTCGGCGTCGTGATGGACCTCGCGGGCGAGGGCGACGCCGACGTACTCGCCGACGGTCTCGACCTCTTGGAAAACCTCGAACACCGCGGCACGACCGGCGCGGAGGAGAACACCGGCGACGGCGCGGGCGTCCTCCTCCAGAAGCCCCACGACTTCTTCGCCGACGAACTCGACGCCGATTTGCCCGACCCCGACGAGTACGCGGTCGGGTCGCTGTTCTTCCCGAAAGACGACACCGCGCGGGAGCGCCTCCAATCGCTCGCCGAGTCAGTGCTGGAGGGCGAGGGACTGGACCTGTTCGCGTGGCGTCGCGTGCCGACCGGCGACGCCGACCTCGGTCGGACCGCGCTGGAATCCGAACCCGACATCTGGCAGTGTTTCGTCCGGCCCGCGGACGAGCGCGAGGAGACCGGCGACCGACCGGCCGACGAGTTCGACCCCGAGACGTTCGACCGCGACCTCTACGTCGCCCGGCGTGTCCTCGAACGCTCGGTCGGCGGCGTGGACCTCGCCGGCTCGGACCGCTTCTACGTCTGCTCGCTCGACCGCCAGACCGTCGTCTACAAGGGCCTGCTGAAAGGCGAGCAACTGCCCGCGTACTTCCCGGACCTGCGCGACGACCGCTTCGAGACGCAGTTCGCGATGGTCCACGCCCGGTTCTCGACCAACACGCTCGGCGCGTGGCACCTCGCACACCCCTACCGCAACGTCGTCCACAACGGCGAGTTCAACACCATCCGGGGCAACGTCAACTGGATGCGAGCGCGCGAGAACGACCTCGAATCCGAGGTCTTCGACGCCGAGAAGGTGACGCCGGTCGTCGCCGACCCCGAGGGGAGCGACACCGCCGCGGTGGACAACTCGCTGGAACTGCTCATGCAGGGCGGGCGCGACCTGCCCCACGCGCTCAGACTGATGGTCCCCGAGGCGTGGCGCAAGGACGACCGGATGGCCGACGAGCGCAGGGAGTTCTACGACTTCCACGCCTCCCTGCTGGAACCGTGGGACGGTCCCGCGCTGGTCGCGGCGACCGACGGCGAGCGCGTCGGCGCGGTCTTGGACCGCAACGGCCTCCGGCCCTGCCGGTACGACGTGACCACCGACGGCCGACTCGTCATGGCCAGTGAGGCGGGCGCGCTCGACACAGACGAGAGCGAGATACGCGAGCGCGGCCGCCTCGAACCGGGCCAACTCTTTCTGGCGGACCCCGACGAGGGCCGCGTCGTCCCCGACGAGGAGGTCTTCGCGGACTTGACCGACGAGCGGTACGGCGAGTGGGTCGAAAGCGAGCAGGTGGAACTCGACGCCGCGACCGCGGCCGACGCTGAGGCCGACCCGCGGGCGTCGGCGACCCCCGACGCGCGCCTCGACGCCAGCCTGCGCGAGCGCCAGACCGCGTTCGGCTACACCCGCGACGAGTTGGACGAACTCCTCGAACCGATGGCGGAGTCCGGCAAGGACCCCGTGGGGTCGATGGGCGACGACACGCCGCTGTCGGTCCTCTCGTCGTTCGACCGACCGCTGTTCTCGTACTTCAAGCAGTTGTTCGCGCAGGTGTCGAACCCGCCCATCGACTACTTGCGGGAGGACTGCGTGACCAGTCTGGAGAGTCGGCTCGGCAACCAGCGCAATCTGCTGGACGAGTCGCCGGAACACGCCCGCCAGTTGGTGCTGGACTCGCCGGTTCTGACCGACGCCGAGATGACCGAGGTCCGCGAGCAAGGCGAGATTCCGACCGCGACGGTGGACGTGACGTACGCCCCGGAGACGGACCTCGAAACCGCGCTCCGGCGCGTCCGCGAGGAGGCCAGCGAAGCGGTCGAATCGGGCGCGGAAATCGTGGTCCTCTCGGACCGCGAGGTGGGACCGGACAGGCTCGCTATCCCGAGCCTGCTGGCGACCGGTGCGGTCCACCACCACCTCGTCCGGCGCGGCCTCCGGAACCGAACCGGCCTCGTCGTGGAGTCGGGCGACCCCCGGACGGTCCACCACCTCGCGTGTCTCGTCGGCTACGGCGCGGGCGCGGTCAACCCGACCCTCGCGTTCGAGTCCATCGCGGACATCGTGGCCGGACCCGACGGCGTGGACGAAGCGGAAGCCATCGACGCCTACGTCGCGGCGTTGGAAGACGGGCTTCAGAAGACGATGTCGAAGATGGGCATCTCGACCGTCGAGAGCTACCGCGGGGCCCAGATATTCGAGGCCGTGGGGCTGGACTCGGAGTTCGTCGAGGAGTACTTCGAGGGCACCCCCGCCCGCACCGAGGGCATCGACGTGGAGGGCGTCGAGGAGGCCGTGCGAAAGCGCCACCGGAAGGCGTTCGAGAGGAAGGGCGACGAGAGCGACGCCGGGAACGAGGACGCGCCAGAACCCGAACGCCAAGGCGAGTTCGAGCATCGGTCGAACGGTCGCCGCCACGAGTGGAACCCCGAGACGGTCGGGACGCTCCAGCGCGCGGTCCGGGAGGGCGACGCCGAGACCTACGCCGAGTTCGCCGCGGCCGCCAACGACCACAACGACGGTCCCCGGACTCTGCGCGGTCTCCTCGATTTCGACTCGTCGGGCCGCGAGTCGGTCCCGGTCGAGGAGGTCGAATCGGTCGAGTCCATCGTGAAGCGGTTCTCGACTGCGGCGATGAGCCTCGGGTCGCTGTCGCCGGAAGCCCACGAGAACAACGCCGTCGCCATGAACCGTCTCGGCGCGAAATCGAACACGGGAGAGGGCGGCGAACCGCCCGAACGCTTCGACACCGAGCGCGAGTGCAACGTCAAGCAGGTTGCCTCGGGGCGGTTCGGCGTCACGAGCGCCTACCTCGCCAACGCCGACGAGATTCAGATCAAGATGGCCCAAGGTTCGAAGCCCGGCGAGGGCGGCCACCTTCCGGGGAGCAAGGTCAACGAGATGATAGCCCACGTCCGGTACGCGACGCCCGGCGTCGGCCTCATCTCGCCGCCGCCACAGCACGACATCTACTCCATCGAAGACCTGAAACAACTGGTCTACGACCTCAAGTCGGCCAACCCCGACGCCGACGTGAACGTGAAACTCGTCTCGGAGGACGGCATCGGCACCATCGCGGCGGGCGTGGCGAAGGCCAACGCCGACGTGGTTCACGTCTCGGGCCACTCCGGCGGCACCGGCGCGAGTCCCCGGACCTCCATCAAGCACGCCGGACTCCCGTGGGAGTTGGGTCTCGCCGAAGCCAACCAGATGCTCCGCGAGACCGGCCTGCGCTCGCGGATTCGCGTCAGCGTGGACGGCGGCCTGAAGACGGGCCGCGACGTGGCCGTCGCCGCACTGCTGGGGGCCGAGGAGTACGTCTTCGGGACCGCGAGCCTCGTCACCTCGGGCTGTGTGATGGCCCGCCAGTGCCACGAAAATACGTGTCCCGTCGGCGTCGCCACCCAGCGCGAGGACCTGCGCAAGCGGTTCCCCGGCGAACCCGACCACGTTGTCAACTACATGCTGTTCATCGCCGAGGAGCTACGCGAAATCATGGCCGAGTTGGGCTTCGAGACGGTCGAGGAGATGGTCGGTCGCGTCGAGTGTCTCGACCAGCGCGAGACCGACCACCCGAAAGCGAGCGAACTCGACCTCTCGGGAGTCGTCGCCGACCCCGCCGACTACGACCCCGACGACCCCCAGCGGACCAAGACCCGCGAGCAGACCCACGAAATCGACGACCACCTCGACCGGGACCTCCTCGCGGCCGCCGAGTCGGCGGTCGAAGACGCCGACCCCGCGCACGTCGCGGCCGACATCGGCAACGAGGACCGCGCGGTCGGCGCGATGCTCTCGGGGCGCATCTCCGAACGCCACGGCGAGGGCGGCCTGCCGACCGGCACGCTCTCGGTGGACTTCCGGGGCACCGCGGGCCAGAGCTTCGGTGCCTTCCTCCAGTCGGGCGTGGACTTCCACCTCACCGGCGCGGCGAACGACTACCTCGGCAAGGGACTGTCGGGCGGCCGCATCGCCGTCTCGACGCCCGACTCGGCGGGCTACGACCCGACCGAGAACGTCGTCGTCGGCAACGTCGCGCTCTACGGCGCGACCGGCGGCGAGGCCTACGTCAACGGCGTCGCTGGCGAACGCTTCGGCGTCCGTAACTCCGGGGTGAAGGCGGTCGTGGAGGGCGTCGGCGACCACGGTTGCGAGTACATGACCGGCGGCGTTGTCGCCGTACTCGGCGACACCGGCCGGAACTTCGCCGCCGGGATGAGCGGCGGCGTGGCCTACGTGCTGGATGAAAAGGGCGACTTCGAAGAGCGCGTGAACAGAGGGATGGTCAACCTCGAATCGTCGCTCTCGGAGCGCGACGAGACGGTCCTGCGCCGCCTCGTGGAGAACCACGCGGCGTACACCGACAGCGAGCGCGCCGCGGAGCTACTGGCCGACTGGGAGGCGGCGGTCTCCTCGTTCGTGAAGGTGATGCCCGAGGCCTACGAGCGCGCCGTGACCGAGGAGGGCCGCGAGGACGTGCGGAACTCGCCGCCGCCCGAGGCGTGGAGCCACGAGGAGTCGGGGCGAGTCGTCCGGAGCGGGGCGGACTGAGCGTCTCGACTCGATGGGGTGGGACTCGACGCGCTCAGAGGTACGACGCGTCCCACCGAACCGGCTTCTTCGTGTTCCCGCAGTCGTTGCACTCCAACCGCTCCATCGAGTCCATCGCGGTGTCGAAACTCTCGCAGTTCGAGCAGAAGTAGCCGTAGAGGTCCTCGCCCGCCTCGTCGGTGTAGGCCGCGAAGAACGGGGCCTTCGAACCGCGGTCGCTCTCGACCCAATTGATGTAGAGGGTCTGGCCGTCGTACTCGCGGGCCTCGAACTGCTCTTTGCCCTCTTGGACGTAGACGTTCTCCACGAACGTCTCGCCCGCGATCTCCGTCTCGCGTTCGGTGGCCTTCTCGAAGCCGTTCTCCTCGTAGAATCGGGTCCCGGACTCGTTGCCCGCCAGCACCTCCGCGGCGACGCGTTCGACGCCCCGCTCGGAGAGGACCGCTTGGGTGTGTTTCAGGAGGGTCGTCCCGACGCCGCTGTCGCGGTTGTCCGGGTCCACGTGCAACCAGAGGATAGTTCCCGCGGGGTCCTCGGGGAGGACGAGGCTCTGGGAGAACCCGACCACCGTGTCGCCCGCGACCGCGACGAGGTAGAGCATCCCCTCTTCTTCCAACTCGGCGGCCATCGCGTCGTCGTCGTACCAGTTCTCGACCGCGGTTTCGATGACCTCCTCGTCGAGGACCTCGCCGTAGGACGCGTGGAGCGAGTCCAGCGCGACGCCCCGAATCCCGTCCACGTCGCTCGATTCGGCTTCGCGAATCTCGATTCCGTCGGAATCGGCCTCTCTCTGTCCCATGCCCCATGTATTCGACGTTCTCACTGATAAACGTTCTACCCGATTCGCGCAAATCAGACGAAAAGTACACGCGTGCCGCGAGAAATTCTGGATTTCGACACGCTCGTCCGAGAACTACCAGAAAATCTGTCGGTCGTCGTATTTCCGACTCCAGTAGGTCTTTGGGACCGGCCGTCCAAGCGCGGGCATGGACACCGCACTCGTCATCGGCGGCACGCGGTTCATCGGCCGCCACCTCGTCTCGGAACTGCGCGACCACGACTACGACGTGACCATCTTCAACCGCGGGAACCACGACAACCCCTTCGAGGAGACCGACGGCGTGACCCACTACGAGGGCGACCGAAGCAACGAGACCGCGCTCGAACAGGCGAAGCGGGAGGTCCAACCGGACGCCGTCTTCGACTGCGTGGCTTACAAACCGCGGGAGGTCCGGGCCGCGACCGAGATTTTCTCCGACGCCGACGCCTACGTCTACATTTCGTCGGGCGACGCCTACGGCAACGAAGAAGTCCCCAAGCGCGAGGACGAGACCGACCTCCGGCCCTGCACGATGGAGCAGGCGACCGACGACTCGGGCGACACCTACGGCAACCGGAAGGCCGAGGGCGACCGCGCAATCAAGGCGGCCGCCGACCGCGGCGTGAACGCCTACAGCGTCCGTCCCTGCATCGTCTACGGCCCCCACGACTACACCGAACGACTGGACTACTGGATTTCTCGGGTGGCGAACTACGACCGCGTGGTCGTCCCCGGCGACGGCGACAACCTCTGGCACCGCGCGTACGTCGCGGACGTGGCGAGCGCGCTCCGGGTCGTCGCCGAGGAGGGCCGTCCCGGCGAGTCGTACAACGTCGGCGACCGGCGGGTCGTGACGATAGACGAGATGCTGAAGCTAATCGCCGACGCGCTGGACACCGACCTCGAAATCGTCCACGCGGGCGAGCGGGAACTCGCGGCCGCGGACCTCGCGTCCGACGACTTCGTGCTGTACCGGGACTACCCCCACGTGCTGGACACCGACAAACTGGCGAATCTCGGGTGGGACTCGACACCGCTCTCCGAGGCGATGGCGACCACCGTCGAGGAACACCTCGACAGCGACCGCGACGGGAGCGAGTACGACCCCGGCCGCGAGGCCGAGGAGCGCGTCCTCGGCGTGCTGGACACGCTGTAGCCGGACGAACGAGTACGCGATTTTCGAGGCGTTAACCCTCACTTTCGACCGTTCGCAGGACCACGCTACCCGTTTCAGGTGGCTGATAACAAACACCCTTCGTAGCCATTGTCAACTCATGTCACTGCATCGCTGTCGCCGACCGGTACCGTCTCTCGCGGGACGATGATACGCGAGGCGATTCGGACGACCGTCAGAGCGGTCGGGGTGGTCTGCCTGACGGTCGTCGAAGTCACCGCGCTGTCGGTCTGGCTGGGACTGGTGAGCGACACCGACCCGGTCTCGGCGTCGGCGCTGGTGGGGGTCGTCGGTCTCTCGGCCGGGATGCTCGTGGAGGCGTTACTCGCGCACGTCACGGTCAACGGGTGGGGCCGGGCGGTCCCCGCGCGGGCGCTCGCGGGCCTCGCGCTCGCGGAGACCGCGCTCTGGGTCGGGTGGTTCGGGTGGGTCGCGACTGCCGACGGACTCGTCGGCGTCGTGACCGCCGGACTCGTCTTCGCGGCCGCGCTCGTCGCCCGCCACACCGTCACGGACAACGTGATTCGCGGGCGAGACGCGCTCTCGTCGCTGGTCCGGCGCGCGACCGTCGGACTCGCGGTGCTTCAGGCCGCGGGCGCGACGGCGTGGCTACTGGTCGTGACCGGACAGGTCACGGTCCCCGAGTGGTTCGTCGCGGTTCCGGTCGCGGGGTTCTCGGCGAACGCGCTGGTCGGCGCGGCGCTACTGGCGGCCGCGGTGTTCGCTCGCCACCTGCTGGCGGTCCGCCACGCGCTCCGGCGGCCGCCCAACGCCTCGACTCCGGGGTGGCGCTCGTCTCGGACGACTCCTCGGAAGTAGACGAGTGACTCTCGTTCGTCTCGAAGTGCGCTCGGCCGACCGGTCCGCGGGATGCGCTCGACTGACAGAATCGCGGGATGCGCCGCGTCTGCGCTCGCGCTCGCGCGGTTCCGCGCGAGCGCAGACGCAAGCGGGGAGGTTCGGGGCGCGGTCGCGGTGCGGTCTGCCGTGCTGTGCCGTCGCGGTCCGATAGGCGTCGGCAGTTGCTCGCCTCACGGACTCAGGACGGTCGCTCCTTTCTCGGCGTCAGAAGACGGTCGTCAACTGACTCTCCCGAAAACCCGCGAAACCGGACAGAGAGGTAAACTGTTTTCCCCGCCCGCGAGAGAGTAGCGGGTATGTTCGACAAATCGACGTGGATTCGCCTGCCGCGCAACGTGGTAGTCGGCCACGGCGTCCTCGACCGGACCGTCGAGGCCGTCTCGGAACTCCACCTCCACGGGCGGCCGCTGGTCGTCACCAGCCCCACGCCCCGACGGGTAGCGGCCGACCGCGTCGCGGCGGACTTCGAGGAGGCCGGGGAAGACCCCGCGGTGGTCGAGATAGACGAAGCGAGTTTCGAGTCGGTCCAAGAGGTCATCGGCGCGGCCGAGGAGATAGACGCGGGCTACCTCGTCGGCGTCGGCGGCGGGAAGGCCATCGACATCGCCAAGATGGCCAGCGACGACCTCGGGCGGGGGTTCGTCTCGGTCCCGACCGCCGCGAGCCACGACGGCATCGTCTCGGGCCGGGGGTCGGTCCCGGAGGGCGACACGCGCCACAGCGTCGCCGCAGAGCCGCCACTCGCCGTCATCGCCGACACCGAGATTTTGGCCGACGCGCCGTGGGAACTGACGACTGCCGGGTGTGCGGATATCATCAGCAACTACACCGCCATCAAGGACTGGCGGCTGGCCAACCGACTCCAGAACGTCGAGTACCACCACTACGCCGCGGCGCTCGCGGAGATGACCGCCGAGATGCTGGTCGAAGGAGCCGACTCCATCAAGCAGGGCCTCGAAGAGTCGGCGTGGGCCGTCGTCAAGGCGCTGGTCTCGTCGGGCGTGGCGATGTCTATCGCGGACTCGTCGCGGCCCGCCTCCGGCGCGGAACACCTCTTCAGCCACCAGTTGGACCGAATGGTCCCCGACGCGGCGCTCCACGGCCATCAGGTCGGCGTCGGCACCATCGTCGCCGAGTACCTCCACGGCGGCAACTGGCAGGGCGTCCGCGACGCGCTGGCGACCATCGGCGCGCCCACCACGGCAGCGGAGTTGGGCATCGACGAGGAGACGGTCGTCGGGGCGCTGACCTCTGCCCACGAGATTCGGGACCGCTACACGATTCTGGGCAACGGGATGAGCGAGGCGGCCGCCTACGAAGCGGTCGAGACGACCGGCGTCATCTGAGACGGTCGAGACGACCGGTGCCATCTGAGACGGTCGAGACGACCGGTGCCATCTGAGACGGTCACGACGACCGGTATCATCTGAGACGGGGTGACCGATTCCCGACCCGATTCTGGTAAATTTATCAACACGTAGCCGACACGTCGAACTACGACATGTCCCTGTTCGAACTCCTCCAACCGGTCGTCTTCTTCGCGCGGGCCGCCCTCCTCGGCGTGGTCGGGGCCGCGGTCACGTACGTCGTCGTCCGATTCGGCCTCCTCGGCGTCGTCCGATGGAGTACTGACGACGACCAGTCGTCGCTCCGCCGGTACGGAGTCGCGAGCGCCAAGGCGTTGGCGTTCGGGGACGCACTGGCTATCGGTGCGTCCGTACTGGGGTTCGACGGCGGAAACGCCGTCCTCGGCCTCTCGGTGGTGTTCGCTCTCGCGTGGTTCGTCTACGGCGTCGAAAAGAAGTGGGCCGCCGGAACGTCGGCGACGTAACGGCGCTTCCGTTCGGATTCGTCCGTCGTCCTTCTCTGTCGTCGCTTCTCAGTCGTCCTGCGCGATGCGGAGGAACGCGAGCGCGCCGCCCAGCAGCGCGGTGTTCTTCAGGAAGTGAATCAACTGCTGTTCTTTCTCCTGTTCGTCCTCCTTCGACCAGAAGTCGTGCATGAACGGCGTGATGGCGACGAGGAAGGTCGCGATGGCTCCGGCCGCGAGGCGGGGGAGCTTCCACGCCGCGACGCCCAGTCCGCCGAACAGCAGGCTTCCGCTGATGGCCGGGACCGACCGGTCGGCCATCGGCGCGCCCTCGCTCTCGGCGTAGGCTACCATGTCCTCTAGCTCCCGGAAGTTGTCTATCGCGGTGAACGCCAGCACGCCCCCGAACAGCACGCGGGCGAGTTTGAACGACGTGGAGTGAGTCTTCGGTCCGTCTTCGTCGGTCACTTCGTCTTCGAGTTCCTGTGCAGTTTCCGCAACGCTGTCGGTCGATTCACTGCCGAATAGCGACATGGGAACGCGTAGTGGATTGAGCGACTTACCTCTGTCTGCCGCGCGCGGACTCGCCGGTATTCGGTCTCGGTTCGACTCGACCGGTCTCTCGGTCCGCACCGGCGCGACTTCTCGCGGTTCGGTCGGTCCCGGCGCTACTCCGCGGCCGGAATCGGAAACTCGGCCAACTCGTCGTACAGTAGTTCGTCGGGGCGCTCGCGCCACCACCTCACCTCCGCAATCTCGCCCTCGCGGGGCCGGACCTCGCCGCCGACGTACTCGCCGTCGAAGATGACGATGAGTCGATGGATGGGTGGTCGGACCTCCTCGCGGTCGTTCTCGCCGTTCGCGACCTCTCCCTCGGCCCGAATCTCGACGCGGTGGACCTGCCGGACACCGGTCAGTTTGACTTCGACGCCGGACTCCTCGCGAGTCTCGCGGCGCGCCGCGGCTTCGAGGAGTTCGCCCGGTTCCTGCTTGCCGCCGGGGTCGCTCCACGCCGTCTCGCCCTCGTGGCGCACGAGGAGAACCCGGCCCTCGTCGTCGGTGGTCCACGCGCCCGCGCCGCCGACCGTTCCGGCCTCGAAGCGGTCGCGGACGCGCTCGTAGGCTTCGGGAGAGTGGTGCCACGTCTTCTCGACGACTCGGGCGTCCTCCTCGAAGTCGGCGTACTCGCGTTCGAGGCGGTCGAGTGCCGCGGCGACCCGGCGGCGAGAGTGCTCCTCGATGGTCATATCACGCGGTCGAACCCGAGGGAGAAGACGATTTCGCTATCCGAGGTCGGTCCGCTCGAAGCGCAGATAGCCCACCAGCAGGGGGAGCAGAATCCACGCGGCCAGAATCACGAGCGCGAACTCGGCTTGGAGGTAGAACGGCGTCGAGGGGTCCGCGGGCGGGATGTCCCGGTAGCCGTCGGGGAACGCCAGTCGGAGCGACTGGAGGTACGCCGCCGCGGGACTCAGCGACTGGACGAACGTCTCGGTGTTCGCCGAGAGCGCGACGCCGAGCGTGTCCTCGAAGACGAACCGGAGCGCGCCGACCACCGAGAACGCCGACCCCTGAATCCAGAGGACGTTGAACACGAAGAAGTAGCCGACCGACGCGGCCATCGCCCGCGACCGGGAGGCGGTCAGCGCCGAGATGCCGATGGCGACCGCGACGTAGGCCAGCGCGAAGTAGAGGACGAGTCCGACGACTCTGGCAAAGGTAGCGAGTTTCACCGCCGGGTAGAGCGCCGCGGTCAGCGCCGCGCCGACCGCGAACGCGACGGCGATGGCACCGCAGACCAGCGCGGCCCGCGAGAGGAACTTACCGAACACCACGTCGCGGCGGCGGTTCGGGATGGAGAGCAGGAACTTGATGCTCCCCGACTCGCGCTCGCCAGCGACCGCGAGGTAGGCCGCCACCAGCGCGACCAGCGGGATGAACAGGATGGCCAGCCCCGACATGTTCCAGAGCTGTCGCAGGACGGAGGGGTCTTGGCCGGTACTGCCGGTGTAGAAGAACAGCGCGGCGAACAGGGTGTAGATGCCGCCGACGAACCACAGCAGTTTCGCGCGGCGCACGTCCTTGAAGTCCTTGCTCACGACTGCGCGCAGGCTCATGCCGTCACCTCCTCGGCGTCGTCGGTATCGCCGCCGGTCCCATCGCCCCCGCTCG
Organism: Halorussus salinus; assembly: GCF_004765815.2. Classification (NCBI taxonomy): domain Archaea; kingdom Methanobacteriati; phylum Methanobacteriota; class Halobacteria; order Halobacteriales; family Haladaptataceae; genus Halorussus; species Halorussus salinus. The sequence goes on along the minus strand of NZ_ML974127.1, from coordinate 948,318 downwards.
CCTCGCCTCCCGCCCGACCGGTCCCGTCGCCGGGGTCGGCGGCGGTGTAGCGGTTGAACAGGTCTTCGAGCGAGGTCTCCTCGGAGTGGATGTCTCGGACCGTGGTCTCGCCGTCGATGCGCTTGAGAACCTCCATCTTCGCGCCGGGGTCCGAGCAGACCGCGGTCACGTCGGTTCCCTCGGCGCTGGCGCGCTCGACGCCCGCGAGGTCCGCGAGTCCGGCCGGGTCGAACTCCTCGGGGAGCGCGTCCACGACGGCGGTGATTTGGCTACTCCCGCCGGTCGATTCTCGGAGGCCCGCGATGGTGTCCTCGGCGACGAGGCGACCGTTGCTCATGATTCCCACACGGTCGCAGACCGCCTCGACCTGCGGCAGGATGTGACTGGAGAAGAAGACCGTCGTCCCGCGCTCGGCCTCGTCGCGGAGGAGGTCGCGCATCTCCTGAATCCCGTTCGGGTCGAGTCCCGACGACGGTTCGTCGAGAATCAGCAGGTCGGGGTCGCCGACGAGCGCCATCCCCAAGGCGAGGCGCTGGCTCATCCCCTTCGAGTAGCCGCCGGTGCGGCGCTGTCGGTCGTCGGGGCCGAGTCCCACCCGGTCGAGAATCGCGTCGGGGTCGGCGTCTACTCCCTTGGTCCGGGCGACCCACTCGACGTGTTCGCGGCCGGTGAGTCGGTCGTAGAGGGTCGCGCCCTCGGGCAGGACGCCGACGCGCTCGCGGATGGCTTGGGTCTCGCGCTGGGCGTCGTGGCCCAGCACCTCGGCGGTCCCCTCGCTCGGCCGGATGAAATCGAGCAGGAGGTTGATGGTCGTGGACTTGCCCGCGCCGTTCGGCCCGAGGAAGCCGAATATCTCGCCGGACTCGACGGTCAGGTCGAGCGAATCGACCGCGACCACCTCCTCGCCGAACCGCTTGGTCAGCCCGCGGGTCTCTATCGCGGTCACGACCCACCCCGCTGTCGGGCGTCGGTTCCGGACTCTCGGGCGGCGGTCGGTCGCCGGAGTCGGTTCGGTGCGGTGTCGGGAACGCGGGGCGCACGTTTGGTCTGTCTCACGGGTGGAAGGAAGGACAGGACGAACATAAAGGCGGCCGCAAAGTCGCAGGCTCTGCAACTGCGCTCGTGGGCGCTGGCGACCGTCCGCTCGGGCCGAGGAGAACGTCGCTCCGCGACAACACCTAGAATCACCGATACGTATTTGGCGGCGGCGTGTGCGCGAGTAAACGATGGACTCCCGGCAGTGGGCCACTCTCGACGGGACGCCCTTCGAGGGGCGGGCCGACCAGTTCTACTGGCTCTGGATTATCGCTACGACCACCTACGGCGTCGGCGACGTAGTGACGACGGTGGCCCTGCTCTACTTCGACGCGTCGGTCGGCGAGGCGAATGCGCTGGTCCGGGTCGCGGTCGCGGAGTTCGGTCTCGCGGGACTCGTCGGCCTGAAACTCGGCGTCTTCGGCCTCTGTCTCGGTCTCCAAGTGGCGGCCATCGGCGACACCGACGACCCGGTGGTCGTCTACGGCCCGCCCGCGGTGCTGGCGGTGTTCGGCGGGTTCACGACCGCGTTCAACCTGCGACTGCTCGTCGGGTGAGCGCGACCCGCGGCGGGGCCGACAGCGACGAGGCGGTCGCGTTCGCCTCGGCCTGCACGCCGACCTGCGGGTCGCCGTCGTCACTGCCGTCGTCGTCGCGGTCTCGCCGATTACGGTCACGTCGGTCCCGGCGGTCGCGGTCGTCGTCCGAGTCGGGCGTCTCGGTCGCCGCGGCGGTCGTCGCGGTCGGTTCGTCGTCGGTCGCGGTCGTCGCACCGAGCGTCGTCTCGTCGGGGTCGTCTCCGGCGTCGCTCGTCCCCGCCTGCCTCGTCGCGGTCGCAGTGGGCGTGGCGGAGTTCGCTTCGGCCGCGGTCGTTCGCGGGGTCTCCTCGGTCGTGGGACCGACCGAGGAGTCCGCCGGGTCGCTTCCGCCGAGCAGTCCCGGCAGGACGCCGAACCCGGCCCCGAGGACGCCCGCCGAGACGACCAGCAGGAGGATGACGCCGCGCTTCGTGACCAGTAGCGCGGTCAGCGAGCGTCGTTTCGTGGCCATCGTCGTCACTCCTCGCCGTTCGCGTCACGGCCGTCGAAATCGTTCGTATTGCTCTTCCCCGTAGTCGTATTTGTCTTCACCGTCTCTGTGTTGCTTTGGTCGGCAGTCGTCGCGGCGGTGTCGCCGGTCGTCGTGGTAGTATCGGTGGTCGTCGTGGTAGTATCGGTGGTCGTCGTGGTAGTCTCGGTGGTCGTCGTGCCGGAGTCCGCGGTCGTGGTCGTCGTGGATTCGGTGGCCGTCTCGTTCGTCGTCGTTTTGGCGGTCGTCGTCCCGGAGTCGGTGGTCTCGGTCGTCGTTTCGGGTTCCGCGGTCGTCGTCCCGGAGTCGGTGGTCTCGGTCGTCGTTTCGGGTTCTGCGGTCGTCGTCCCGTCATCGGTCGCGCCCGTGTTGGCCCGTCCCTCGACAGCGCCCTCCTCGGGCCGGTTCTCGACGGTCACGTCGAATCGAGCGTCGGCGCGGCCCGTCGTCAGCGTCGTCTCGCCGTCGGCGGCGACCACCGTCACGGTGAGTCTGAGCCGGACGGTCTCGGTCACTCGCTCGCCGTCGGCGGCGGCGAAGTCGCTCGCGTCGAACTCCTCGACCCCGAGGAGGTCCCGGCTCTCGAAGGCGTAGTCGGCTTCGCCGTGGAGGCCCGCGGCCGGGAGACGCTGGCTGGCGAGGTCCCGGAACGAGCGGCCGCCGTACGCGGCCGACAGGGTTAGCGCGACTCCTCCGGCGGGGGTTTCGAGGCCCGACCACGAGACGGTGCCCGCGGGCGCGACCGTGAGCGAGTCGAGCGACCCGTCGTCGGTCCGGACCGTCAGGTCGCTGGCCGCGAAGGTGACCCCGGCGCTCGCGCCGCTCCGCGACGAGAGCGCCGACGCGCCCGCGCCGCCCACCGCGACGCCCCCGAGGAGGCCCAACAACCGTCGTCGGTCGAGATTCATGGAGGACCCACCGGAGGAGTCGAACCCCCGCGAGGCCGTCGTGGGTCGGATGACAGTCGTCGAGTCGCCGCTTCGGTCGCGGTCGTTACGCGCCGGTCACGGCACTTGGTCCTCGATGAGGTTGTTGGCGTCCCACGGCCGACCCGAGCCGGTCTTGGTGAGACTCGTCACGCTGGTCCCGGCGTCTTGGTCCACGGTGGTCTGGTGTGCGCCGAGTCCGTACGTGTCGCCCGACGAGGCCGACCCGGTGTAGACGACGACGAACCCGTTCTGGGTCGCCGACACCGACAGCGGGACGTTGCCGAAGTCGGTCTTCCAGTTCCCGCCGTTGACTTGGTAGCTGAAGCCCTCCTCGGAGTCGCGCCGGACTTGGATGTCCCACGTGCCGTCGGCCGACGGCGCGTCGAGGAACAGTTCGACGTGGGTCTCGGTGTAGCCGCTGGGCTTCGGGAACGCGTTGGGCGTCACGACGTTGAGTCGCGGGTTGCCGTTCGGCCCCTCGTAATCGACTTCGACCGAAATCTGGCCGTCGCCGGAGGTGTACTTCTGGTCGTAACTCGACGCGCTGGCGTCGGACTCGCCGTTGATGTTGGCGTCGGCGGCCTCGTTGTCCGCGCCGACGTACATCGTGTCCGCCGCGTTCGCGTCGTGGGCGCTCCCGCCGGTCGTCGTAATCGTCACCGAGATGCGCAGGTCGATGCCCGTCGTCTTCTTCTCGCCGTCGGCGTCGGACTCGAAGTGGTCGTCGCCGAAGGTCTCGGTGAGGTCCACTTGGTCGAGCGAGAACGAGCGCTCGCCGTCGAGACCGTTGATGCTGTAGGACTTGCTCGTGACTTGGCTGTAGTTGTTCGGGTGCGAGCCTTTCTTCTTGGCTTCGAGGGTCACCATCCCGGTCTTGGCCGCGGAGTCGAGACCGCTCCACGAGAACGTGCCGGAGGTGTCCACCAACACCTGTTGGATGCTCCCGTCTGCGGTCGTGACCGTGCCCGCGTTGTTCGCCTTGAAACTCGTACTCACTTGTGCGGCCGCGCTTCCCGTGAACGCCGCGAGTCCGCTCCCCGCGAGCGCGAGGCCGCCAACTGTACCCAGTACCTTCCGCCGGTCGAGTTCGATGTCCGATTTCATGGTTAGTGTCCGTGTCCTCCACACCCTCTCGCCGGGAGGACTCGTTTCACTCCGTGGAGAGATTCCGCATTATTCATACACACCGATACGTCTCACAAAGAGAACGAGAAGTCCGTGCATATACTGCCAGACGGGTCGTTAGGCCGCCCCTATCGGACCTCATACGGACCCAGAATCGCACGACTGCACCGGATTGCATCGACCGGGGATGCTTTCACCGAATCTACATCTGTAACGCGTCGGAAGGTAAATAATAATAGAAAAGGATTACTAACACGTCGTTGACCGACCGGCGCGGACCGACAGGGGGAACTTAACCAAGATGGCCGCAGAAACGCTCGCCCGAGACGCCCACGACGACGCCACGACCGAAGCCACGGACGAGGAGGACCCGTCCGAACAGTTCTCGCAGGAAGTCGTCTTCGAGATGCTCAGCAACAGTCGCCGCCGGTACGTCGTCCACTACCTGCTGGACGCCGACCGCGAGGCGGAACTCCGCGACCTCGCCCGCGCGGTCGCGGCGTGGGAGAACGACAAACGACCCGACGACGTGACCTCCCAAGAGCGCCGCCGCGTCTACAACGCGCTCCAGCAGGCCCACCTCCCGAAGATGGACGACGCGGGCCTCGTGGCGTTCGACGCCTCGCGAGGTACCGTCGTCGCGGCCGACGACTTGGCGGACCTGCAGGTCTACCTCGAAATCGTCCCCGGCGACGAAATCTCGTGGAGCCAGTACTACCTGTTGCTCGGCGCGTTCTTCGGGTCGGTGACGCTGGCCTCGCTGGCCGGGGTCTACCCCTTCAGCGCGGTTCCGGGGGTCGCGCTCGCCAGCGGGATGGCGGCCCTCCTCGTCGTGTCGGCAGTCGCGCACGTCTACCACGACCGGCAGATGCGCCTCGGCGCGGACGAGCGACCGCCGAGCCTCTGAGACCGGGACGCGGCCGGGGCGGAACTCGGCTGAGGCGGAACTCGCGCGGGACGCTCAGACGTGTTCGTCCAAGAACTCCGCGACGGTGGTGTACGCCTCGATGCGGTTCTCCAACTTCGAGAAGCCGTGGCCCTCGTCTTCGAATATCAGTTTCTCCACCGGCACGCCCTGCTCGGCGACGGTCTCGGCTATCTGCTCGGCCTCGCCGACCGGGACGCGGGGGTCGTTGGCCCCGTGGAGGACCAGCAGGGGCGCTCGGATGTTTTCGGCGTTGGTCGTCGGACTGATGGATTCGAGGAACTCGCGGTCCTCGTCGAGCGACCCGTACTCGGCTTCGCGGTGTTCGCGCCGCCAGTCGCCCGTATTTTCGAGGAACGTGACGAAGTTGGCGATGCCCACCACGTCCACGCCCGCGGCCCACAGGTCCGGGTACTCCGTCAGCGCCGCCAGCACCATGAACCCGCCGTAGGAGCCGCCGAACGCGACGACCTTATCGGGGTCTATCTCGGGCTGGTCGTGGAGCCACTCGACGGCGGCCGCCACGTCTTTCACCGAGTCCATCCGCTTTCGCACGTCGTCCAGATGGGTGTAGGCCTTGCCGTAGCCCGTCGAACCGCGAACGTTCGGTTCGAGGTAGGCGTATCCCCTGTTCAGGAAGTACTGCTTGACCGAGTGGAACGTGGGTCGGCGCTGGCTCTCGGGACCGCCGTGGATGTCAACGATGACGGGCGTCTCGCCCGGCGTGGCCTCCTCGGGCACCGAGAAGAACGCCGGAATCTCCCGGCCATCGAACGTCTCGTAGTGGACCAATCGAGGCTCCACGAACGACTCCTTGGGCAGGCCCGCGGTGGCGGCGTCGGTCCAGCGGTCGGCCTCGCCCGACGCCGCGTCCACGACGTAGACGTTCGTGTTCTCGGTGCTTCCGGTGACGGTGACGGCGAACCGCTCGGCGTCGTCGTCGAAGGTTCCGCCGCCGGTGGCAGCCTTCGGGAGGTCGGGCGCGGAGAACGTCTCGAACTCCGTCTCGCCGGTCAGTTCGGCCACCGTGAGTTCGGTGTAGCCGTCCACGTTGGTCCCGAAGATAAACCGGCCGGTGTCCTCGTCCAGCGTCAGACTCTCGACGTTCCAATTGCCGTCCTCGGAGGGTGGCGCTCGGGAGTCGTCGGCCCTCGCTCGGTCGTCGCTGGTCGCGACCGTCTCTATCTCCTCGGTGTCGAGGTCGAGGCGAGCGAGATACGTCGTGTCGGCCCCCTCGTCGGTAATCAGGTAGAGCGCGTCGCCGTCGGGACCCCAGTAGACCGACTGGAAGCGCACGTCGCCCTCGTGGGGCGTCACGTGGTTCAGGTCGCCGGTCTCCACGTCGAGGAGGTACACGTCGTAGTCGAAACTAGAGTGCATCTCGGTCAGCGCGAGGTACTCGTCGTCGGGACTCCACCCCGCGACCGAGAGCCAGCCGTCGCCCTCGTAGACCATCTCGGCGTCGTCGCCCCGCTCGTCGCGGCCCTGCACGTAGATGTCGAAGACCGACTCGTCGCGCCGGTTCGACGCGAACGCGAACTCCGAGCCGTCCGAGTTCCACCCGCCCCAGTAGTGGATGGCCTCGGGCGTGTCGGTCAGCGGCGTGACGGTCTCGCCGTCGGCGTCGAGTCGGAACAGTTGGGTGCGCTCGTCGCCGCCTTGGTCCATCCCGAAGACGAGTTCGTCGCGCTCGGGCGACCAGTCGGCGAAGCCGACCGCGTCCTCCTCGAACGTGAGTTGCTGGGGCCACTCGCGGGGGTTGTCGAGTCGCCACACCTGCGGGACGCCGGTCGTGTCCATCAGAAACGCGAGTTCGCCGTCGGGACCGAACGACGGGGAGTTCGCGCTTCGGACGTTGAGATAGCGTTCGAAATCGTAGGTCGGCATGGGAGTCGATTGCAAGCCGACGGGCAAATCGTTTGGGTCTCCGGAAGCCAGCGCACTCCCGGAGAACCGCTCCGAACGCGGCCACGACTCCGAACTGGGCACGGACCGCTCGCGTCGTCCCGAGGAGACCGCCGGTGGTCGCACGACCGAATTCACGCCGACCAACCTCACGCCGACCGAGACCTCGGAAACAGTTCGTTACGCTACTTCATCCCGCGGATAACAAAACCGGAGCGAGCGAACGCCGACGCGGGGGACGACGGGGTTCTCCTCGAACTTCGCCGTTCGTCGCGGTACTCCTCGGCTCACTCGTCGCTCCGATTGTTCCGGTCTTCGCCACGAATCCGCCCGTTCTCGCGCGGAAGGTGGCTCTCGACCAGTCCACCGTTCCAGACCGAGAGACCATTCCAGACCGAGAGACCACTCTCGACCGGGCGAAGACGACCGACGAGGCACCGGACGACGACGAGTGCGGGGTGACGAGTTCGAGGCGACGGAGCGGTGGCGAATCGGACGGCCGAGGAGACCGCGACTGCGGGTAACTTCCGGCGTCGAATCGACAGCCAACGCCGCCATGGTCGGGTTCGACCGGCGAGTAGACAGAGACTACCGTCCCCGCGGAATCGAAACTCGCGATGGAAATTCCGGTAACGGACGGTTCCGTTCGAGACGTGAGCCACTGCCCGCCGAACAGTCCTCACACCCGGAGTGTCGGTCGATTCGGTCGGGGTTCGAGCGAAGCGGTCGCCCGATTTCGGCGAAAACGCTTTCGGCCGCGGGTTCCGTCCGGCCGCCGTTCGCCAGAACGGGGAGTTTCTTCCCCCGGCCAGCCCGCAACTTTTGGTTGAACCGTTGAACGATACCCGCCGAGAGGTAAACAGTCAAATCCGTTTATCCGGATTTCTGCCGTCCCTTTTCTACGGTACGCATGGCTACCGAAACCACACGTCCGTCTCGCGAGGAGGTGTTCGACGCCGTGAAGAACCTCCGGCGTCGGTACGTCCTATACTATCTCCAACGCTACAGCGGGCCGGTAGACCTCGGCGAACTCGCCGAGCAGGTCGCGGCGTGGGAGAACGACACGACCGTCGCCGAGGTATCGCCGGGCCAGCGCAAGTCCGTGTACAGCGCGCTCCACCAGACCCACCTCCCGAAGTTGGAGTCCGCCGGGGTGCTTCGCTACGACCCCGACCGGAGTCTGGTCCACGCCACCGAGCGAACCGAGCGACTGGAGTTACAACTGGCCAGCGACCCCCAGACTTCGGTCCGGTGGCACCGACTCTACCTCACGCTCGCCGCCGTGAGCCTCGTCTTGCTGGCGTCGGTCTGGGTGGGTCTCTACCCCTTCACGCTCCTCTCGGGCGTCCAGTACGCGCTGGTGGTCATCGCCGTCTTCGGCGTGACGGCGCTGTTTCACACCCACGACCTCCGGCAGTGGCGACGCCGGGCCGACAACGCCGCGCCCGACTTCATCCTCGAACTGAACGACTGACCGCCGCGGACGACGGAACTGACAGTTGCGGACGACGGATTCGTGTGGTTTCGACTCCTCTCGTTTCTCCGGCGAGCGCAAAGAGTTGGGTTTTTAGTGGGCCGCTTCGTGGCGCTTCGTATGCGCGTCGCGTTCGTCTCGGAGACGGTCGCCCAACACCGCCAGACGGGGGCAACGCGACGACTCCGGCGGACCGCCGAAGGGCTCGCTGGCCGCGGTCACGACGTGGTCGTCTGCTGTGCCCAGTGGTGGGACGGCGACCACGCGACCTTCGAACAGGACGACGTGACCTACCGGGCGGTCACCGACGAGCGCGGCGACGGCCGGTTCGCCCTCGCGCTCCCGGCCGCGCTCCGGGCGGCCGACCCGGACGTGATTCAGGCCACGGGGGACGACCCGACCCACGTCCTCGCCGCGAAAGCCGCCAGCGTCTTCCTGCGGGCACCGCTCGTCGTGGACTGGTACGAGTCCCCTCAAGCGGGCGACGCCGACGACCCCATCTGGCGACTCGCCGCGACGACGCCCGAACTCGTTCTCGTCCCGTCCGAGACCGTCAGGACTCGCGTCCGGGAACTCGGCGCGGACGGCGAGGCGGTCCGGGTCGTCCCCAACGGCATCGACGTGGACGCCATCCGCGCCGCGGAACCCCGCGAGGTCGCCGACATCGTCTACTCCCGGCGACTCGACGCCGACGCCAACCTCGAAAGTCTACTCCTCGCGCTGGCGGAACTGCGCGACCACAACTGGTCGGCGCTGGTCATCGGCGACGGCCCGGAACGCGACGTGTACGAGCGGCAGGTCCGGGACCTGCGCATCGAGGACAGAGTCTCGTTCGCGGGCGAGCAACCGCTCGAAAACCGCATCTCGGCGTTCAAGGGCGCGCACGTCTACGCCCAGACCGCCCGGCGGGAAGCGTTCCCGACCGACCTCCTCCGGGCGCTGGCCTGCGGTTGTGCCGGAGTCGTGGAGTACCACGTCGAGTCCAGCGCCCACGAACTGGTCGAACAGGAGGAGCGCGCGTTCCGGACCACCAGCGAGCAGGAACTGACCGACGCGCTCGTCGCCGCCAGCGAGATGGACCGCATGGATTTCAACGAGAACTTCGCCGAGTACGACGAGGAGCAGGTCTTAGACAAGTACCTCGCGGCCTACGACGAGGCCAGCGAGCGACTGAGTTGGGTCGAACCGGCCGCGGTGGCTGGCGGTGTGATGGTCGTCGTCGCGCTGGTAGCGCTGTTGGTCGTTCTTCTTTGAGTTTCGGTCGCTCGCCGTGCTACTCGACCGTTCTGCGTCGCGCCAGTGAGAGGAACCCGAGTCCGGCGAGCCACGACGCGACGGTCAGCACCGAATCGACTAACCGTTTCCGCCCCGCCTTCTCGCAGAACCCCGCGCCACTGCTGACACAGCGGCTTCCGCCGCTCGAATAGGTCCGACTCGCAGTTTTGTAGAGTGTGTAGTATTCGTCCTCGACCTCGATTAGCTGGTCGTCGTGCGGGAGTTCCTCGTAGGTCAGCACGCGCCCCGATTCCACCAGTCGGCGCTCGACGGACGAGATACCCGACTCTGCCGCCGGGAACCGGAGCGGGTCCGACTCGTTGACGGGTTCGAGGGCGGCGTACCAGTCGCCGTCGCGCTCGACGGAGGTCGGCCGGTAAAGACGCTGTTTCAAATACACGAAGTCGTACCGTGCGCTTCCGAACGACTCGGGATACGCCGAAACGTTGCCACCGTCGAGGACGTGGTACTCGAACCGGCAGAGGCGGCGCAGACTCCCGTCGAAGCAGGCGATTTCGTCGTCGAGGGAGACCTGCTCGATGGCGTCACCGGTCCGAACGCTCGTGACCGACAGACTCCCGTCGTCGTGATACTCGACGCTCGCGGCTTCGTACCGGTAGACCGACCCGTCGCCGAGGTGGAGGCCCGGCACGAAGGGGTTGAACAGGAGCGCGAGACCGACGAGAATCACGAGGAACGTCTTCGATTCCGGGCGCATAGCTCACTCGGAGGTGTGTCGGGGTCGTTTGGACGACTGCTCGGTGAGCGTCGGTTCGGGACGACACTCGGCCGGAAATCGGTCGCGTCGAGTCGAAGAGGCTAATGGAGGGCGAAACACGACCGAACCCGACACACTCGGGGGTAAGAAAAGTTACTCCTCGAATCGCTCCGGCGTATCGGCCGCCTCCACCGCGTTCACCGCCGCGACGTTCTCGGCCACGTCGTGGACGCGAACGATGTCCGCGCCGCGCTCGGCCGCGATGGCGGTCCCGGCCACCGTCGCCGCGGTCCGGTCGTCGTCTTCGCCGAGGAGACCGAACATCGACTTGTGGGAGTGCCCGACCAAGACCGGACACTCCAGCGCGTGGAACTCGTCGGTCCGGCCCAGTAGCTCGAAACTCTCGGCACTCTCCTTGCCGAAGCCGAGTCCGGGGTCCACGATAATCTGCTCGCGGTCGAGACCTGCCTTCTCGGCCAGCAGGACCTTCTCCTCCAGTTCGTCTATCACGTCCTCGACCACGTCGTCGTAGTGAACATCTTTCTCGGGCACGACCGGCGCGTCGATGCTGTGCATCACGACGATGGGCGCGTCGTGGTCGGCCGCGACGAAGCGCATCTCCGGGTCTTCGAGACCGGACACGTCGTTGAGAATGTCCGCGCCAGCGTCGAGGGCCGCCTCCGCGACTTCGGCCTTCCGCGTGTCGATGGAGACGAGCGCGTCCGCGTCGGCGATTCGCTCGATGACGGGCACCACGCGGTCGATTTCGTCCGCGACCGGAATCTCGTCCGCGCCGGGGCGAGTCGATTCGCCGCCCACGTCGATGATGTCGGCTCCGGCTTCGACCATCTCCTCGGCGCGCGAAACCGCGTCCTCGACGGCCTCGTAGCGCCCGCCGTCGTGGAACGAGTCGGGCGTGACGTTCAGGATGCCCATGACGGCGGTGCCCTCCTCCCACGGGTAGCTCCGGCGCTCGCGGTCGGTCTGGATGCCGAGCGCGTCCCGCAGTTCGTCGGCGAACACCGAGAGACCGTAGGGCTGGCCGTCCAACTTCCCGGCGAGGCGCTTGAACTGCGCGAGGGTACCCATCAGCACCACGTCCACGTTCTGGTCGTCCTGCTCGTTGGTCCCCGAGACCGCACACTCCCCGCCGAGGCTCAGCATCTCCTCTTTGAGGTAGCGGGCCTGTCGGACCTGTACCCGCGTTTTGAGGACGCGGTGGACCGCCTTGCCCCGCATCCGCCAGACGCCGGGGTCGGTCACGTCCGCGCCTTCGAGCGCCTCGCGGGCGTCGTCCAGATTCCGGATGCGCTTGGGTATCTCGGCGCGGGTCCAGCGCGTCCGGGCCTCCGCGACCGCGAACAGCGACCCCGCGACCAACACGAGGTCGTTCTCGTCGGCCGCGTTCAGCGCGTTCTCGACCGCGCCCTCCACCGCGTTCCGAGTCAGGACCTCGCCAGCACCGGCCTCGTCGAAGGCGCGGGCGACGACCTCCTCGTCCTCCGCGCGGTCCAAGTTCGGTTGGCAGGCGACCATCCGGTCGGGGGTCGGCAGGGCCTCTGCCATCCCGCGGAGGTCCTTGTCGTGCATCGCGCCGAACACGAGGTGGAGGTCGTCGTACTCGCCGTCGAACTCGCTCACGGTCTCGGCCAGCGCCTCGCACGCGCCGGGGTTGTGCGCCCCGTCGAGGACGACCACGGGGTCCCGACCCATCACCTCGAACCGGCCGGGCCAGTCGGCCTTCCGGAGGCCGCGGCCGAGTGCGTCGGCGTCGAGCGCCGATTCGGGCAGGTCGCGGTGGGTCGCGACTTGCCGGGCGAGCGCGGCCGCCACGCCCGCGTTTCGGGCCTGATACTCGCCGAGGAGGGGTATCTCGGTTTCGACGGTCCAGTCCGGGCCGGAGAGCGAGACGGCCGCCTCGGTGTGGTTGGTCCGGCCGCGGTACTCGACCCGCACGTCCGGGGCTTCGTCTGCGTCAGTAGAGTCGCCGACGCGGACGACTTCGCCCGCCTGCTCTCGCACTGCTTCGAGCGCCTCGCCGGTCGTCGCGGTCACGAGCGGCGCGTCGGCGGGCGCGACGTGGGCTTTGTCGTGGGCGATTTCCGCGATGGTCTCGCCGATGATGCCGGTGTGTTCCAAGGTGACGCTCGTGACCGCGCTGGCGACGGGGTCCACGACGCTGGTCGCGTCGTACTTCCCGCCGATGCCGACTTCGAGGAGTGCCACGTCTACCTCTTCACGGCCGAAGTACCAGAGCGCGAGACCAGTCATCACCTCGAAGAACGTCGGGGCTTCGCCGTCGGCGGCCTTGTCCTCGACGTACTCCTTCACCGACGCGACGTACTCCGCGAGCGCCGCCTTCGGAATCTTCCGGCCGTTCACCCGGACGCGCTCGCGCACGTCGTCGAAGTGCGGGGAGGTGTAGAGTCCCACGTCGAGGTCCGCCTCGCGGAGCGCACGCTCGGTCATTCTGGCCGTCGAACCCTTCCCGTTCGACCCGGCCACCTGCACGAAATCGACCTCCTCGTGGGGGTCGCCGAGGTGGGCGAGCAACGCCGCGGTCGATTCCGTGCCCGGTTTCGGGCGGAACCGACGCAGGTCGAACAGGAAGTTCGCCGCCTCGTGATAGTCCATGTCTGGGAAGATTCGCGCGGCGCGCTTTAGAGTATCGGACCCCCGACGGAATACTAATAAATATATAAGAAAAATTTTTAAATTAATGTACTCTTGGTGTGGGTGGAGGTGACAAAGAATGTTCCTGTTCAACGTCTCACCGCTCGATTGTATCTGTAACAACGGCGTCTGCTACTGCGACCGGTAAGAGCCTGTAGCGCAAAGCTACAATTTCGGCTCGACCATACTTTTTGACCTGAAGACGTTTATCGACGAAACCTGTTGGACCGGATAACAAACAGACCGTCGTCTCTGCGCCGCAACGGGGAGCTTTGCTCCCGTCATCGCTCGGCACCACTACTCCGTATCACCACTCGTACTCGCGTTCTCGACCCGTCCGCTCCCGTTCGCGGCGGACGCGCTCGTCGCTCACGCCCTCCTCGGTCATCAACTCTTGGAGCCGTTGCTCGTACTCCAGTTCGGTAAGTTCGCCCTCGACGTACCGGCGTTTCAACTGGTCGATGCGGTCGTCGGTCGTCGGTTCGAGCTTCTCGGAGAGGCCGAGGTCTCGCGCGTCCGAGGAGTGACGCTCGACGACCCGAGCGAGTCGCGCCAGTCGGTCGCTACGCGGTATCGAGGCGCTTCGGACGGCGGTGACCACGAGACCGACGAGCAACAGGAGCGAGACGAATCCGAGCATGGCGACGACGGCGACGAAGGGCGCGGCCGTCTCCAACAGCGCGACCAGCAGCGGCGTCCCCGCGGCCGGGTCGAGTAGCGCCGAGAGAACCGCGAACGCGCCCAAGGCGGTGACGCCGACCAGCGCGAGGAGCGACAGCAAGAATCCGCCCAGAAACACCGTGACCCGCGAGTCGTCTACCAATCCCATCGTCGGGAGTTGGTGGCGCGCGCACTTGAATTTCGTCCTTCGGGTGGGGCGAGTCGTTCGGGAGAACGACTCGTGTCCACCTTTCCTTCGGGTGGGGCGAGTCGTTCGTGTCCGACTCAGCTCTGCTCGGGGCGCTCCCGACCCACCCCAACGAAGTCGAAGCGGTCGGTCCGGACCAGTCCCGCCGACAGGCCGACCGCGAGCGCGACCGCAATCCAGTGGCCGAAGTAGGCGTTCATCGCGCCCCACAGCACGACGAAGCTCACGAAGTCGTCCAGCGCGAACTCGCAGGTTTCGAGGCGGGTGGCCAACTCCTCGGTGTCGAAGCCCCACTCGATTACCGAGACCGCGACGAAGCCGCTCAGGACCCACCCTTGGAAGTTCGAGAGTGGGACGCCGTAGTAGAATCCGCCGCCGTCGTACTGCCAGAAGCCGAGGCCGACCGCCGCGGGGTCCAACACGAAGTCCACGACGAGGACGAGCGCGAGCGCCGCGAGGGTTCGCTTGGCGCGGGAGGCGCGCGGGAGCAGGAGGAGAACCAGCAGATAGCTGTTGAGGACCAGCGGGAGAAAGAAGACGGGAAGCCCGATAGGGACGCCGCCGACCATCGGCCCGAGCTGGAGCTGATAACTGAACTCGCCGTAGGGAACGCCGTAGTGGACGCCGACGTACTCGATAAAGTAGCTGTAGCCCGTGACCAGCAGGAGTCCGGCCCCCGCCTTCCGATTCACCAGCGGAGCCAGCCCGGCGACCAGCGGCAGGCGCATCACGGCGGTTCCGAAGAGGATGAGGACCGGATTCATCGCCAGCCACGGCGGGAGGAGGACCTCCTCGTAGCTCAACACGAACAGCGCGGCCCCGACCAGCGGGAAGACCACCGCGATGGTGAAGCGGTTCTCGCGGACGAGGCGGGAGAGGGCCTCCTCGATTCGGGCTCTGGTCGCGGGACCTCCGGCCGCGCCGTCCGAGTTCGGGCTACCCACGCACGACCCCCCAGAGACCGCCCAAGGTCAGCATCATCCCGACCAGTCCGTTGACGGCCGGGAACCACCAGTAGGCCCGCGAGACGGCCACGTCGGTCTCGGCGACGCCCGCCGCGAGGAGGGGATAGACCGCGAGGAGTGCCCCGGCCCGCCAGTCCAGCAGGCCGAACGCTCCGGCGGCGACGAGCCAGACCGCCCCGCAGTACGCCAAGGTCCGGCGCTCGCCCAGCACGGTCGCGGTCGTCCGAATCCCGGCCCGGCGGTCGGGGTCGATGTCGGGAATCGCCGAGAAGGTGTGCATCGCCATCGCCCAGAGCCACCCGCCAGCGATTGCGAGCGCGGGGGGTTGGCGACCCGCCAGCGCGACGTACGCCGCCGCGCCGGGTAGGACGTAGAGACCGTTCGAGACCGAATCGAGCGGCGGAACCGTCTTGAGTCGGAACGGCGGCGCGCTGTAAGCGTAGCCGAGGAAGAGAAACGCCAGTACCCAAACCGCCGCGCCCGCGCTGGCGACCGCGACGAGCGCGCCCACTAGCGCGAGACCCGCCAGCCCGCAGACCGCGACGACCGCCGCGACCGTTCCGCCGCCGCGGAACCGGGCTTCGCGGGCCTGTTCGCCGGTCTTCTTGGGGTTCTCGGCGTCGATGTCCGCGTCGAACACGTCGTTGACGCCGTAGAGGTAGACGTTCGCGGGCACGAGGAAGTACGCGAACAGCGCGACCGCTGGCGGGGCGAACAGCTCGCCGACGACCGACGCGCCGTAGGCGACGCCGACGAGGACCGGTCCGGCCAGATAGAGCCAGAACCGGGGCCGCGAGAGCGTCAGCAGGTAGCCGAGCGTGACGTTCGAGGAGCGTTCGTGCATGGCTGGCTACTGGCCGCAGTCGTTCAACACCGCGTCGGCGGTGTGCTGGCCGCTGATGAGACACATCGGGACGCCGATGCCGGGCGTGGTGAACGACCCCGTGAAGTAGAGACCGGGCACCTCCGACGAGCGGTGGCCGGGCCGGAGCGGGCCGGTCTGGCGGAGCGTGTGAGCGAGACCCAGCGCGGTTCCCTCGATGGAGTTGTACCGGTCGGCGAAGTCCGAGACGCAGAACGACTCCTCGACGACGATGCGGTCCCGCAACTCGACGCCGGTGTTCTCGGCGATGTCGTCCAGCACGAGGTCCCGGTACCACTCGCGGGTCGCGGTCCCGTCTTCGAGACCGGGCGCGATGGGGACCAGCGCGAACAGATTGCTGTGGCCCTCCGGTGCCACCGTGTCGTCGGTCTCGCTCGGGACGCAGAGGTAGTACGCGGGGTCCTCGGGCCACTGGGGGTCCTCGAATATCTCGTCGAAGTGTTCGTTCCAGTCGGTCGGCAGGACGAGGGTGTGGTGTTCCAGCGCGTCCACGTCGCCCTCGACGCCGAGGTACAGCAGGAACGCCGAGGGCGCGTAGGTCCGCGACTCCCAGTAGTCGGCGTCGTACTGGCGGCTCTGCGGCGGGAGAAGTTCCTGCTCGGTGTGGGCGTAGTCGGCGTCGCTGACCACGAGGTCCG
The DNA here is from genome assembly GCF_004765815.2 of Halorussus salinus. Taxonomy (NCBI): domain Archaea; kingdom Methanobacteriati; phylum Methanobacteriota; class Halobacteria; order Halobacteriales; family Haladaptataceae; genus Halorussus; species Halorussus salinus. Next base: position 931,837 of record NZ_ML974127.1, on the reverse strand, counting down.
AGCGCAGGAACCCGTCTTCGGTCTCGACGCGGAAGTTGCCCGCCGACCCGAGAATCGACTCGACGGGGCTGTCGGTCCGGTACTCGACACCCAGTTCCCGACCTAACTCGGCCATCGCGTCCACGACGACGCCCATCCCGCCGGGCGTCGCGCGCTCGTCCTCCCCGTCGGCCGCTCCGCTCCGGTCGGTGCCGTCGCGCTCGTCGCGGTCAGCGCGCACGGGGTAGTGGACGCCGAGGTTGAAATCGACGTGGCTCATCAGGTTGTAGAGCGCGGGCGTGTTCTTGGGCGACCCGCCGAGGAAGACCAGCGTGTACTGCATTATTTGCTGGAGTTTGGGGTGGTCGAAGTACTCCTCGACGTGGCCCTGCATCGACCCGAGGAAGGTGAGGCCGCGGGCGTGGCGAGCCACGTCCAAGTCCACGTAGTCGCGGAACCGCGGCCTATCTTTGTAGACGAAGTGTTCCATCCCGATGTTGTACGTCTCCTCGGACTCGGCGAGGTACGAATCGAGGGCCGCGGCCGCGCCGGGTTCGTACTCCTCGAAGGTCGCCTTGGTCTCCTCGCGGTCGGGGGTGACGGTCACGTCGTCGCCGTCCTTGAAGAATATCTGGTAGTGGGGGTCCAGATGGCGGAGTTCGTAGTACTCGTCGGGACTCCGGCCGAAGTGGCCGAAGAACCGCTCGAACACGTCGGGCATCAGATACCACGACGGACCCATATCGAATCTGAAACCGTCGCGTTCGAGGACGCTCGCCCGGCCGCCCAACTGTTCGTTCTTCTCCACGACGGTCACGTCCGCGCCCGCGTCGGCGAGATAGCAGGCCGTCGAGAGACCGCCGAAACCACTGCCCACGACCACGACTGACCGGTCGGCGAGTTCCATGTCCGGTTCTGAGGGCGCGACTCACATAAATCGACGGACCGTGCGCTCGCCGACATCTGCGAGCGAACCCTCGTGCAGTCGTGTAATTTCCGAAAAATATCACCGATACACTTATATCTGAACCATGATGCCTTCCGAATAGGAGATGAACCCCGCGAAGTTCGCCCTCCTTCTGGGCGTCGGCCTGCTCTCGTTTCTGTTCGTCGCGTCGCTCTACGTCGTCTGGACCCGTATCGTGGGGCTGGACCCGACGCTCGCCCAGCGGTGCGCGACGTTCTCGCTCCCCGGCCGGGCGCTGGTGGCGCTGGTCTCGGGCGCGCTGTTGGGCACCGGGAGCCTCGCCGCGCCGAACGTCCGAGTCGGCGTCGCCGGGATGGTCCTGCTGGCGGCCAGCACGTTCGCGGCGCTGATGCTGTTCGAGTTGGCCCAACAGCGAGAACGCGCGGCGAGTTAGCGTTTTTCGAGCGCGATTCGACCAGTTAGGCTTTGTCGAGCGCGGCCCGGTAGTGCGGCCCCTCGTCGCCGTAGTACACGTCCGCGACCCGCCAGTCGGTTCCGACCGCCGCCTCCCGGATTCTGTCGGGACCGAACAGGCGGAACAGCAGGGTCTCGCCCAGTTCGTCCTCGTACTCGAAGGTCATCACCCGCGCGGCCTGTCCCGGCGTCGGGTCCGGCCGGTAACCCAGCAGGTCGCCCTCCTCGATTCGGCCGGGGTCGTAGCAGTCCACCACCGCGGTCCCGTCGGGCGCGGTCACGTGCGCGAGGTCGCTCAGGAATCGCCGGAGACCGTCCATCGACCCCGCGAGACCCAACTGGGTGCCGATGGCCAGCGCCGACCGGAACCGGTCGCGCTCGAACGTCTCGCGGAGCGCGAACATGTCCCCGTCGCGGGCGTCGGCGACTCCTCGGTCGCGCATCGTCGCCACCAAGTTCTCGCTGACTTCGAGTGCGACCGTCTCGAACTTTTCCTGAAAGTACAGCGCGTGACGACCCGCGCCCGCGCCGAGGTCCAGTAGCGGGCCATCGAGGTACGACTCCAGCCACCGACCGGGGTCGCTCTCGGCGGTGAACTCCGTGAAGTAGAACTGTTCGATGGGATGCTCGCGGGTCTCCTCGCCGTCGCGCTGAATCAGGGGTTCGTCGCGCTCGCCGCGGGAGTGGTCGCGGACGGCGCGGCCGAAGGGGTCTCCCATGCCCGAAATCGCATCCGGCTGTCGGAAAAGCGTTCGTGAAAAGCGGTAGCGTGTACCGTACTAGGAGTGTACTCTCCGTTCCCTAAAAAACGAAAACCCGCGCGTAACGAGTGCAGAGCGGTCTCACGACCCGTCGTCCGTCACGAACCGGAGGTAGTACTCGTAATACTCGCCGTCGTACAGGACGACAGACGGGCGGTCCGGTTCCGAGAACGCGTCCTTCCGGATGTTGCCGTCGATGTACGCCCGGCGGCGGAGTCGCTTCAGGACCGACCGATACGCCTCCGAATACGGGTGACTCTCGCCGTATCCCTTTCGCCCTCGGGCGTCCCGGAGGAGCGACCGCTCGTCGGTCGAGAGGTCGCCGCGGACGAACCGTGCCTCCACGAATCGAGCGCGAAGCACCGCCTCCAACTCCGCGGGCGAGTCGGCGACCGGTTCGACCTCGGCCCGGTAAATCGGCTCGTAGAACGTCTCGCGCGAGACCTCGACCGCGTAGATTTTCCCGCGGTACTCGACGTGGCTCGGTCCCGAGTCGCCGAGGAGACGACTCTCCTCGACGCCCTCGTCACTCCGGTAGACGTAGCCGCCGCGCTCGACGAGGCCCACCGGGACCCCGCCGACGTTGCCACGAGCGCGAGCGGCCATGTGTGCGATTTCGACCGCATGCTGGTCGGCCTCGGGCAGGTCCTCACGAGCCGTGTGGTCGGGCACCGAGTCGAGTTCGTCGGGCGACCCGACCGTTCGGAGTCGCAGGACGGGGTGGGTCTCCTCGCGCTCGCCGACGACGACCGAGCCGAGTCGGTAGTAGGTCCCGTCGTGTTTCGCGTATTTCGGGTCGTCACGGGCGAAGAACGGTTGCCTGAGTTGGGTGGTGTAGGTCTCGCCCGAGACCGCGGCCGCGAAGGCCTCCTCGTCCCAGTGGGGCCGCCCCTCGAAGTCGGTGACGTAGTGGTCGGCGAGCGTCCCCGACTGGCGGGACAGCGACAGTCTGAGTCGTCGCTCGCCCGAGACGTTCCCGGTTTCGCTCCCGATCGCGCTGTCGCTTCCGGTCGCGTCACGAATCGCGTCAAGACAGCCGCTCGTTCCGGCGAGCGCGACCGCACTACCGGCCGCCAGCAGACGCCGCCGCGAGATAGTGGAGGGCATCGTCCGGCGATTTCGCCACGACTGACATATCCCTTGTGTCTCCCGGTGACGCCGAAGGCGCGTTCCGTCGCGGCCGAGGAGTCCCGCACGTCCGGCGGGCCGACCGCGGACCGACGAGCCGCGGTTCTGTGGCGGTTCAGTCAGGGTTCGTACGAACAACTCTCGCCGCACTCTCCGGTGCATCCACACGCGTCGTCAGCGCAGTCGTCACAGCAACTCTGACGCTGGTACGTGACGAATGCGACGACCAGTCCGACGCCACCGAGGAGCGTCGCGGGAACCGACCCGAGAACCGGAACGTCGATGGGGCCTTCGCCGACGATGCCGAGGCTGTAGCCCGCGAGAAGGCCAGCGAGCAGTAGCACGGCGTTTCGGACGTTGAGGGCGTCTCTCACGAGCGAAACGACGCCCCGTTTCGGACGAGCGGAATCCATTTCGGAGGACATGCATCCACAGAAACGTCCTATCATTTTAACGGTCAGCGAAGCTCGCACTGACCGAGTACTGTTTTCTGAGTTGATTTCGGTCTCGTACCTAGTTTCGGTTGGTAACCCAATGGCGGTAGAATGATACGTCCGCGTCCGGAACGCTCCCGGCAAATGACGAACGTCGAAGAGGAGGCCTGCGTCGCGTCGTGGTGTGCTGGCGACGACTGGTGTGCCGTGACCTGTACCGCCCACCTCATCGGAAAGAAGTGGCACCCGGTCATCGTCCACCGACTGCTCGCCCGCGGTCCGCTCGGGTTCAACGCGCTCGAAGACGACATCGAGTCGATTTCGAGTACCGTGCTGTCGAGCAGTCTCGAAGACTTGGAAGACAAGAATCTCGTGAACCGGGAGATAGTGAGCGAGAAACCGTTCCGGGTCGAGTACTCGCTGACCGAGCGGGGTGCCTCGCTTGAACCGGTGGTCGAAGCGATGGACACGTGGGGCGAAGACCACCTCTCCGACACGTCTTGTAGTTGATTCTCGTCGCTTCGGTCATCGGTGCGGTGTCGAAGCCAGTCGTTCCCGCGTACTCGAAGCACAGACGCGTCTCGGCGACTCACTCGGCTTCGACGTTCGGCCGCGCCTCGGACTCGGCGACCGCCTCCTCGACCGCCCCGAGGAGTTCGTCGGGGCCGACCACTCGTCCGCGCTCGCTCAACTCCCGGTAGAGCGCGGCGGCGTCGCTCCCGGCGTAGTTGCGCTCGGCGAACGGGCGCTCCTCGACCACGACCACGGAGTCGGCCTCGCGGGCGGCCCGGAGGTTGGCGAGGTTGCCCGCGCCGACCTCCACGTCCGCGAGAATCGTCGCGTCCGCCCCTCGAATACGGGCTTCTACCTCCCGGCGGGCCGCCTCGCCGACCGGCGCGAACGGCTCCTCGGTCACGGCGTCGAGACCGAGCGACCGGGCGGTTTCGAGGTCCGAGTCGCCCTCGTTGAGCGCGCCGACCGAGACCTCGTAGCCCGCCGCCGACAGCACGTAGAGGAGTCGCGAGACGGTGCCGCCCCCGCCGACGACGTGGACTCGCCCCGCGGGGTCCTCCTCGGTCGGACGCTCGGGGAGCGCGGTGACGTAGGTCGAACCGGTCACGGGGTGGCTGGAGACGACCGCCCGCGTGTCGAAGGCGGCTTCGAGGTGGTCCTCCGCGAGGACCTCCTCGGGGTCGCCGCTGGCCCGAATCTCGCCGCCCGCCAGCAGGCGCAACTCGTCGCAGTAGTGGGCCGCCAGATTCAGGTCGTGGATGGCCGCCACGACGGTCTTGCCCTCGTCGGCCAACTCGCGGACGAGTTCGAGCGTCCGGACTTGGTGGTTGATGTCGAGGCTCGCGGTGGGTTCGTCCAGCAGGAGCGCGGGCGTGTCCTGTGCCAGCGCGCGGGCCAGCAGGACGCGCTGGCGCTCGCCGCCCGACACCGCGGTAATCGACCGCTCGGCGAACTCGGCGACCTCGGTGCGGGCCATCGCGCGCTCGACGTGTTCGCGGTCGGAGACGCGTTCGCCGTCGGAGGTGCCTTCTCGGGACGATTGCGGACCCGAGAAGCGCGACCGGTAGGGGTGGCGACCCATCCCCACGACCTCCTCGACCGGAAAGTCGAACGAGAGGGTGGTGTCCTGCGGAACGACCGCGACCCGGCGACTCGCCTCCTTCGAGGAGAGCGCCGCCACCGAGTCGCCGCCCACCCGGACCTCCCCGCGGTCGGGCGTGAGGACGCCGTGGATGGCCCGGAGCAGGGTCGTCTTCCCGGCCCCGTTGGGGCCGACCAAGCCGACGAACCGGCCCTCCTCGACGGCGGTGGTCACGCCGTCGAGTATCGAGTTCCCGCCGAGTTCGACCGCCACGTCGTCTATCTCTATCATCGGTTTTTAGGCAGTTTGGGTGTTTTGGTGCTGTTTTTGCGACCTTTGGTATCGAAATTGGAGCCGTCTGTGCTGTCGCGGTTGCGGTCTTCGGTGTCGGAATCGAAGTCGTCCCAGTCGTTGCAGTTACGGCTCTCGGAGTCGCTGGAGTCGTCGCAGTCATCTCCACCATCGGAGGAACGTCGCTTCAGAAAGCCCCCGCCCGCTCGCGGTCGCTGACCGACATATCCGCGCCTCTCCGCACCGCCCGGCGCAGATAGGGGTCGGTCAGGCGACCACGGACCTGCGGTCCGCGAGCGGGCGGCCCCTTTCGTCCATCCAGACGGTTGTTTTCGAGACCACGCGTTCGCGTGTCGGAGGAGTAATCGAGCGCGCCAAATCGGAAGCCGCGGCCTCCGAGTACCGAAAGTCCGGTTCATAGCGCGTGTACCTCCCGTGTCCGGAGGAGATAGAGGAAAAACGGCGCACCGAGAAACGCGGTCACGATGCCGACCGGTAGCTCCGCGGGACCCGACCGCGCCAGCGTGTCGGTGGCGACGAGGAACGTCGCGCCCGCGAGCGCGGAGGTCGGGAGTAGGATGCGGTGGTTCGGCCCCACCAACAGGCGCACGACGTGGGGCACGACCAACCCGACGAAGCCGATGACGCCCGTGACCGCCACCGCCGCGCCGGTCATCACGCTGGCGACCCCGAGGAGCAGTCGCTTGGTGCGCTCGACCTCGACGCCGAGCGCGTGGGCGTCCTCCTCGCCGAGGAGAAGCACGTTCAGGTCTCGCGCGTACGCGAGGAGGACCCCGAAACCGACGAGCGTCACCGGCAGGACCATCGCCACGTCGGCCCACGACGCCAGATGGAGGTGGCCCATCAGCCAGTAGACCGCCCGGCGGAGGCTCTCGCCGCTCTGGAGGAGCAGAAACGAAACCACCGCGCCGAGGAACGTCTGGACCGCCACCCCGGCGAGCAGGAGCGTGGCGACGGGGGTTCGGCCCTCCTCGGTGGCGAGCAGGTAGACGCCGAAGGCGGCCCCGATAGCGCCGAGGAACGCCGCCGCTGGAAGTGCGAGACCGGGCGCGAACGGGAGGGCGAAGGGAAGCGCGATGGTCGCCACCGCGCCCACCGCCGCGCCCGACGAGACGCCGATGATGGAGGGGTCGGCCATCGGGTTCCGGAAGAACCCCTGCATCACGACCCCCGCCGTCGAGAGCGCGAACCCGACGACCGCGCCCAAGACGATGCGGGGCAACCGGAGCGTCACGACGATGGTCCGGGCGGTCTCGGGCACCGCGAAGTCGAAGAGCGGCGCGAACTCGACGGTCGGCGTCGGACCCGAAATCGCCACCCCCGCGAGTCGGAGCGTCCGCTCGGTCGTCCCGACTCCGACGGGGACCGCGAGCGCGTTCAGGAGGACCTTGCCGACCACCGCGTAGTCGAGGGCGACCGGCCCTATCGCGGCGCTCACTATTACGACGACCGCCAGCACGGCGGCCAACACCGCGGACGTGCCGACGATTCGCGCGGAGCTACGCATCGTATGAAAGCCTGATTGCTTTAGGTAAATACTTATTGGATACGGTCGGAGATGGGAACGCATGAGACAGCAGGCAACGACGCTACTGGCGGTACTGCTCGTCCTCGCGGCGGGCGTCGCCCCGGTCGGAGCGGTCTCCGGGGCGGCCCCGAGCGACGCGAGCGCGGTCGGGCAGGTAGGGAGCGCGAGTCAGGTGGAGAGCGCGACTGCGGCGGCGCAGTCGAACTGTTCGTTCCCCGTCACCGAGACGGACGCGACGGGGACCGAGGTGACGGTCGATAGCTCCCCCGAGCGCGTCGTCACGCTCGGCCCGAGCGCGGCCCAGACGATGTGGGAGATCGGCGGCAAGTCCCAAGTCGTCGGCGTCACGCAGTACTCGTCGTATCTCGACGGTGCCGACTCGCGGGCGAACGTCTCGGGCGCGGGCCGGACCTACGTGAACGTCGAGAAGGTCGTCGCCCAAGAGCCCGACCTCGTTCTCACCGCGAACGTCGTCTCGAACGAGACGGTCGTGAAACTCCGGGAGGCCGGACTCACCGTCTTCAAGTTCGCCGAGGCGAAGTCGGTCGCCGACATCTACGCGAAGACGAATCTCACGGGCGAACTCACCGGCAACTGCGACGGTGCGACCGAGACGGTTTCGTGGATGAAAGACCGCATCTCGACCGTGCGAGAGGCCACCGAGGGCGAGGAGTCCCCGACGGTGTTCGTCTCGCAGGGCGGCGGGTGGACCGCGGGCGAGGGCACCTTCGTCGGGAACGTGGTCGAACTCGCGGGCGGGACGAACCTCGCGGCCGCGGCCAACATCACCGGCTACGCCAAGATTAGCGAGGAGGTCATCGTCCAGCAGAACCCCGAGTGGATAGTCCAGATCGGGGCGTTCGGCGGCTACCCCCAGACCGAGGCGTACAACGGCACCGCCGCGGTCCAGAACGACCAACTCGTCACGGTGAGTAGCGAGAACATCAGCCAGCCCGCACCGCGCGTGGTCTACGCCATCGTGGAGATGGCCCAAGCGTTCCACCCCGAAGCGTACGCCGAGGCGAACGCGACCACGACTGCCGCCACCACGATGGAGAGTACGGAGACGGCGGACGCGGAGACGACGGACGCGGAGGCGGCGACGCAGACGACCACTGCGATGGACTCTGCGACCGAGACGATGACCGACGAGGAGGCCATGCAGGACGCGACGACTACGACGAGCGACTCGTCGTCCGGGTCCATCCCCGGCTTCGGCGTCCCCGCGGCGCTCGCGGCCCTCGCCGGTGCGGCGATGCTCGCGCGTCGTCGCTGACGCCGCCGAGACGACTCTCTCTTTTCCTAAGTTGTTTAACGGCCGGAGCGAGACGTTGACGTATGGTCGAGAAAGTGCTGTGGCCCGCCTACTTCGACGCGGAGAAGACCCGCAACGAGGGCCGACGGGTAGCCGCCGAGATGGCCGTCGCCGAGCCGACGGTAGACGAAATCGCCCAAGCCGTCCAGCAGGTCGGGTACGACGCGATAATCGAGCGCGACAAGGCCTACTCCCGCGAGAACTGGGACGAGCGCGGTCGCGTGCTGGTCCAGAACGCCGACGACTCCTCGAAGAACGACCTGATTCAGGCGGTCGCGGCGTACGTCGCGGCGCTCCGCGACTGATGGCGATGCAGAAACTCGGCGAGGTCGTCCGGACCGCCCAAGGACTGGCGGTCGTCCGGTGTCCCGACGACGACCCGCCGGACGTGGGCACCGAGGCGGTGGACGAACAACTGAACGTCGTGGGTCGGGTCGTGGACGTGTTCGGCCCGGTCTCGCGGCCCTACGTCGCGGTCACGCCGGACGACGGCGTGGCGCTGGCGACGCTGGTGGGCCAGAAACTGTACGCGCGCTGAATTTTCGTTACGCTCGTCGCCAGTCGTCCGCCTCGGCGAAGTGTCGGCGCTTCTCCTCGAAGTCGGCCTTCGCCGCGCCGTAGAAGCGTTCGCGCCCGACCGGGGTCCGGACGGCGAAGACGACCGTGTTCTCGGTCACGTCGTAGACGCCGAGTCGCCGCCCCGACGAGACCTGTTCCCACTCGGCGACGAGCGACCCGTCCGAGACGACCCGCGACCCCAGTTCCCAACTGAGGCGGTTCAGGGCTGGCAGGGTGAACGGCACGGCGTCGGGGAGGCGGACGGTCCCCGCCGAGCGGCCTCGCGTTCCGTGACTCGACATGCCATCGCATGGGTCCGGCCCGACGAAAAACGTGTCGGTCAGCGTTCGTGTGCGACCGGTCGGGAGTCGGGTCCGCGGCGCGAGGAGACCACAACCACAAAGACCGGCGGGTGGCAACGACCGGGCATGGAGAATCGAACGCGCGTGTTCGCGGCCGTCGGGTTGACCGTGGCCATGTTCCTGCTGGTCCAACTCGGCGCGCTGGCGCTCGTCGAGCCGTTCCAGCAGGCGGGCTACCAGCAGGTCGAGAACCCCTCCGACCCGACGAACAGTCTGGTCTACGTCGCGGCGGTGTTGGTACTGACCGGCGTGATGCTCGCCATCATCAAACTCGACGTACAGTGGTTGCTCCGCGGGGCGATTATCTTCACCAGCGGACTCCTCTCGTGGTACGTCTTCTCGGTCGTGATTCCGGCGTGGCTCGTCGTGCAGTGGGGCGGCGCACCGCTCAACGTGGTCGCGCTGGGCGCGGCCGCGACCGTCTCGCTCGCGCTCGCGGTCCACCCCGAGTGGTACGTCATCGACGCCGCGGGCGTCCTGATGGGCGCTGGCGCGGCCGGACTGTTCGGCATCAGCTTCAGCCTCCTCCCGGCCATCGTGCTGCTGACCGTGCTGGCGGTCTACGACGCCATTTCGGTCTACGGCACCGAACACATGCTGACGCTGGCCTCGGGCGTGATGGACCTGAAGATTCCGGTCATCCTCGTGATTCCGATGACGCTCTCGTACTCCTTCCTGAACGACGACGGGGTGGCTGACGAGGAGAACGAACCGGAAGCCAGCGCCGCGGACGGCGGCGAGACCCCGGAGACGGACGCAGACGACGCGCCAGCGACGGACGCCGAGGGCGACCACGCCGAGGCCGAGCGCCCGGAGGTGTCCGACCGGGACGTGTTCTTCATCGGACTGGGCGACGCCGTGATGCCGACGGTGATGGTCGCCAGCGCGGCCTCCTTCGCGCCCGCCGACCCGCTCGTCTCAGGGTTGGCGCTGAACCTCCCGGCGCTGACCTCGATGGTCGGCACGATTGGGGGCTTGCTGGTTCTCCTCTGGATGGTGATGAAGGGCCGCGCCCACGCCGGACTCCCGCTGTTGAACGGCGGCGCAATCGGCGGCTATCTGGTCGGCGCGCTGGCGAGCGGTATCTCGCTGATGCAGGCGATTGGACTGTAGTGACATCGACGCGGCACTCTGCTCGTCAGAGAGAGACGAGACAGATACCAGTGCCCACGTCTCACTCTCCAAATAATTTATCAGGTCGAACTCTTACTGGGAGGTATGGAGGTACTTCAGCGGACGTTGTTCCGCGAACCGGATGGACGACGGAAGGGGCTTCTCTTCTCGTTTTTGTCGTCCGTCTGCCTTCTCGTGTGGGTGTATTCCGGTGTCGTACTCGACGGTTTCCACTTGTTCCTCTTTTCGGGTATCGCGTTTGCACTCTCCGGGTTCGCCGAATCGCTACCTCCGGACCGACGACGTTCCGCAGGAGTACTTCGAACGCTGGCCGTCGGTCTCCTCGTCGTCTTTCTCGTTCTCCTCGCATCGGTTCCAGAATTGATATTGGACTGAGCGAGAGCGGTCGCATTTGATAGTTAGATAGAATCTGCGGACGGTATTCCGAGAAAGTCGGGTCGGATTGCTACCGTTTCGACAGAGTCGTGCTATGCTATCACAAATTATTTGCGAGTCTCTGCCAACCCATAACCGAGACGACATACTCAAGTGTGAGTAAATATTTTGTAGAGCTATGCGATGGCAGCATCCCCGAAACAAGACCGACGTTGAGCGCAAGAAAAAAGAGACCAGTGCGGGCACCGACTCGTCGTTCATCGCGGCGATGATGCTCGCGGCGTAAGGTAGCCTTGCAACGAGCGACCGACCACCGCTTTCTCTGAATCGCCGAGTCCCCGAGACGAGAGTCCAGTTCTACGGCGCCTCGACTACCGACCGGTCAGCGCCTCGCTCGCGGGCGCGAACGAGATTTCGGAGCCGAGTCCCTCGTCTCGGGCCTTCTCGTAGAGCATGTGCGCCGCGGCGACCGTCTCGATTCCGGTCCCGCCGCTGTCGAAGACGGTGATCTCCTCGTCGGACTCGCGGCCCGGCGCTTCCCCGGCGACGACCTCGCCCAACTCCGCGTGAACGTGGTCCTCGGAGACGACGCCCTCCTCGACCGCGGCGATGAACGACCCGGCGTCCTCCATCACGCGCTCGCGGAGGTCCGGGACGTACTTGGCACGCTCGATGGTCGTCGCGTCGAGTTCGCGCTTGTTGGGGTGGTACTGACCCATCGCGGTGACGTGGGTCCCTTCCGCCAGCAGGTCGCCGTCGAACACCGGGTCGCTCGCGGTCGTCGCCGTGACCACGACATCGGCCTCCTCGACCGCGGCCGCGCTGGAGGCGACCGCCGCGACCGACGGCGCTAACTGCTCGTTCATCTCGGCCGCGAACGACTCGCGCGAGTCCTTGGTCGGCGAGTACACCCACACGCTGTCGAGGTCCCGGACCGCGGCGGCCGCGCGCAACTGCCCGCGGGCCTGCGAGCCAGCCCCGAGGAGTGCCAACGTTTTGGCGTCCTCACGAGCGAGCGCGTCGATACCGACCGCGCCCGCCGCGCCGGTCTTGAAGGGGTTCATGCTCGCGCCGTCCAGCAGCGCGAGGGGTTCGCCCGACTCGGCGTCGAAGACGGGCGCGAGGAACCACGCGTCCTCTTCGCCGAACCCGGCGGCGTACATGTACCCGCCCATCGCGCCGGTCTCGGGCAGGACCGCCGAGTAGTCGGTGAGCATCCCCGGCGGGTCGGCGTTGGTGAGTTTCGCTCGCGGTCGGGCCGGAGCGCCCTCGCCGCGCTGGCGGTAGCCCTCCCGGACCGCCTCGACGTACTCGCCGGGCGTCGCCAATCCGGATACCTCCTCGCTGGTCAGGAACAGTGCGTCCGTCATGGCCCAAGCAACACAGTCCAGTCGGAAAACGATTGAGGGACGACCCGAGAGCTGACGGGTGGTTGAACAGTCCGCGTCGAGGTTTGAGAAGACGCTCCGAGCGAAACTACCAACGCGAGAAGTGAGAGAAAGACCGCAACGACGGAATCGGAAGTCGAAGTCGGGAATCGAGAGTCGGTTCAGTCGGCGGGCTCGAAGGAGGTCGAGGACGAAGACTCGACGGTCTCGGACGAAGACTGGGGGTCGTCCACGGGGCTGTTGACGAACAGTGCGTGTCCGATGAGCGCGACGGGGATACTGGCCGCCAGCGGGACGGCGGACGTAATCGAGAAACCGACGACGCTCAGCACGGCAGTTACTCCGACGAGGGAGAGCGGAATCAATCCGAGGATTAGGTCGTAGTACCCAGTCATAATCTATTACAAAATATGCCCCATAGGTATATAACTCTTTCCCGTAGTTGAACGGTTCAATACCGATAGGCGAATCCTATGCGCTGTATGAGATTTTCATAACTTATGGATACGCCATCAGTCTGTTTTCTACCGTAGAGTGTCCAAAATGAACGGTAGGGCGGTTCTCAGTCCCGTCCGGAAATTCCTGTCAGTAATTTCGCCGAGGAGCGCGATTCGAACGTCGTCGGCGTCGAGAAACGAACCGTCGCCGGAGAGTCGAACGCCGCCGGAGAATCGAACGCTGCCGGAGCGCGTGACTTACTCGCTCGGTTCGCGGAGGAGAACCGCCGCAAGCCCCGCCAACACCGCGAATCCGCCGCCGATGGCGAACGCGGTGGGCCAACCGGTCTGTGTCACGAGCCAGCCAGCCACGCCGCCGCCGAAGACGCCGCCCCACATCTTCCCGGAGTACAGCAGGGCGTAGTTCGCCGACGAGTGTTCCTGCCCGTAGTAGTCGCCGACGACGCTCGGAAAGAGCGTGTACTGGGGACTCCAGAAGAAGGCCGTAATCGCCACCGCGGCCAGAAAGCCGACCACGGTGTTGGTCACGCCGAACCAGACCACCGCCAACAGCCCGATGCCACAGAGCGTGAACGAAACCGCCATCGCCCGCTCGCGGTCCACCCTGTCCGAGAGGTCGCCGACGACGAGGCGGCCGATACCGCCCGCGATGGGGATGAGCGTGGCGGATATCGTCGCGGTTACGGCGTTCAGGCCGACGTTCTGGGCGAACGAGACGCTCTTTGCGGTCAACATCAGCCCTGCACCGCTGACGAAGACGAACATCGCGTACATCAGCCAGAACTGCCACGTCCGGAGCATCTCGCGGGTGGTGTACTGCTTGCCCGCGGTGAGGGTCGCGCCGCCGTCGGTCTCGGCGCGGTCGGCCTCCGCCGCGCGGTCGGTCGTCTCCTCGGCGTCGGCAGACTCCGCGGCGGCCTCGTCTCCCTCGTCGCTCGCGTCGGCCCACCCGCTCGGCGGGTCGCGCAGGACCAGCGCGCCCACGAGGAGACCGACGCCGATGAGCAGGCCCATGTTGCGAAGCACGTCCGGATAGCCCGCCACGGTGGCGTTGGTCCGGACGTACGGGATGAACAGGGCCGACCCCGCGGCGAACGCCATCGTGCCGACGCCGGTCGTCAGCCCCCGTCGGTCGGGGAACCACTTCAGCGCGGTGTTGACCGCGACGGTGTAGACGATGCCGACCCCGACCGCGCCCAGCGAATAGAGGAGGTAGAGCTGCCAGACCTCGGTCGCGTAGGCCAGTCCCACGTAGCCGCCGCCCGCGAGGAGACCGGCGAGAAGCGTGAGTCCTCGCGGTCCGTGGCGGTCCCGGTACCACCCGACGGGGAACTGCGACCCGGCCTGAAAGACGACGAACAGGGTGAAGACGAACCCGAGCGCGGTCGGGTCGAGTGCGAGCGACCGCGCGATGGGCGACTCGATGGACGACCAGACGTACTGGTACGGGCTGATGAGGCCCATCATCACCGCGGCGGCGGCGACCTGCCACCACCGCGAGAACCCCAGCACGTCCCGCGCCCGAGCGGCGTGGTCGATGTCGGACTGCGACGACGTTGGCATTGTTTGGCTCCTGTCTTCGGCCCGCAATCAGCGTTGTGCTTGCGGAAGGTTCGCGGAAGATGCGTTTTCGGGGGTTCCTCTACGACGAGTGAAAAGTCGGAGGCGAGCGAAGGAAGACGAACGACGAGAGGAAGCTAGCTATCACCGACAACAAGGAGTTTCCGCACCGCACAGCACAGTACCGCGACAACCTCACGCCTCCCCAACCGACTGCGCTTCTCGGCCGTGGGCCTGCGATGCTCGTCCCTCGCACGAGATGGCGCGGCCACGAGGGCCGCACCAGCGCGCGCCACCTGCCGACTGGTGGAGGTGTAGAATCGGGACGCCCGATTTGTAGACTCACTCCCCGCGGGTCGGCAGGTCCTCGACCGCAGGCCCGTCCAGCACCTCGCCGTCGAGCGCGAACCGCGAGCCGTGACACGGGCAGTCCCACGACTGCTCGGCGTCGTTCCAGTGGACGATGCAGTCCAGATGCGGGCAGACCGCCGAGGAGACGTGCAGGTCGCCCTCCTCGTCGCGGGCCACGGCGAGTTGGTCGCCGCCGCGCCGGACGACCTCGCCCTCGCCCGGCGCGACCGAGGGCTCCTCGCCCCGAAAGAGGGCCTTCGCCCAGTCGCGGGTGAACTCCGTGCCCACGTCGAGATTTTCTTTCAGGAACTCCTTGCCTCCGGCCTCGGGGTCGAAGCGTTGCGGGTCGAAGGCGTCGCTCCAGCGAGGCGTCTCCCCGCGGGCGTAAGTGGCGAGCATCTTCCCCGCGGCGGTCCCGTTGGTCATGCCCCACCCGCCGAAACCCGTGGCGACGTAGACGCCGTGGGTCGTCGGTCCCAACTCGCCGACGAAGGGAATCCGGTCGATGGAGACGTAGTCCTGCGTGGACCACCGATAGCGGACCTCCTCCACGTCGAAGTGGTCGCGGGCCTGTCGTTCGAGTTTCCGGTACCGGTCGGCGGTCGAACCGCCCTGTCCGGTCTTGTGGTTCTGGCCGCCGACGAGCATCATCGGCCCGTCGGCGTCCCACCTGTCGCTCGGTTCGTCCCCGCCGCTCGATTCGTCCCCGCCAGAATCGGTCGGCGAAGCGGGACGCGCCGAGAAGTAGGGCGACTCGTCGCGGTAGAACAGCCCCCGAGGAGCCTCCTCTGCGAGTTCGACCGCCAGCACGTACGACCGCTTGGGGTACTGGCGCGCGAAATAGAACGCCGGGTCCTCGATGGGGAAGTGGGTCGTCAGCAGGACGCTCTCGGCGGTGACGGTCCCGCGCTCGGTCTCGACGCGGCAGGGGTCGTTCCGGCCGCCGTCGTCCACCGCGGTCACCTTCGTCTCCTCGAAGACGTGGGCCTCCTCGCCGGGAATCTCGTCGGCGAGGGCGAGCAGGTACTTCCGGGGGTGGAACTGGGCTTGGTCGGCGAACGTCACCGCGCCGGAGGCGTCGTCGGGGAACGGCGGGTCCGCGACGAACTCGGCGGGCAGGTCCAGTCCCTCCGCGACGGTGGCCTCGCGGCCGACCGCCGCGCGTTGCTCGTCGTCGGCGGCGTAGGTGTAGGCCGGGAGGCGCTCGAACCCGCAGTCGATGTTGTGGGCCTCGACGCGTTCGGCTATCTCCTCGATTGCGGCCTCGTTGGCGCGAGCGTACTGCCGGGCGGCGTCCCGGCCGTGCTTGTCCAGCAGGTCGTCGTACATGAGACCGTGCTGTGCGGTCACCTTCGCGGTCGTCTTGCCGGTGACGCCCTCGACGATGCGGTCGCGCTCCAGCAGGACGACCGACTGGCCCGCCTCCGCGGCGTGGAGCGCCGCGGTGACGCCCGCGATGCCCCCGCCGACGACCGCGGTATCGACGTGCCGGTCGCGGTCGAGCGCCGGGAAGTCGGTCCGGTCGGTCGTCGCCAGCCACAGCGATGCGTCCTCCCCCGGTAGCGTGTTTCTCTCGGCCATTTCGTGAACCCCCGAATCTCCTCGGGATTCGGTCGCGGTGCGGTTAACCTCGGTGGCTGTAGCGGTCGATACTCCGCAGGTTCGGTGAGTTGCGAGGAGGGAGCCTCGGACCGTCCGGCCCCGTCAGTCGGGAATCGGCACCACGTCCGGCGGGTCGGCGTCGGCCTTCGCGGCCAGAAAATCGCGCTCGGCTTCCGAGAGGTCGCGCTCGCGGTAGGCGTCGAGACCGGTCCGGTAGCCCTCCCGCGGCCGGTCACTCGGGGCGACGAGGAGTAACTCCGCGAGGCCGGTCTCCTCGCCCGCATAGCCGAATCCGGCCTTGTAGAGCGCGTGGAAGGCGAAGGGGTTGTTCACCGCGATGTGGACGCGCTCGTACCCCCGTTCCCGGAGTCGGTCGGCGGCGAACCGACAGAGGAGCGCGCCGAGTCCGTCCCCGCGGCGGTCCTGCCGGACGGTGACGTAGCGAAGCCACGCGGTCGCCGGGTCGGTCCGGTCTTCGTTGAACGCGACGGCGGCGACGATGTTGTCGTCGGCCACCCAGTCGCGGTCCGGGGCGTCGGTCTCGGGCGTGGGTGTCTCGGTATCTTCGTCGCTGGTCAGAGGCTCGGCGTCCGGGTCCCGGACGACCGCCTTCCCGGTGTTGGACATCACGAACTTCCCGGCGTAGCTGAACGCGCGGTGGTCGAGTCGGAGTTTGGGGTTCTCCTCGGGCCACCCGAGTACCGCGTACTCCATAGCCGCGGTTGGGTCGCCGAGGGTAACTGCCCTTCGCTGTAAGAACTCGCTGGTGCCGGACTACCGCAGATACGCCACCAGTCCGCGCCACGCCGAGAAGGCGAGGAGACCGGTGCTACTCACGACCAGAATGAACGTCACCGGCGAGTCGCCGTGGAAAAAGCCGGTCGAGCGGAGCGTCAGGCCGATGGCGGCCGCGGGAATCCACGTCGCGGCCGCGCGCAGGACCGCGCCCGTGACCGTGCGAGTCGCGTCGGGGGCGTACGCGCCCGAGGCGAGCGCGGCGACGACCCACCCGACGAGGAACGGCGCGATGGTCCCGGCGATTCGTCCCGGATTCGCCACCGGGCTGAAACCGTGGTTCATCGACCCGAGCGTGAGGAACCCGGCCAGTACCAGCAGGTCGCCCAACGCGAGACCCGCGGTGGCCGAGGAGGGTTCGACCCGCGAGCGAACGAATCCGTCGGCGTTGCTCATGCTGGCGAGTTTGGCCCGCCCGGTAATGTTTCTCCCGGTGTCCGACGGTCGGTGCCGACGGCCGGGGCGGGCGCTCCTCGCCGTCTCACTCGTCGGACTTCCGGCCGACCACGGTGTACTCGAAGCCCCGCGACCGAAACTTGGCGTCGAGGCCCGCGTCGGCGACGAGTCGGCCCAACTCGTCGGGCGCGAAGAATTTCGAGTCGAAGCCGTAGAGGTGTTCGCCGCCCTCCACGAGGCGGCCGACCAGCGAGGTCGGGTCGATTTCGCGGACGACGAGGAGACCGCCGGGCCGGAGGACGCGCGCGGCCGATTCGACCGCGCGCTCGGGGTCGCCGAAGTGGTGGAGCGCGTCCACTACGAGGACCGCATCGACGCTCTCGTCGGCGAACGGCAGGCTCGCGGCGTCGGCCCGGACCGCCTCCAGCCCGTTCCGCCGGGCTTGGCGGGTCATCCCCGCCGCGGCGTCGGCGACGATGCGCTCGCGCACCCCGAGCGCGGACGCTCCGCGGCCGGTGCCCCCGCCCACGTCGAGGAGCCGTTCGACCTCGCGGTCGGCGAACGAGAGTGCTTCGCGTAGCTCCTCGGCGTCGGGGGTCGGCGCAAGCAAGTCGTAGAAGCGGGCCGCGCGGTCGAAGGTCGCGGTGTCGCCGAGTGGGTCGGTCATGCCGACGACGACGGGCCGCGGCGAGAAAAATCGGACGCTCGAATCGAGTTACTGCTCCGCGGCAGTAGCTTCGATGTCCTGCTCCGCTCGCCCGCCGCGAACGCGGCGAGCGAGGACCCAGAGGACGATGCTAATCCCTTCGAGGCGCGCGACGCGGTACACCCACGGCCGGAGTTCCACGTCGCCCTCCTCCGCGGCGAGGTTCATCCAGAAATCGACCACGCGCCGCGGGTAGAGAGCTTCCAGAAGCCCGATTGCCAGTAGTGCGAGTCGGACGACCATGCCTCTCAGTAGGTCAGTTCGGGTCAAGAAGGTGTCGGTGAGCGTGGGTGTTCGGTGGAGACGGAACGCTGTAGCGTTTCCTTAGAAGTATATTGAATTGTCAAGGGTGACTGTAGTCAGGCGAACGGCAGGGCGCTACGTCCCGACTCTCCGGTAGGTCACGTAGGAGTAGACCGTGCCGTACAGCGCCACCGCGGCTATCGGAGCCACGACCAGCAACTCGGCGTAGGCCGGGACCAGCGCGCCCAACACGGCCACGACGCCCGCGAGTTTGAACAGCGGCGCGGCGCGCTCGTGGGTCCGGTGCCAGACCTCCTCGTTCGAGATGGTCCACGGCGTCCGGATGCCGACGAACCAGTTCTGCTCGGCGTGGGCCGTGAGGACGCCGAGGTAGTAGTACAGCGCGCCGATGGCGGGCGCGAGCGCCTGCATCATCTCGAACTCGTAGCCCGCGTTGGCCGCGAGGACGAGACCGTGGACGTAGGTCAGGAACGCGAGCAGGAGAACCACGAACGTGTCGTACTCCTCGCGGAACGTCGCGACGTTCTCGCCGAGCGGGTCGATGCGCGGCAGGACGGCGAACAGCGCGAGCATCGCGGCCGACAGCGCCGGGAAGAGCGCGAGCGCGACCGTCTTGGGCGTCCGGCCGTCGATTTCGCCCGCGGCGTTCCAGTGGGTCGCCATCTCGGCGGGCATCTCGGGGAACGCGAGCGCGCTCATCGCGGCCGACAGCGCCACGAGGAGGCCGCCCGCGAGGTAGCTTCGTCGGAGGGACATACTCGACTCTTGTCCGTTCATGGATATAAAACTCCGGCCGCGACTACAGCACGTGAAGTCGCGCGATAGACTGCCGGACGTGAGCGCCGGAGCGGGACCTCCGGCTGCAGTCCCGAGGAGTAGCTTTCAAACCCTCCCGTTCCCTACTCCGACCAACGATGGGAAACACGGACATGCGCCAACTGGCGGTCCTCTCGGAGGTCCCCTTCGACGAGTTGGAGGGGAGCGTCGTCGCGGTAGACGCCCACAACTGGCTCTACAAGTACCTGACGACGACGGTGAAGTGGACCCGCGACGAGGTGTACACGACCGACGACGGCACGGAGGTCGCCAACCTCGTCGGCGTCGTGCAGGGCCTGCCGAAGTTCTTCGAGAACGACCTGACGCCCGTCTTCGTCTTCGACGGCGCGGTGACCGACCACAAGTCCGCGGAAATCGAACAGCGCCGCGAGGAGCGCGCCAAGCGCGAGGAGAAACTGGAGGAGGCCCGCGAGGAGGGCGACGCCGTCGAAGTCGCGCGCCTCGACGCCCACACTCAACGGCTGACCGACACCATCCAGCGGACGACCCGCGAGCTGTTCGACCTCCTCGACGTGCCCTACATCGAGGCCCCCGCGGAGGGCGAATCGCAGGCCGCCCACATGAACCGGACCGGCGCGGTGGACTACTGCGGGACCGAGGACTACGACGCGCTCCTGCTCGGCGCGCCGCTGACGCTCCGCCAGTTGACCAGCAAGGGCAATCCCGAGTTAATGGACTTCGAGGCGACGCTGGAAAAGCACGACGTGACGTGGGAGCAACTGGTCGATATCGGCCTCCTCTGTGGCACGGACTTCAACGAGGGCGTCTCGGGCGTCGGCCCGAAGACGGCCCTGAAGGAGGTCAAGGAGTACGGCGACATCTGGGGCGTCTTGGAGGCCCGCGGCGCGAGCATCGAGAAGGACGTGGACGTGATTCGGGAACTGTTCTTGAATCCCACCGTCACCGACGACTACGAGTTCGACGCCGAGATGGACCCGGACCTCGACGCGGCGCGCGAGTACGTGGTCGAGGAGTGGGGAGTCGCGGAGGAGGAAGTGGAACGGGGCTTCGAGCGCATCGAGGAGTCGGTCGTCCAGACCGGCTTGGACAAGTGGACTTGAGGGGGATTCGTAGTCTATGCTAGAGTTTTCGACCGTCTGTGAATTTCGGGATTTCTCGCGCAGGAGTAGTTATAGAGAAGAAGCCAGCTTCAGGCTTGAACAAAGGAGTCTACAGCACCGCGCCGCACCGTGACCGCGGGCCTCACGCCTCCCCAACCGTCTGTGCTTCTCGGCCTTCGGCCTGCGATGCTCGGCCCTCGCGCGGGTGGGCGCGACCACGCAGGGTCGCGCCCGCACGCGCCGGGTCGTGAGTACAGGCGAGCGCACGCAGTTCTGCGTACGCGGTCGCTCGGGGCTGCTATCGCACGCGCGAGCGCGCTCGAAGGAAAGATAAATCGCCAGCCTGCCCGGACAAAGTTTATACCCGAGAGCGAAGCAGTCGGGGGTATGACCGACGACTCGGAGCGCCAACCGGAATCGACCGCCGAGAGCGGTAGCGCGTCGCGGAACGCCTTTAGTCCCCGGACGCAAACGACGACTCGATGACACGGGTGATACACACGGGGGACACCCACCTCGGGTATCGACAGTACCACTCCCCCGAGCGCCGGGAGGACTTCCTCCGGGCCTTCGAGCAGGTCGTAACGGACGCCATCGAGGAGAACGTCGACGCCGTGGTCCACGCTGGCGACCTGTTCCACGACCGTCGGCCCGACTTGAACGCCCTCCACGGGACCATCTCCGTTCTCCGGCGACTCCGGGACGCCGACATCCCGTTTCTCGCCGTCGTCGGCAACCACGAGGGGACGCGGGGCCGCCAGTGGCTCGACCTCTTCGAGATGCTGGGGCTGGCCACGCGACTCGGCGACGAACCCCAAATCGTCGGCGACACGGCGTTCTACGGTCTCGACCACGTGCCCAAGTCCAAGCGCGACGACCTCGATTACCAGTTCGCGCCACACGACCGACCTCACGCCGCGCTGGTGAGCCACGGCCTCTTCCAACCGTTCGACCTCGGCGACTGGGACGCCGAGGAGGTCCTGACCGAGGCCAACCTCGACTTCGACGCGATGCTGTTGGGCGACAACCACAAGCCCGGCAAGAAGGAGGTCGCCGAGACGTGGGTCACCTACTGCGGTTCGACCGAACGCTGTAGCACCGACGAGCGCGAGGACCGGGGCTACAACATCGTAGAGTTCGACGGCGAGACGACCATCGCTCGCCGGGGCCTCGACGCGACGCGGGACTTCGAGTTCGTAGAGGCCGACCTCGCGGAGGGCGAGGGCACCGAGCGCGTCCGAGAGAAACTGCGCGAGCGCGACCTCGAAGACGCCGTGGTCGTGGTCGAAATAGAGGGCGACGGCGAGGAGGTCACGCCCGCCCGCGTCGAGGAGTTCGGACTCGACGCCGGGGCGCTGGTCGTCCGCGTCAAGGACCGCCGCGAGGTCGAGGAGGACGACGGCGAGTTGGACGTGTCGTTCGCCGACCCCGACGACGCGGTGCGCGAGCGCGTCCGCGAGTTGGGCCTGAGCGACGCCGCCCGCGGCATCGACGAGACCGTCCGCGAGAGCAAGGTCGCCGACGCGAACGTCCGCGAGTCGGTCCAGAACCGGGTGAGCGAACTCGTCGCCGACGGCGACCTCGACGCCTTCGAGTCCGCGCCCGCGGAAGCAGACGCGGACACGGACGCAGACGACGCGGAGTCCACGGAGTCGGCGACCACGGAGTCCGAGTCCGACGGGAGCGACGAAGCCGCGGAGCGAGCGCCCGACCCCGACGACCCCGAAGCGATGGAAGCGGTCGCCGAGGCCGCGACAGAGGGCGAGAGCGCGGCGGAGGCGGATTCGTCGTCGGAGACGACTGACGCCGACGGGACGCTGGAGGAGTACCTATGAAGTTCGACCGCGTGCGCCTCCGGAACTTCAAGTGCTACGCCGACGCCGACCTCGAACTCGACCCCGGCGTCACGGTCATTCACGGCCTGAACGGGAGCGGCAAGTCCTCCCTGCTGGAAGCCTGCTTCTTCGCGCTCTACGGCGCGAAGGCGCTGGACCGCACGCTCGAAGACGTGGTGACTATCGGCGAGGAGGAAGCGATAATCGAACTCTGGTTCACCCACGACGGCGGCGACTACCACGTCCGGCGGCGCATCCGGGCGACCGGCGAGCGCGCGACGACCGCCGAGTGCGTCCTCGAAACGCCCGACGACACGATAGAGGGTGCGCGCGACGTGCGCCGAGAGGTGACGACCCTCTTCCGGATGGACTCGGAGGCGTTCGTCAACTGCGCGTACGTCCGGCAGGGCGAGGTGAACAAGCTCATCAACGCCTCGCCGAGCCAACGGCAGGACATGATAGACGACCTCCTCCAACTCGGGAAACTGGAGGAGTACCGCGAGCGCGCCAGCGACGCCCGCCTCGGTGTCAAATCGGTACTGGACGACAAGCGCGGCAGTCTCTCGGAGTTGGAGAGCCAAATCGAACAGAAGGAAGCCAAGGACCTCCACTCGCGCCTGAACGACCGCAAGTCCGCGCTGAACGAGACCGAGAGCGAAATCGACCGCTTCGAGGAGAACGAGGAGACCGCCGAGGAGACCCGCGAACAGGCGGTCGAGATTCTCGACAGCTACGAGGAGAAGCGCGAGGAACTCGACGCCCTCGCCGAAGACATCGACG
The DNA here is from genome assembly GCF_004765815.2 of Halorussus salinus. NCBI lineage: Archaea > Methanobacteriati > Methanobacteriota > Halobacteria > Halobacteriales > Haladaptataceae > Halorussus > Halorussus salinus. Next base: position 908,943 of record NZ_ML974127.1, on the reverse strand, counting down.
AGTTGGAGTCCGAAATCAGCCAGACCGAGCGAGAGCGGACCGAACACGGCGAGCGCGTCCGGGAACTCCGCGAGCGAATCGACGACCTCGAATCGAAGGTCGAAGACTTACGTTCCGACACCGACCTCGATACCGCGGACGACGAGGCCGTCGAGGCCCGTCTGGACGAACTCGACGCCGAGGACGAGGAACTCGCCGAGAAGCTCGGCGACGCGAACACGCAGGCCAAGATGTTCGACACGCAGGCCGGGAACCTCGCCGAGAAGGCCGAGGAGCTACAGTCGCGCGCCGACCAGAAGCGCGAGCGCGCCGACGAACTCGAAACCGAAGCCGACGAGGCCGATACCGACCTCGAATCGTACCGCGAGAAGTTAGCGACGCTCGGCGAGCAGGTCGAAGCCGAGAAGGACGCCTTCTCGGACGCCCCCGTCGAGTTCGGCGAGGCCGAGTCGTACCTCGACGAGTGCCGCGAGGAGCTATCCGACCTCCGGGAGCGCGAGCAGGAACTGACCGCCGAACTCACCAGCCTCCGGGACAGTGTCGAGGAAGCCGAAGAACTCCTCGAAGCGGGCAAGTGTCCCGAGTGTGGCCAACCCGTCGAAGACTCACCGCACGTCGATACGCTCGCGGAGGACCGCGAGCGCGCCGACGACCTCGACGCCGAACTCGCCGAGGTCCGGGACCGGCGCGGACAGGCCGAGGAGAGCGTCGAAGAAGCGAAGCGACTCCGCGAAGCCGAGCAGACTGTCGAGAACACCCGCGAGAACCGCCGGAACGTCGAGCAGTTGGTCGAGAACAAGGAGGCGTCGGTCGCCGAGAAGCGCGAGGAGGCCGCCGAGTTGCGCGAGGCGGCCGACGACCTCGAAGCCGACGCCGACGACAAGCGCGAGGACGCCGCGAACCTCCGGGAGAAGGCCGACGACCGCGAGGCGCGCGTCGAGGAGTTGGAAGCCGAGCGCGAGGCAATCGAGACAAAGCGCGAGCGACTGGACGAGATTCGCTCGGTCCGCGAGCGAATCGCGGACGCCGAGGACGACATCGAGCGCCACCGCGAGAAGCGCCGAAACCTCGAAGAACAGAACGACCTGCGCCGGGACAGGCTGGCCGACAAGCGCGAGCGTCGGAGCGACCTCCGGGAGAGTTACGACGACCAGAAGGTCCAGAGCGCCCGCGAGGACAAGAAGGAGGCCGAGGACTACTTGGAGAAGGTCGAGGTGAAGTTGCGGGAGCTTCGTGAGAAGCGGGACACGCTCATCGGACAAATCGACAGTACGAAGACGAAAATCGAAGACCTCGAAAATCTGCGCGACCGGCGCGACGACCTCCAAGAGCGCGTCGAGTCGCTCGAATCCCTGCGCGAGGAGGCCGCCGAGCTACAGGAGATGTACGGCGACCTGCGCGCGGAACTCCGCCAGCGCAACGTCGAGCAGTTAGAGGAGATGCTCAACGACGTGTTCGACCTCGTGTACCAGAACGACTCGTACGCCCGCATCGAACTCGACGGCGAGTACGAGTTGACCGTCTACCAGAAGGACGGCGAGTCGCTGGACCCCGAACAGCTCTCGGGCGGCGAGCGCGCGCTGTTCAACCTGAGCCTGCGGTGTGCAATCTACCGACTCCTCTCGGAGGGCATCGAGGGGACCGCGCCGATGCCGCCCCTGATTTTGGACGAACCGACCGTCTTCCTCGACTCGGGGCACGTCTCGCAACTCGCGGAACTGGTCGCGTCGATGCGGGAGTTGGGCGTCGAGCAGATAGTCGTCGTGAGCCACGACGACGAACTCGTCGCGGCGGCCGACGACGTGGTGTGGGTCGAGAAGGACTCCGTGTCGAACCGCTCGACGGTCGAGCGCCGCGAGACCGTGCTGGAAGCGGCGGACTGACCGAAGCGCGGTCCGGCCGACCGCCCCAAATCGACTATCCCGAACCGACCGCCCGAAACTGACCGTTCCGACCCGACCGTCCCGCCGGAGGATTTTTTGTGCCACGACAGTCACGCCGGAATATGCATCTCTCCGCTGGAGAACGCGTGCTACAGTTCGTCCAGCAACGGGTCGGCACCTCGCTACACGGCGTCGGCGCGTACGACATGGACTCGTTTTCGATTCTCTACCGGAGCGACGAGATAGAGCGGGCGTTCTCGGACACCGAGATAGACGAGTACGCCGAGTTGGTCCGGACCGTCCACCGGACGCTCTACGAGGCCGACCGACTCAACTCGGCAGTCGGCGAACCGCGGTGCAACCTCACGTACTACGGCGGGATGCACGTACTCCTCGTGCCGATAGACGAGGAGAACGGCGTGACGATCGCGCTCTCGAAGGAGTCGGGGACCCAGTTCTCGGAGTTCGCCGACGAGTGCCTGCGCCGGGCGCGAGCGCAGGTCGAGTGAGCGCCGTCGGGAACGGAGCGCCGTCCGGAACGGAATGCCGTCGGGAGCGGAGCGCCGTCCGGAACGGAATGCCGTCGGGAGCGGAGCGCCGTCGAGAACGACCCCTCCGGAAATGGTCACTCGCCGGTCAGCAGTGCCACGCCCTCGTCCGCCGTCTCCGTCGTCGCGTACCCGCGCTCGCCCGTCGCGTCGGTCTCCTCGACCAGTCCGGCGGCGCGAAACTCCGTGAGGAGACCGAGCAGGTCGCTCTCACAGAGGTCCGTCGCCGAGAGGAGATACCGGACCGAGTGAGGACCGCGCTCGGAGAGGTCCACCAGCAGGCCGAGCGCGCGCTCGTCGTGGGCCGCGGTCAGGACGGCGCGGGCCGATTCCGGGACCGCGCGGGCCGCCGTCGTCAGCGGCGACTCGCCGGAGATGGTTTCGAGGTCGTCGCGGTCGCGGTAGCCCTCCTCGCCGGTCTCGGGGTCCCGGACCTTGCAGGCGTCGCTCGACTCCGTGAGTAACAGCAACAGGTCGCCGGACTCGTCCCGGACGGTTCGCATGGCCGGGCGTAGGCGGGACGCGCGGTTAGTCCTTCTGGAGTTCCGCGTCGGTGTCGCCGGACCGTTCGTCTCTCGTGTCGGACCGGTCGTCGTCGGCGTCGGCCTCCTCGGCTTCGGCATCGGATTGTTCGTCTTCTGGGTCGGACTCATCGCCGTCGGTCTCGGACTCCGCCGTCTTCGCCTCGGCTTCCCGCTGGACTTTTTGGTAGCCGCGCCAGCCACGGACGAACGCGAACGCGCCGACGAGGAACATCGCCCCGCCGAACCGCCAGCGTCCCTCGAAGCCGATCAGCATCAGGCCGAGGCTCGTGGCGAACAGCGCGACGTTGAACAGGAGAACCAGCGACCAGAACCGCCGCTTGAGGTCGGCGTCGGCCTCGTTCTGGGACGTGTCGGGAACGGTCGGCGGGTCGGGACCGAGGTCCTTCGAGGGGTCCTCGGGTAGCAGGTCGGCCTCTGCTTGGGGCGGGTCCTCGGGGAGAATGTCGGCTACCGAGTCGTCGTCTTCGTCCGGCGTGGAATCGTCGGGAGCCACTGTTCGACAATCGAAAGGGAACGAGGAAAAACGCTTCGTCCTCGTCGGTCGTCCGGTACTCTCCGTCGTCGCCGAGGAGCGACGACGGCAGTCGGCGGTCGGGTCACGACCGGCCGCCGTCGGTCGCCAGTCGCGCCCCGTCAGGTGTGGGCTCGTCAGATTTGTTCTTTCAGTGTAAGCGGTCGTCCCGCCTTCAACCACGCCAACGGATTGTCCGCGTCATAGAATACGACGCCGTCCTCCGTCTCGTAGGCCTCGATGGGTGCTTCCGTCTCCGTGGTTTCGGGAAGCGCCGCTTCAGCACGGTCCAATTCGTCGCCGGGGTTGGCGTGGTCGGACATTGGCGTCACCTCGTCCCGTGGTAAGTGTTAACACATTATATAGCTTTCCATTCGACACCCCTCCGAGGCCCCAGAAGGGAGGGTTTTTAGCCGAACCCGCCAAACTCGATTCACATGAGCGATTCGGGGTCTACGACACTCACGGACTTCTCCGACGGTGGCGGCGACGACCGAGACGTGGCCGCCGAAGCCCGAGCAGTCGCCGGAAGCGACTCTCGGGGGGCCGACTCGGTGGTCGAGGACGACGACTGGCTTCCGGACGCCGACGGCGAGGTCGAACTCGCGGTGATGCAGGTCGATTACACCGTCGAGGGGTCGGGCGACGACGAAGCACCGGTGGTCCACGTCTTCGGGCGCACGGAGGACAACACCCTCGAACACGTCCGGGTGGTCGGCTTCCGTCCCTACTTCTACGCGCCGACCGCCTCACTCGACGGCCCGCCCGAGGAGAGCTACGACAGCCTCACCGGGAGCGAGACGACCGACGAGGACGGTGAGCCGTACGAGAGCATCCGGGGCGAGAAGCTGACCAAGATATTCGGCCGGACTCCTCGGGACGTGGGGAACGTCCGGGAGAACTTCGACCACTACGAGGCCGACATCCTCTTCCCGAACCGATTCCTCATCGACAAGAACGTCAAGAGCGGGATTCGCATCCCCGAGCGCCGCGACGACGAGGGCGACCTCTACTTCCACGACGGACTCGACACCCTCGAACCCGTCGAGGTCGAGGCCGACCCGCGCGTCCACTACTTCGACATCGAGGTGGACGACCGGTCGGGCTTCCCCGAGGAGGGCGAGGAACCCATCATCTGTCTCACGACGTTCGACTCCTACGACGACCAGTATATCGCGTGGCTCGCGGACGCGCCCGACGGCGACGCCGAGGCCCCCGACGACCTGCCGGGCTACGACCCCATCGAGGAGATAGACCTCGAAGTCCGCACGTTCGGCGACGAGCGCGAGATGCTGGAGGAGTACCTCGATTACATCAACCGAAAAGACGTAGATATCCTAACTGGGTGGAACGCGGACGACTTCGACGCGCCCTACCTCATCGACCGACTGGACGAACTCGACGGGCCGCACGAGTACGACCTCGACTCGGACCGCCTCTCGCGCGTGAACGAGGTCTGGGACTCGGACTGGGGCGGACCGACGGTCAAGGGCCGCGTCGTCTTCGACCTGCTGTACGGCTACAAGCGCACCCAGTTCTCGGAACTGGAATCCTACCGCCTCGACGCGGTGGGCGAAGTCGAGTTGGGCGTCGGCAAGGAGCGTTACGCGGGCGACATCGGCGACCTCTGGGAGAACGACCCCGAGCGCCTGCTGGAGTACAACGTCAGGGACGTGGAGTTGTGTGTCCAACTCGACCGCAAGCAGGACATCGTCTCCTTCTGGGAGGAGGTCGCCTCTTTCGTCGGGTGTAAGCTCGAAGACGCCACGACGCCCGGCGACGCGGTGGACATGTACGTCCTCCACAAGGCCCACGGGGAGTTCGCGCTCCCCTCGAAAGGCAAACAGGAGAGCGAGGACTACGAGGGCGGCGCGGTGTTCGAGCCGATTACCGGCGTCAAGGAGAACGTGACCGTGCTGGACTTGGCCAGCCTCTACCCGATGTCGATGACGACTATCAACGCCTCGCCCGAGACGAAGGTGGACCCCGACGAGTACGACGGCGAGACCTACACCGCGCCCACGGGCACTCACTTCCAGAAGGAACCGGACGGCATCATCCGCGAAATCATCGACGAGACGCTCGCCGAGCGCGAGGAGAAGAAGGCGCTCCGCAACGAGCGCGACCCCGGAACCTCGGAGTACGAGCGGTTCGACCGCCAGCAGGCCGCGGTGAAGGTCATCATGAACTGCTTCACGCCGGACACCGACGTTCTCACGCCGGAGGGAGTTCGGAACATTCGGGACCTCGAAGTCGGCGACGAGGTGTACTCGCTCGACCCCGACACCGAGGAGATGGAACGCAAACCGGTCGTGGAGACCCACGCGTATCCCGACTACCGCGGCGACCTCGTTGACATCGAGACCAGCAAGATGGACTTCCGGGTAACGCCGAACCACCGCATGCTCGTTCGGAAGAACGAGACGAACGGCGTCACCCAAGACGAGTACAGTTTCGTGGAGGCCGGAGACTTAGACCCCGCGACGAACTACGAACTTCCCCACGACTGGGACGGGCCGGACGGGACGCCCCTCGAAGAAATCGACCTGACCGAGTTCGCCGACGACTACGAAATCTGGGCGAACCACGACGTTCACGGTCACACTCTCGCCGCCGAAATCGGTTGGTACCCCGACAAAGTGCAGAAGGCCGATATCGGTGAAGAAGGGTACGTCTTCTCGGCCAACGAGTTCGAGGCACACCGCGAGTATCTGGAGTCGGTCTGTTCGGAGTTCTACGTCCACGCCGAGTCCGGCCGCAAGTGGATTCCTCGGACGTACGACGGCGACGACTTCCTCGAACTCCTCGCGTGGTACGTCACGGAAGGAAACGTCTACACCTCGGAGGAGAAGCAGTTCGGCGAGAACTTCCGCGGGTCCGCGACGAGCATCCAGATCGCCCAAGACGCCGTCATGACCGACGGCGGCGAGAGCGACCACGCCGCCATCGGCGACCTCCTCGACAGGATGGGGTTCGACTACTACGTTGACGACCGAGGGTACCAGTTCACCTCGAAACTCCTCGGCGGACTCCTCGAACGTCTCTGTGGCGACGACAGTTTCGAGAAGCGGATTCCGGAGTTCGTCTTCGAGGCGAGTCGGGACCAGAAGTGCGGCTTCCTCGAAACGCTGGTCGATGGGGACGGAGACAGACAGAAGAACTCGTGGCGATACTCCACGGCGAGCGAGCGACTCCGCGACGACGTGCTTCGTCTCTGTGCCCACCTCGGACTGACGACGAACTACCGCGAGGACAGTGGCGCGTGGCGCATCTACTGCACCGAGGAGAGCAAGAACACGCTCCGAATGCACCGCAGTTCGTCCCGGAGTACCGCCGACGACGGCGTCTACTGCGTGACCGTCGAGGACAACCACACGCTCCTCGCGGGCCGAAACGGAACGTTCCAGTTCGTCGGCCAGTCGCTCTACGGCGTCCTCGGTTGGGAGCGATTCCGCCTCTACGACAAGGCGATGGGGGCCGCGATTACTGCGACCGGTCGAGAGGTCATCGAACACACCCAAGAGACGGCAGAAGAACTGGATTACGACGTTGCCTACGGAGATACCGACTCAGTAATGTTAGAAGTCGGTCATATAGGTGCGGAAGACGTGGAGGGCGATGTCGAAGTTACCGACGGAATGCGGGAAGCACATCCCGAGATGGACGAGAAGGAACTCGAATCGCTCGCGGCGACGATTCAGAAGGGGTACGAAGTCGAAGAGGCCATCAACGAGTCGTACGACGAGTTCGCCCTCGAACGACTCAACGCGGCGGCCCACCGCTTCCAGATCGAGTTCGAGAAACTTTACCGACGATTCTTCCAAGCGGGCAAGAAGAAACGCTACGCGGGTCACATCGTCTGGAAGGAGGGCAAGGACGTAGACGACATCGACATCACGGGCTTCGAGTACAAGCGGTCGGACATCGCACCCATCACGAAGGAGGTCCAGAAGAACGTCATCGACATGATCGTCCACGGCGAGGAGCTATCGGACGTGAAAGACTACGTCCACGAGGTCATCGAGGACTATCAAGCCGGGAACGTGAATCTGGACGACGTGGGCATCCCCGGCGGTATCGGCAAGCGACTCGACGCCTACGACACCGACACCGCGCAGGTCCGGGGCGCGAAGTACGCCAACCTCATGCTCGGGACCAACTTTCAGCGCGGGAGCAAGCCCAAGCGACTCTACTTGGAGGGCGTCCACCCGGACTTCTGGCAACGGATGGAGAACGAGGAGGGCTTCGACCCGAGCGGAAACTCGAAGGAGGACCGCCGCTACCGGGAGTTCAAGAAGGACCCGGACGTTATCTGCTTCGAGTTCGCCGACCAAGTGCCCGACGAGTTCGAAGTCGATTGGGACAAGATGCTCGACAAGACGTTGCAGGGACCCATCGAGCGCATTCTCGAAGCCCTCGACATCTCGTGGGACGAGGTGAAATCCGGGCAAGAGCAGACCGGACTCGGGAGTTTCGTCTGACTCCTCGGCGAGCGTCGGCTCGCCGTCTCTCGTGATGTAGTTTCTCGTTCCGGAAAGATATTTTTCGTCGGCGCGAAACCATTTACAGGGGAATGCGAAAGCATTATGGGTCGCACAACCCATTCTCCGAACGACTTAGGTGAGCCTAACAATGGCAACGCTAGAACTCAAAAATCTACACGCTGAGGTGGTCGAGGCCGACGAGAAGATTCTCAACGGCGTCGATCTCGAAGTCAACTCCGGCGAGATTCACGCGCTGATGGGACCGAACGGGAGCGGGAAGTCCACGACGGCGAAGGTCGTCGCCGGACACCCCGCCTACGAAGTAACCGAGGGCGAAATCGTCCTCACCCTCGACGACGACGAGTTCGACGAGGAGATCCCCGAGGACAAGCGTTCGTGGGACCTGCTGGACCTCGAACCGAACGAGCGCGCGGCGCTCGGCGTCTTCCTCGGCTTCCAGTACCCCGCCGAAATCGAGGGCGTCACGATGGTCAACTTCCTCCGGCAGGCGCTCAACGCCAAGCTCGACGAGCGCGAGGAGCTGTTCGAGGACGAAGACGAGGAGGAAGCCGAGGCCGACGAGGAAGAGGACGCTGGCTACGACACCAGCCCGATGGAAGGCCCCGCCGACGAGGGCGAGGTCGGCGTCGCGGAGTTCCAGCAGATCCTCTCCGAGAAGATGGAACAGCTCGACATGGACGAGAAGTTCGCCCAGCGGTACCTCAACGCGGGCTTCTCCGGCGGCGAGAAGAAGCAAAACGAGGTCCTGCAAGCGGCCATCCTCGAACCGTCCATCGCGGTGCTGGACGAGATCGACTCCGGGCTGGACATCGACCGACTGCAGGACGTGTCGAACGGTATCAACGCCCTGCGCGACGAGCAGGGCACCGGGATTCTCCAGATTACCCACTACCAGCGCATCCTCGACTACGTGGAGCCCGACCACGTCCACGTCATGCTCGACGGCGAAATCGCCATGAGCGGCGGCGCGGAACTCGCCGAGAAGCTGGAAGACAAGGGGTACGACTGGGTCCGAGACGAAGTCTACGAGGCGGCCTGAGGTGAAAACATGAGTTCGGAACAAGACCAACTGAAAGAGACCAACACCGAGGAGCGATTCGCGTTCAAGAAAGACGAGAGCGCGGCGGTCCGCTCGGACAAGGGACTGACCGAGGAGGTTGTCCGCCTCATCAGCGAGGACAAGGACGAACCCGACTGGATGCTCGACCGGCGGCTCCGGGCGCTGGAACACTGGCAGAACATGCCGATGCCGACCGACTGGCCCGGCCAGCCCGACCTGACCGAGTTGGACGTAGAGGAGATCGTCCCCTACATCCGGCCCGACGTGGACAAGCGCGAGGGCGCGGATAGCTGGGACGACCTGCCAGAAGACATCCAAGACACCTTCGAGAAGCTGGGCATCCCGGAAGCCGAGCGCAAGGCGCTGTCGGGCGTCGGTGCCCAGTACGAGTCGGAGGTCGTCTACCAGAACATGCAGGAGCAGTGGGAGGAGAAAGGCGTCGTGTTCTGCAACATGGACGAGGCCGTCCAAGAACACGAGGACCTCGTGAAGGAGTACTTCATGACCTCCTGCGTGCCCCCGAGCGACAACAAGTTCGCCGCGCTCCACGGCGCAGTCTGGAGTGGCGGGAGCTTCGTCTACATCCCCGAGGACGTGACCGTCGAGATGCCCGTGCAGGCGTACTTCCGGATGAACTCGGAAGGCATGGGCCAGTTCGAACACACCCTCATCATCGCGGAACCCGGTAGCGAGGTTCACTACATCGAGGGCTGTTCGGCACCGAAGTACGGCAGCCACAACCTCCACAGCGGCGGCGTGGAAGTCTTCGTCAAGGAAGACGCCCACGTCCAGTACTCGACAGTGCAGAACTGGTCGAAGAACACGTTCAACCTCAACACCAAGCGCGCCATCGTGGAGAAGGGTGGGCGCATGGAGTGGGTCTCCGGGTCCATGGGGTCGAAGGCGACGATGCTCTACCCCTGTACCATCCTGAAGGGCCGCGGAGCATCCGCGAACAACATCACCATCGCGTTCGCTGGCGAGGGCCAGAACATCGACACCGGCGCGAAGGTCTACCACAACGCGCCCCACACCAAGTCCACCATCGAATCGAAGTCCATCTCGAAGGACGGCGGCCGGACCAACTACCGCGGTCTGGTCCACATCTCGGAGGGTGCCGAACACTCCTCGACCGCCGTCGAGTGTGACGCGCTGATGTTCGACAACGAGTCCACGTCCGACACGATGCCGTACATGGAAATCGACGAGTCGAAGGTGGACGTGGCCCACGAGGCGACCGTCGGCAAAATCGGCGACGAAGACGTGTTCTACCTCCAGTCGCGCGGACTGGACGACGACGACGCCAAGCAGATGATCGTCTCCGGGTTCATCGAGCCGATTACGGAGGAGCTACCCATCGAGTACGCCGTCGAACTGAATCGACTCATCGAACTCGAAATGGAGGGGAGTCTCGGATGACCGCGACGCAGGTACACGAGACCATCTCCGAGGAGACCGTTCGGGAAATTTCGGAGGACCTCGGCGAACCCGACTGGCTCCTCGAAACTCGCCTCGACGCGCTCGACGCGCTCGGCGAGTTGGAGATGCCCGACGTGATTCGGACGCCGGGCCGCGACTGGACCAACCTCGACGCGCTCGACTACGAGAGCTTCGTGGACCCGCTGAACGCCGCCGAGGAGAAAGACCAAGTCGGTCCCGACGAGGCCGAAGTCCTGCCGCTCTCGGAGGCCGTCGAGGAGCGCGAGGACCTCCTGAAGGAACACTTCGGGTCGGTCATCGACCCGCAGGAGAACTACCTGACCGCGCTCTCGACCGCGCTGTTCAGCACGGGCACGCTGGTCTACGTCCCGAAGAACGTGGACGCCGAGGACGTGACCATCCGGACGACTCAGCACTCCCAGTCGCTGTTCAACTACACGCTAGTCGTCACCGAGCAGTCGAGTTCCGTGACGATTCTGGAGCGACAGGACACTGGTGACGACGTGGAGGGCGACCGCTACTACAGCGGCATCGTGGAGGTCGCCGCGGGCGAGAACAGCCACGTCCAGTACGGTTCGCTACAGGACTTGGACGAGGAGACCTACAACTACACGCTCAAGCGCGGCGACGCCGCCGACTACGCCACGGTCAACTGGGTTGAGGGCAACATCGGCTCGCGGCTCACGAAGTCCTCCGTCGAGACCGAACTGAACGGCGAGGGCTCCGAGACCAAGACCGTCGGCGCGTTCTTCGGTCACGACGACCAGCACTTCGACATCGCGGCGCGCGTCTGGCACAACACGGCCCACACGGCCGCGGACCTCGTGACCCGTGGCGTGCTGGACGACGAGGCCCGGTCGGTCTACGAGGGCGTCCAAGACGTTGGGCGAGACGCGTGGGACACCAACTCCTACCAGCGCGAGAACACCCTGATGCTGAGCGACGACAGCGAGGCCGACGCCTCCCCGAAGCTCATCATCAACAACCACGACACCGAGGCCAGCCACTCGGCCACGGTCGGCCAGATAGACGAGGAGGACATGTTCTACATGACCTCCCGCGGGCTGGACGACGAGTCGGCCCGCAACATGCTGGTCGAGGGCTTCTTCGTCCCGGTCTTCGAGGAGGTCGAAGTCGAGGAACTGCGCGAGGACCTCGAAACGCGCGTGCAGGAACGACTCCACGAGTAGTCGTTCCGCGGTTTCTGCGGTCGTCCCCGTTCTCTTCTGATTCTGTTCTTTTCGCACTCGGCCTGCCAGCGCCGTCCGCGGTCGAACGTCGGACCAAACCTGTTAAGTCTCCCAACTCCCCACTGTCTATCCATGACAGCGGTATCGACGGACGACCGCAGGTGGTCGGGATGACGGTCAACGACCGGGTCTCGACCGACAACCAACTCGCGCGCCTCCTCCAGATCGGTATCGTGCTGGAGGAGGTCGTCGAGGTCCGCGCCGCGCGCCACTACGAGACCCTCTCGCCGGGCGAGCGCGACGCGGACGTGGAGGAACTGCTCGAAGGGGCCCGCGAGGAGTCCGCGGACCACCGCCGGAGACTGGAGGACCTCATCGACCAACTGGACGCCGAGGCGGTGCCCATCGAGGAGATCCAGCAGTTGGTCGAGGCCCGCTACGCCCAGACCGGTCCCGAAGGGTTCGACGGGATTCTCTACGACCAACTCCACGGCGAGGAGACCGCCTACAAGTTCTACGACGACCTCATCGAGGCCGTCGAGGCCAGCGACACCGACTACGCGCTCGACCGAGAGGAACTGCTGGCGACCCTGAAGACGATTCGCGAGGAGGAGGCCGACGGCGTCGAGGAAGTGACACGAATTATGGAGGACCGAGCATGAACACCGCAGACCAGTACTTGAAAGCGATCTACCTCGTGCAACGGATGGAGAACGGTCCGGCCTCGACCGGCGCGCTCGCCGACCGCCTCGACGTGAGTCCCGCGAGCGTCAACGAGATGATCGGCAAGCTACAGGAGCGGGGTCTCGCCGACCACGAGAAGTACAAGGGCGTCTCGCTGACCGACGAGGGCATCGAGCAGGCCCGCGAGGCACTCCAGACCTACTGCATCATCGAGCGATTCCTCCACAACGTCCTCGAAGTCGAGGAGTTCCCGAGCGAGGCCAAGGCCCTCGAAAGCGTCATCGACGAGACCGTCGCGGAGCGACTCGACACCATCATCGACCGCGAACCGCAGTGTCCCGACTGCTTCGACGCCGAGGCCGACATGTGCGCCGAACTGGTCGGCGAGGGCGAAGCCGACTGAGTTTGTGGGTGGTTGTCGGGGCTTTTCCATTGCGATACGTTCAAGTGCGTCATTGCATTACGTGGAACTGAAGTCCCGTAGTGGTGAGCAGTTCCTTCGGAACTGCGAGGTACACGAGGCGAGCGAACGAAGTGAGTGAAGTCCCGTGGTGTAGTGGCCAATCATATGGGCCTTTGGACGTGGCGATTCACGGATCGTTACGGAAGACAGCCTATGACGGCGGTTCGAATCCGCCCGGGACTATACGCCTTTTACAGACGCTTTCGACACGAAACAGCGTCGTCTACCCGTCGCGGCTCACAGACAGTCGTCGCACTTGAACCCGTACAGTGTTCCTCGACCGCACTTGTCCCTGTGAAACAGTCCGCCGCAGTCGTCGCACGAGTTGCGCGGGGTGCCGAGGGGACCGGTGTCGATGTCGCCGTCACAGACACAGCAGTTCTCTACTAGAGCCATGGCTACCGTTCACACATCGGCAATAAGTAACTTACTCCCAGTAACCATAACTGATTTCCGACTTTATCGGAGTTATAAGTGTGAAGTAGCAAATACTAGACGGCCCGGTAGCGTATTCACCTTGGTTCGGGAACAGTCGAGAGATCGCTGAGAAACGTCTCTACACCGTCACCGCCACGAGAGGAGATGCGTCGTATTCGCAGTAACCTATTTCCTGTTCCACGTTGACTAGTGACACTCCATGCGCCCCGTGAGACTCGCCCTCGGCGTCCTGTTGGTCGCGTGGGGCGTCGCCGACTACCTGTTTCCCCGGACCGTCCTCCGGGTCCAGTCGGACCTGCTGAACGCCCCGCCGGAACCGACCGAGGAGTTCGCCGCTCACAAGCGCCGGGTCGGGGTGGTCTGTCTCCTCGTCGGGGTCGTCACGCTCGCCGCGAGCGTCGGATGACCGCGCTTACTCGGCGATAAAGAGTCGTTACCGCTCGGCGGTCGCTTCGAGGCCGAAACGATAGTCATCCTGAATTTACGCAGACGACGTATAACAAAATCGCTCCGGGCCGACGTTGCCGACGATGGTCTCCCTTCACACCGACCGACAGCCAGTCCGTCCCGACGACCGAGAGCGATGCAACTGACGTGGCTGGCACTGGCTTCGGTACTCGCCGTCGGCGTCGGCTACGTCGCCGTCCGTCGCGCTCGGCGACTGGCGGTCGTGGATTGGACGCTCCTCTGTGGGTCGCTGTTCGCGCTCGCGACCCGCGACCTCTTCCGGACGCGCGAACGGGCCCGGCCCGCGCACGGCGGCGAGTCGGCGACCGACGGCGCGAGTCGCAGGTCGGCCGACGACCAGTCCGGGAAGCATCAATCGAGTGGTCGCCGCGCTCCTCGGCGACGGAATCGCGGCGACGGCGACTCGCGGCGAACGCCGGTGTTCGTGAGACTCCGACGGCGAGTCGCCGGATGGCTGAACTGACCGCGCCGGGTCGAATTGACCGCGCCGGGTCGAACTGACAGCGCCGAACGATGGGGCGAGGAGCCGACGACGAGGAGCGCGTCCGGCCAACCGGTGTGACTGGCCAATCGGCGCGCCAGCCAATCGGTTAAGCCGCTGGACCGCCTTGGGCCGGGTGTGACCGAGCAACGCTACCTTCCCGACGCCGACGACGTGACCGAGTTCGAGGAGACCGTCAGCGAGGTCGGCGACGACTACCTCGTCCTCGACGGAACGTACTTCTACCCGGAGGGCGGCGGCCAACCGGCCGACCGCGGCGACCTCTCGTGGGACGGCGGGTCGGCGAGGGTGACGAACGTCCGGAAGAATCACGGCGACGTGCGCCACTACGTCGAGGAGTTCGAGGGCGCGCGCCCCGAGGTCGGCGAGACCGTCGAGGGGTCCATCGACGCCGAGCGCCGCGAGGCCCACCGCCGGATGCACACCGCCCAGCACGTCGTCTCGCGCGTCGTTCTGGACGAGTACGGCGCGGAAACGGCGGGCAACCAGATTCACGCCGACCGCTCGCGCATCGACTTCGAGCCTGCGGAGTTCTCCGACGAGGACATCGCCCGTATCGAGCGCCTGTCGAACGAGGCCATCGAGCGGGACCTCGCGGTGACGAAAGCCGAGCGACCGCGCGACGAGGTCGAAGACCGAACCGACGAGGGGCGCGCGCTCCTGAATCTCATCCCCGACCACGTGGACCCGCTCCGGGTCGTCGAGGTGGAAGGGTTCGACTACTGTCCCTGCGGCGGCACGCACGTCGATAGCCTCGGCGAGGTCGGGCGCGTCGAGATAACGAACCGCGAGTCGAAGGGCGAGGAGACCGAGCGCATCGAGTTCGTGCTGGCGGCGTAGAACGGCGGGCGCTGTCGGTCGTCGTCGCCCGCTTTCGAGCGAAAGTCCGTCGGGATGTCAGGTGTCTGCCGACAGTCGGCGTTCCGGCCCCCGATTCGAACCTCGCGCGCTCCGGACGAACGCGGAGAAACCGTCCGAGCGGTCCCGGTGTCTTCGTCGTAAGTCTAAAGAGTCAATCATTCGTTTATACGAGTAAGAATGAGTACGGACATCTGCAAATCGAGGTGGTTCTGTGGGAGTCGAAATTAAGGAGTCGCCCGTCACCGAGGCCGAGTTCGAGGAGATGGAGGACTTCGTCTACGAGTATCTGGCCGCCAGCGTCGAGAACGAGGAGGGCGGCGGTCGGATGCGGTGGTACCCGTGGCACTCCGCGGAGTACCGGTTCAACCACATCCTCAACGTGGTGGACCTCGCGGGCACCATCGCCGAGCAGGAGGGCGCGAACGTGGACGTGGCGCGCGTCGCCGCGCTGTTCCACGACATCGCCAAGCTCGACGCCGACCAAGAGGTCCACGCCGAGGAGGGCGCGCGCATCGCCCGGAAGTACCTCGAAACTCACGGTGACTTCCCCGAATCGTTCATCGAGGAGGTCTGCAAGGCCGTCGAGAACCACTCCTATCAGGGCGACCTGACCGACCTGCCCAAAGAGACCCAGTGTCTCATCGAGGCCGACCTGCTGGACAAGGTGGGCGCGAACGGCACCGCGCTGATGCTCCTGCGGATGGGCTACGAGGCCCGCACGCACATGGACGCCGCCGAGATGGTCGATAGGGTGATGGAGCGAGGCAAGGACGCCGCCAGTCGCGTCCAGACCGACACCGCCGAGGGCATCGCCCACAAGCGACTCAAGCGCGTCAAGTGGTTCCGCGAGTGGCTCGAAGGCGAGGTCCCCGAGATGGACCACGAGGAGTCGTCGGACCGCCGGACACAACGACGGCCATAGCTGGCGGACGGACTCCGAGGCGGCTGTTTTCGCGGTTCAAGGAGTCGGTGCTGGCGCTCTCGTCGGTTACGTCTCGGTAGTCGTGTCTCGTCAGTCGCGTCTCGTCAGTCGCGTCTCGTCAATCGCTTCCCGTCGCGCCTCCGGGCCGGACGCGAAGGAGTCGGAGCTATCGCCTACGCCAGAATCCCGGTCGCTTTCGAGAGGAACGAGAGTCCGGCCACCGCCAGCACGACGGCACTCAGGTAGGCGACGACGGGCGCGAAGGCGTCCACGCGCCGCCCGACCGTGACCAGCGCGGCCGGGAAGCCGGTAATCCAGAGCGCGATGCCGCCGAAGAAGCCGACGACGATGACCGGACTCCCCGTCGAGACGGTCAGGCCGCCGAGCCAGTCCAGCGCGAACGTGCCGGGGTCGAGCAATCCGACGCCCGCGGTCAGCCACCAGAGAATCTGGTAGGGGTTGGTCAGCGCCAGCACGAACGCCTTCCGGAACCCCTTGCTGTCCTCGCTCTCCTTCGGTCCGGCCCCGTCGGTCGCGGTCTCGGTCTCCTCGTCGGTCGCAGTCCGGTCGTCTCCGTCGCTCCCCGCGTCGCCGCCGAACGCGGCGTTAGCGTCAGTCGCGGTCCCGTAGGCGAAGTACAGCATCAGCAGGCCGCCGAAGCCAAAGAGCGCCTGCTGGACGACCGGCACGTCCCGGACCACGGTGACGACGCCCAACAGGGCCAGCACGAAGAAGCAGGCGTCGGCCGACAGCGCGCCGAGGCCCGCGCGGAAGCCCGACCCCCAGCCGCGGAGGACGCTCTCCTCGGCGATGATGGCGTTCATCGGCCCCGGCGGGGCCGCCAGCGAGAGGCCCAACGCGACGCCCGCGAGCGCCGAGACGACGACGTTCAGCATTCGTCGGAACTGATAGCCCGGACGAGAAAAAGCTGTCTCTCCGCCGGACCGGTTCGGCGGGTCGCCGTCAGGCCTCTATCTCGTCGTCGCCGCCGTTTCCGGCTTCGTCGCCGTTCTCGGTCCCGTCGGCGTCTCCGGTCCCGTCGTCCGCGGGGCTGTCGCCGTTCGCGGGGTTGTCGTCGTCCGCGGGCCGGACCCGGATAGAGCGAGCGACGTTCTCCGGGAGGCTCTGCTCGCGGTCGCCGTCGCCGTCGAACCGGACCGTCACCATCCCGAAGGGAGCCACGTCCACGACTTCGAGGAGGGTCTCGGGCGCGATGCCCGCCTCCGCGAGGTAGCGCAGTTCCTCCTCGTCGCGGTCGCTGACGCGCGCGACGACCAGCCTGTCGCCGGGACCGTACTCCGAGAGCGGCGCGGTGTCGTCGGCTTCGGGCGGCGTGAGGTCCGCGCTCGGAATCGGGTCGCCGTGGGGGTCCACCTCGGGGTCGCCCAGCACCTCGGCGACGCGCTTCTCGAACTCCTCGCTGATGTGGTGTTCGAGCGTGTCGGCCTCGTCGTGGACCTCGCTCCACGAGTAGTCGAGGTGTTCGGTCAGGTAGGATTCGAGGAGTCGATGGTGGCGCAGGACTTCGAGCGCGACGGTCTCGCCCTCCGCGGAGAGTTCGACCCCCTTGTACTTCTCGCGCTCGACCAGTCCGCGGTCTTCGAGTTTCTCGACCATGCTGGTCACGGTCGGGGGCGTCACGTCCAGATACTCGGCGATGGCCGACGTGGCGACGGGACCCTCCTCGTCCTGCTGGAGGGCGTAGATCGCTTTGAGATAGTCTTCCATCACGTCGCTCAGCATCACGTACCCCCGATTAGAGTCGTCTAAAACTTATATTTGTCTCACCCCGGTCCGGCCCCCGACCGGACGAGCGTCGCCGTCGAGTAGGGACCCTGTATCGGTCGATAGGTGCCGACAACCGATTTCGGGCCGAGCGTACACCGAGGCTAGTCGGCGGTAGCCCGCGGCAGACGCCGGTTCCACGGGTCGTTTAGCAACTCTATAACTAACCGACCGGCTTCCGTGGGCCGAAGTATGTCGCAAGCAGCAACGAGTATCGGGTGCCCGAACTGCGAGGACAGGTCCGTCGAACTCGTCACCGACGGCGGCGAGTCGGACCCGCAGTTCCGGGACGCCGACCGACTCACGGGGACGACGGTGGACTGTAGCAGTTGCGGCGACGAGTTCGAAGTGTACTTCTACTGATTGTCGGTCCCCCGATTCTCCCGGCCTCTCCCGACGCCGACTTACCGACGAGGGATACGCTCGGCGACGAGACCCCTGCGCGTACCGCCGACTCCGACATTCCGCCGACTCCGGCACCCTTCGTCCGGTCGCGCTTTCGCCGGAGTAGTCGAGGCGTATCGGTGCGTAGCCCGCGGCTATCGGTGCGAAGACTGGCGATATCCCGACTTAGACGGCTTGTACTCCCGCGTAGACGCCGAATAGTAATGTCGCGGTCCGGCGTAGCGGACGATACGATGTCCGAGTCCGAGACGAGCGAGCGGATTACCGCTCACTTCCACGAGGGGAGCCTCGAACTGCGGTCGAAAGAGTCGCCCGACGCGTGGATAATCGCCGAGGAGCCCGTAAGCGTCGAACAGTAGCTAAATTCCCTTGCTCATCAGGTGACTGCGGAGTACGTCGTCGTCCTTGTTGCCCGCGCCGGTGTTGAGCAGGACCACGGTGTCGTCCTCGCCGAACTCGTCGCGGCGCGCGAGTTCCCACGCCCCGCTGGCGGCCGCCGCGCAGGTCGCGCCCATCTCCAAGCCCTCCTTCTGGGCGACGGCGACGGCGCTGTCGAGTATCTCCTCGTCGCTGGTCGCCACCGCGCCGCCGTCGCTCTCGCGGAGCGCGTCCAAGATGAGGGGACTCGCACCGGGGTCGGGAATCTCGATGCCGCCACAGATGGTGTCGGGGGTCTCCCAGACCTCGTGAACGCCTTTGCCCTCGTCGAACGCTTCCACGACGGGCGCACAGCCGGACGACTGGGCCGCGTACATCGACGGAATCTCGTCGGTGAGGCCCAAGTCGCGCAGTTCCTTGGCGGCCTTGTGCATCCCGACCAACCCGACGCCGCCGCCGGTCGGGTAGACCACGGCGTCGGGCACCTCCCAGTCGTTCTGCTCGACGGTCTCGTAGAGCATCGTCTTCTTGCCCTCGTGGCGGTAGGGCGTGACGAACGTCTTGACCGAGTACCAGTCGTCGTGTTGCTCCATCGCGTCGGCGTAGGCCTCGCCAGCGTCGCCGATGCGCCCCTCCACGACGGTCAGGTCGCCGCCGTGGACGTTGACCATCGCCTTGTTGGTGAATCCGGACCGCGAGGGCAGGAAGACGTGCGAGTCGAGGTCCGCGCGGGCGGCGTAGGCCGCGGCGGCCTGTCCGGCGTTGCCCGCCGAGTTGAGCGCCACGTCGGTCGCGCCGTGCTGAGCGGCCGCCGTAATCGCGGCGGTCTGGCCGCGGTCCTTGAACGTCCCGGTCGGGTTCCGGCCCTCGTCCTTCAGCAGGACGCGCCCGACCCCCATCTCGTCGGCGAGGTCCGGACACTCTACGAGCTGAGTTGCGCCCTCGTCCATCGAGATGGCGGCCTCCCGCGGGAACGGCAGTAGCTCCTCGTAGCGCCACATCGAATCGAAGCGCCGGGATTCGAGGTCCTCGCGCGACAGGTCGATTTCGTCGTAGTCGTAGTCCGGGTCCAAGATTCCACCGCAGTCGGGACAGCGGTGGGTGGCCTCCTCGGCGTCGAAGGTCTCCTCGCAATCGACACACGTCAGGCCGACGAACGCGTCGGTGGTCTCCATGTCGGGGCGTTCGGGGTCGAGAGACAAATCCCTGCCCCTTCGCGGTAGCCGGTTCGCGTTTCGAGGCCCTGCACGCCACTCGTGACAGCTTGTCGAAAATAACTTGGCGTCGGTCTCGCATGGACGAGTATGGTACGAGACGAGCGGTTGGACGAACCCGGACCTGACGCGGTCGCTCGGGCCGCGCGGGACGCCAGCGGCCGCGCCGTCGCCGACGTGACGCCGATTTCGAAAGGCATCAACGCCATCTATCGAGTCCGCTTCGCCGACGACGAGGAGGCCGTCCTCAAGGCGGCGACGTTCAACAGCGCGGCGGAACTCCGGCCGGAGCCGTACCTCCTGCAGACGCTCGCCGACGAGACGGCGCTCCCGGTTCCGGACGTGCTGGCGATAGTCGAGGACGGCGGTCCGCTCGGCGTCTTTCACTTCCTCCTCGAACACTGCGAGGGCCGCCAGATTCGGGACCTCGACGGCCTGTCGTGGAGCGAACGAGAGCAGTTGGTGGCGGCGGTCGGTCGCCACCTCGCGCGACTCCACGAGTTCCGACTCTCCGGGGCGGACGCCTCGGTCGAGTCCCGAATCGACGCCGAGGAGTGCGGCCCGCTCCGGATGACCGGCCCCGATGAGGGAGCGACGCCCGAGTTCACGACCGACGGCGGCGACTTGTGGGGAGAAGTGTTCGCGTCGCTGGCCGACCACCCCGTCTCGCTGGTCGAGCAGGTGCAGTGTGGCGACGACCCCGGACGGTTCGCCGACCTCGTGCCCGACATCGCCGCGGCCTTCGAGGGCGCGGCCGACGCCATCGCGGCCCCGGAGCGGCCGTCGGTCCTCCATCGGGACTTCCACCTCGACAACCTTCTCCTCGGGTCGGACGCCGACGGCGACCTCGGTGTCCGGACGGTGCTTGACTTCGGCGACCCCTACGTCGGGGACTACCGATTGGACCTCGCGTTCGCGGAGGACGCGACGATTCGCGTCCAGTTGCCGACCGACGACCGGGCGACGGAACTCTGTGCCCTCCTCCGGCGGAGCTACGCCCGCAAGCGCGGCATCGACCCCGACGAAATCGTGAACAAGAACTACCCCTACTACCTGCTGGTCCAGCGGTCGCGGTGGATGTCGGTCGCGCTCGACTGGGAGGCCTGCGACGACCC
The DNA here is from genome assembly GCF_004765815.2 of Halorussus salinus. NCBI lineage: Archaea > Methanobacteriati > Methanobacteriota > Halobacteria > Halobacteriales > Haladaptataceae > Halorussus > Halorussus salinus. Next base: position 888,026 of record NZ_ML974127.1, on the reverse strand, counting down.
GGCGGCGGTCGAACGCGCCTACCGGTCGTTCGTCCGGGAGCAACTCGCCGAAATCGAGTAGCGCGCGACGCGAGGGCGAGCCGCGTTCGAGAAATCTTCTATTACCTTTAAGAAAGCTAGAGTTATCTATAGTGAGCGTAGACATTGCTCTATCGGGCCACGGATACTTACCGCCGCGGACCGAAACGACCGGCATGACTCCCGAACACGTCCTCGTGCCGCTGGACGGGTCGCCGCTCGCCGACGACGCGCTGGTCCACGCGCTCGACACGTTCGACTGCCGGGTCACGGTCCTGAACGTCGTGACGCCGCTGGACTCCTCGATGAGCGAGAGCGGCGTCCTCGAACCCGGCGAACAGCGCCGAGCGAGCGCGCGCGAGCGCGCCGACGACCTCGTGGCCCGCGCCGAGGAGCGCGCCGCCGAGGCGGACCGGAGCGTCGAGACGGCGGTCGAGACGGGCGACCCCGCCGAGACCATCATCGAGTACGCCGAGACCCACGACGTGGACCACGTCGTCATGGGCGGCCACGGCGGCGAGCGCCACGAACTCGCCCGGCGACTCCTCGGGACGGTGGCGACGACGGTCGTCACCGAGGCACCAGTGACGGTGACCGTCGTCCGATAGTCGTCTCTCACCGGTGGCAGTTCCATCGCGTCGAGCGTCTCGGGAGTCGCGGAGGCGAGCAGTCTGTAGAAGATTTCTGCGGGCGACTACGACTCGAACGGACTCTCGGCCGCGCCACCGCAGTCCGGACAACGAACGACCGTTTCGACCCCTTCGCCGAGCGCGACCCGCATCTCCGCGCCGCAGTCGGGACACCCCTGCGGGACGTTCGCCGCGCCGCAGGCCGGGCAGTCGAGGGTCACGCCTGCGTCGCCCGCTTCGCTAACGTCTGGCGAGAGGTAGCCGTGGCCGCACTCGGGGCAATCGAGCGGGATCCGCACGTCCCCGCTGTCGGGCGGTGCCCCGAGCGCGAGGACCGCGAGGAGTCCGTCGCCCGCGTTGCGCCCCGACTGGTACTCGCCGGGCGCGAAGCGGACGACCTCGCCCTCCTCGACCGCGATTTCGGCGGCTTCGTCTCTCTCGGAGCCGAGTCGCTGGAAGGTCGCCGCGCCGTCGAGGACGACGAAGACCTCCTCTTGGTCGCCGTGAGCATGGAGGCCGCTCGGGAACTCCTCGCCGGGCGGGATTCGGTAGTGATTTACTGCGAGGTCGGTGGCGGCGAGCGCGGCCGAGAGGTTCCGGACTTCCGCGTTGTCGCCGAGTTCGGTCGGTTCGAGCGCGTGGATGACGCTTCGCTGCACGCGCGACGGTTCGACCGCCAGCGACGTATCGTTTCCCCCGCGACGCGCTGAACGGTCCCTGCCGACGACTGCCCGTCGGACTACACCGCACCGCCCAGCACCTGCGCGAACGCCCAGTAGACGCCGTAGCCGACCGCGACCGACGAGACCAGCGTGATGACCCAGAACGCGAGCGTCACCCCGATTTTCCGGCGCGAGACGCCCGCGGACCCGCCCGCCAGTCCGCCGCCGATGACGCCCGAGATGATGATGTTGTTGAACGAGATGGGGATGCCGAGCGCGATGGCGGCCTGTGCGATGATGAACCCCGGCACCAGCGCGGCGATGGAGCGCCGGATGCCCAGTTGGGCGTACTCCCGCGAGGTCGCT